>MFCP01000026.1 GCA_001776635.1 Candidatus Daviesbacteria bacterium RIFCSPHIGHO2_01_FULL_40_11 | reverse complement strand
GTCATCGCTTCTAGTATTGGTACTCTGGTAGGTTTGATAGCCGTTGTATTTTTATCTGTTTTTTACTACCCCATCCATTTTTTATTGTTGGCTCATTTAATTAGTTGGGTGACAATTGCGTTGGTGGCGGCAGTTCTCATACGAAAATTTTTACGCGACACCCTTCCCATTATTGATCTCCAGTATGCCAAGGATTTATTCAGACAGTCTTGGCCGGTGGCAGCGACACTTTCTTTAAATGTTTTGTATTTTCGGGTGGATTCATTTATGATAGCTTATTTTAAATCGCTAAGCGATGCCGGGATTTATAACGTGGCTTATTCTGTTTTTCAAACCGCTTTGGTTTTGCCGACTTTCATTATGAATGCTTATTATCCGATGATGTTAAAAACTTTTCATGGACTGAAGCGGGTACTTTTAGGACTCTTGGGTTTGTCTTTGCTGGGGACTGTTTTAACTTTAATTTTTTCTCCTTTATTTATCAAAATACTAACCGGCGGAGGGTTTAGCGGTTCCAGCGAATCTTTACAAGTTCTCTCCCTAGGGTTTCCGGCTTATTTTGTTTCATCTTTGTTGATGTGGATTCTAATTGCCAAGGGTAAATATAAAATCATGTTCTTACTTTACATGTTAGGGTTAATTTTTAACTTAACTTTAAACTTGTTATATATCCCGCAGTATTCATATTTTGCTGCTTCCTGGATCACGGTAATTTCCGAGTATTTCATTTTGGCAATGCAGGTTGTAGTATTAGTGCTTAAACGAAAATGAAATTGATTATATATACAGACGGTGCTTCCCGTGGTAATCCGGGGCATGCAAGTTATGGTTTTAGTATCTCAGACGGTTTGGGTAAGCTGCTTTACGAAGAGGGGAGATACATTGGTATTACCACAAATAATGTGGCCGAATATACCGGAGTTTATGAGGCGCTAAAATACACAAAAGAAAAATACGGCCAAGGTAATTTATCAGTAGAGCTTTATGTTGACTCAAAATTAGTGGCAGAGCAGTTAGCCGGACGGTTTAAAATTAAAAGCGTACATCTTAAACCAATTATAGAAAAGATAAAGATTTTAAGTTTGGAATTAGGTGGGGTGATTTATAACCATGTGCCAAGATCAAAAAATACCGAAGCAGACAGATTAGCCAATTTCGCTCTGGATTCCCGTTAATTGACATAGAATGTCACCTTTGATCACTCTTGCAATTTATTTTTTGGATGCTACGATTTACGCGTGGACGAAATAGGGGAATCTATCAATAAAAAAAATAGTATTTTGCTTTCGCGAAACAACCCGGTGGCTTTAGTCGTGGGAGCTGCGGGGTTTCTAGGTTCGCATCTGGTAGATAGATTGCTTGTTAAGGGGATACAGGTGGTAGGAGTTGATGATTTGGAAAACGGTAAAAAACAGAATTTGCATGAGGCTGTGGGGAACAAAAATTTTCACCTGTTAATTAAATCCCCGGACGAGCTAGACTTAAGTTTACCGAGGCTTGACTACTTATTTATCGTTTCTCCCGGGAAATGGAGTTTGGAGAGAGTATTAGAACTTTTTAAGAAAAATAAGTGCAGATGTCTCTTGGTTTCGTCAATTAATCTTTACGAAAGAGGAAGCGACGGTGGAAGCATAAGCTGGTTTAAGGAAGCAGAGAAAAAAATTGCAAAGTTTGCAGGAGAGAATAATTTAAACGCAAGGGTGTTGCGACTGGGTCCTGTTTATGGCCCCAGAATGGATTTTGAAACGAAGGATCCGCTAATCAGATTAATTCAGCAGGCTTTAACAGATGATTTACAAAAAGATGTTACTTTGGAATTTTCCTCGCGAGCTTTATATGTTTCAGATGTGGTAGATTTGGTAGTTAGAACTATATTTGCAGGTAGCACAGCTCAAAAAATCTTTGACGGAGTACTGCCCACTCCTGTCAAAGTTGCAGAAGCGAAACAGGTACTTCTCGACCCAGTTTGGTATGAAAGTAGAAATTTCGTCCCTTCAGAATTACCGCCTTGGTCAACCCCAAATCTTGACAAAACTATCAAGACATTAAATTGGTATCCGAAAACAGATCTTGTTGTCGGTTTTAGAAAAACCCTGCAATATTTCAAGGATAACGAGATTCATGTGCCTAAATTGGAAGAGGAAAGCAGTAGGGTGGAGACTAAGCAAAAGGAAGAAAGCTGGGACGAAGAGAAAAAGAAAGCACTTAAGGTACTCAAGCAAGATATTGGAGATGGATCCAGAGAGGGGACAGAGACAAAAAAGAGGGGAGGGTTACCAAAATTTCCTGTACATTTATCTAAAATATATTTGATTTTAATAGTTGCTCTAATTACATATTCCTTAATTTGGCCTGGTTTGGTTTTAGGGTGGGGAATCTTGAGTTTTCGCTATCAACTCGGTGAAGGACTAAAGAATTTAGAAAAGGGGGAGTTTGGTAAGAGCTTGAGGAATATAAATGGGGCAAAGGCAGCTGTATCAGAGGCTAAATCTATCTTTGACAGCTTGGAACCGATTCGGAAAACAAATCTTTTTAAGCAGCAGTTTGAATTGGGTGATAATCTTTTAAATTTATCCATTCTTTCTGTCACCTCTGCCAGGAGTAGCGTCTCAGGTATGCAGGCGCTTCTTAGAAGCATAAGTGCAGTGACAGGTGAATTAACCGAGTCGCCGTCTAGTTATTTTGACTATGCAAAGCTTGAATTAACCTCGGCTAGTGAGGATCTAGATAAAGCTCATGCCCTGATAAAAAGCGGATATTTCAATAAAGAACTCCCTCCGATTCTTGCCCGAAGTGTAACCAGCCTCTCTGGGAAACTTGCGCTTTACAGTAATCTGGTGGATAAGGCTGAGGCTATGAGTGTCTTACTCCCAAAACTGGTTGCTTTAGATGGGACTAAAAACTATCTAATACTATTACAAAATAATATGGAGCTTCGGCCTGCCGGAGGTTTTATTGGTTCTTTTGCCAAGGTTGCTTTTGAAAATGGGAAGCTTAAGAAATTGGAAGTTAATGACATCTATGCGATAGATGGGCAATTGGGTTTTCATGTTGAGCCTCCGAAAGAGATTAAAGAGGATCTGGGCCAAAAGGATTGGTTTTTGCGAGATTCAAATTGGGAGTCTGATTTTCCCACTAGCGCACGGCAAGCGCAGTGGTTTTACACTAAAGAAACAGGCGAAAGAGTTGAAGGAGTGGTGGCCATAGATATCTCGGCAATGGAAGGGTTGTTATCAAGTATTGGGGGAGTAGAGCTTGCAGATTATAAAGAAAAAATAACTTCAGAAAATCTTTTTGAGAAAGCGGTGACTCATGCGGAACTGAGTTTTTTCCCAGGAACTCAAGCTAAAAAAAGCTTTTTAACAGCCCTAACCAACGCAGTTTTTGAAAAAATATTTTTCTTGCCTCAAAATAATTGGCCGGGGATTATTTCATCCTTAGGTAAATCTCTAGACGAAAAACACATCAGTATTTATTTAAATGATCCTAAGCTTTTTTCATTCATAGTTTCCCAAAACTGGGCACACGTTCTGCCCCGCCAAACTGATCAAAACACAAATCAGGATTTTTTGAGTTCGGTTGAGGCAAATTTGGGGGCCAATAAAGTGAATTATTATCTTGATAGAAGCTACAATTTAGAAACAGTGGTGGGAAAATTTGGAGAGATTCAACACCGCCTGCGCATAAATTATACTAACAGAAGCCCGTCCGATACCTTCCCCGGGGGGAAGTATAAAAATAGAATGCGGATTTATCTCCCATTCAGCAGCCAACTCACCCGGGTTTTATGGGGAGAGACTGATATTACAAAAAGTGTCAGCAGTTTTGTGGATTTCGGAAGAAGCGGTTATTCGATGCTTTTGGAACTTGCCCCAAAGGAGCAAAAAACACTGGTGTTAGATTATTCGGTGCCGGTAAAGTTAGAGTTCCAGAGGGATAGTGCCACTTACAGGTTGGATGTGGTTAAGCAAGCAGGTACCGGCAGAGATCCTTTCCAGTGGACAATTAGTTACCCCCTGAGTTTTAAAATAGCTTCAAGTCAAACACAAAATATCGGGCCTCAGGAGCAGACGATCTCTACGGATCTATCCGTTGACAGGAGTTTTGAGGTAGAATTTAGAAAATGAATAATTTAGGGGTTTTGGCAGCCGCCGCGGCTGCCTTGTGTTGGGGATCGTACATGGTCCCTTTTAAAAAATCCGGCAGTTTAAATTTAACTCAGTTTCAAGCTGTAATGGCGGTTGGAATAGGACTTTCCGGCTTACTGCTGTCACTAATTTTAGGATACCCTTTAAGCTTAAATGCATATGGACTTTTTAGCGGAGTATTATGGGCAACTGCCAATACAATAGCTTTAGTTGCCATATCAAGCTTGGGGCTTTCAAGAGCTGTACCTATAATAGCTTCATTTGTTGTAATTTTATCTTTTTTATGGGGAGCTCTGATTTTTAACGAGTTGCCTTCAGGACTGCTAATGGGATTTTTGGGGATTGGACTCATTATATCAGGAGTTGTGTTAATAAGCGCTATCGGCATTACAGGGGGTCAAAATATCAAAATGGGGTTACTGGCAACAATTTCAGCCGGCCTGATATGGGGTAGCCAGTGGGTTCCTTTAAAGATGAGTAATGTTAATGCCCTTGATTTATTCTTTCCGGTTTGTTTGGGGATATTCTTTTCCGGCTTAATTATTTTTGTAGTCAAAAGAGCAGAATTTAAAAGAGAAGCTATTACTGAAAGTTTGTTAAGCGGATTGATTTGGAACGCAGGTAATTTATTATCGCTGGTTTCGCTTTCATTAATTGGTTTGTCAAAAATGGGTCCGATCAGCCAGATGGCAGTGCTAGTGGCAGTTTTGTGGGGGCTGTTTTACTTTAAAGAGGTTACAAATATAAAAGCCAGGCTGCAAGTATTGATTGGAGCAATTATTCTTTTAGGCGGAGTAGCGGTCCTAGGTTTTGCCTAAGCTAAGTTGACATTATTTTCGATAGCTCCTACACTGGATTTATGGGTCCAGGATTTACTCCTTTTAAAGATAAGAGACTTTTATTAATTATATTTTTATGCCTAATTCTTTCAATTTCAATCCCTTTGGTCACCTTTTTCTTTAGAGATCAGATTAAACAGAAGTTTTCTTTTTTAAATCCGAGTTTCCAAACTGCTCCCAAAATAGTTAGCCAGGGTAAAATAACTAATTTGGTCGGAAGCGAGCATCCCAGTATTTTCTATGTCTATCTAGTATATAATCCGCAAACCGGTACCACAAACCAGTTAAAAACCGGCCTTTCCGAGGGTGATCCTTTTCCTTTATTACCTAAACAACCACAGTCATCTCTGGAAAACTTGGATTATAAGATAGAGGTACTTTCCTCTGAGAAGCTAGTTTTGCAAAGCGGTTGGAAAACACAACTAAAGAAGTTTTCCCAAACCAAAGAAGGAGAGTACCGACTTGGTTTTGGAATATTATACAAACCAGGATTAATAGTTCGGGTAGTTTGGCCAGGTAATAAGGTTATCTGGACAGGAGTAATGCCGGGAAGCTGATGAAATACCTCTCTAAAATATTCTGTTTTATTATCTGCCTAACTTTTATTGTGAGGTTAGTCCCGTCAGTCTATGCCTCTGAATATAAAGTTAAAGGAATTATTTTAGTACCGGCGGATTTGAAAGATTATGATCGTATAACAGGATTAGGGGACGCCAGAAGAGACGTTATCAGCTCTTTTAAAGCTGCTCAAAAGTTCTATGCGGCTAAACTCAATGGGAAAACATTTAGTTATGATGATGTTATAGATGTTGTTTATTCAGATAAGAATTCGGAAAGGGGAATCGCCCCATCAATGTATGATATATACCGGAACCTTGGTGGAGACAAGCTCATTAAGCCTGAAGCAGGAGTAGTTAAGGCTGTCTGGATATTGGGAGGGCTTTTGGTCGGGGTGATGTCACAAGGCGGAGCAATAAGCAAAGATTCCGGTATGGCCTTTTTTGCTCTCAATGACCCCATGGCGAACAGAGATTTTATAGTAGCTCATGAGTTGGGGCATGCCTTTGGTTTAGTTGAGTCAGGTTATGCCAAAGGGCATCCTTGTACAATTGTCAGCACCATTGACTGCGTAACCGGGGCACCAGAACCGCTACCGGGTATCTCTGAATGGACCGGAAGTGTTATGGGTTATGGAAGTAATTTGACTGGCGGAATAGTTGGCTTAGACTTTCCTTTCCTGGGTTTTAATAATTCAGTTTACAACCCGGAGATTTGGAAGCTTTATCAAAGCCCGTTTATTAATCCTCAAGGCGATTCCGCCCCTTCGCCTGCAGATCCAGGCAGCTTTCAAGTAAAGATAAATCATATATATCCGTCACCAATCCAGGCAGGAAGTACAGTCACTCTAGCAGGTCAGGGTTTTGGTTATTCACCGGGTAGGGTAGAGATATACAACACAGCTGCTCTTGGGTTGTATATCACGGGTTACAGTGTTTCAAGCTGGGCAGAAAATACAATTGAGATTAAAATTAATGAGGATGCTGTTGATGGAACAGAACTAAGTAATCAGTGGAAAATTAGACTGATTAAGGGAAATGGACAAAGCGCGCAATCTCCTGAATTTACAATTACGCCTAAAATAATTAAAGTTGCCCCCGGAATAACTCCTATTGAGCAGCCGAAAAATGTAAAAATCCTGCAAGTTAGCTCTAGTGTGATACCTACTAAGGATGTTTTGGAGATCATAGGTGATAACCTGCAATTAGTTCAGGATGTGGTTCTTTACATTCCCGGCGAATTTGATCCGGAAGATAGTTCAAGTACTTTAAAAACACAAATTATAAAAAAGTCAGACAGATCCATTGAGGTGCAGGTTGATAAAGATGCGGTTGAAGCAGATGTTCAGCAAAAAGCGAGACTAAAAGTTATTACCGCTAATAATGTAACCGTTACAGCTCCGCAAGAAATCATTATTCAGGGTGAAGCGTTTACTACCAGCTCTATGTTAACGATGAATTTCCAGGTCACTTGTGGGGATGATCGCCAACCGCTGCCTGGAGCGTCGGTCAGCTTTCGAGACGGTCAAGGGGAAGCTGTTTTAGTACAGGGCAAGGCAGACGATAAAGGCGAGGGAACATTAAGCTATACTGTAATATCTGCCAAACCCGGGGATAAATACAAATTTGTATTTGATTTTCTGCCTGGCGAGGATAGCGAATCGTTTGAAGGTCAATCAATTACTTATTATATTGAACAGAGCTTTAGGCCGGTAACTTTTAACAAGCGTTTTAATCATTCCCGTTGTCCTAAAGATACAGAATTATCACCTACACCGATACCAATTTCAACCACTATAGGAACCGCCGAGCCGACACCTTTCCCATCCGGCAGTTTAGAATCAAATCCTTCTCCTACTCCAGTGGCGTCCGGTACAGCAGGATCAACTCCCTCGCCAGCAATTAGTTGCCCTGCCCCCGCTGATAATTGTGTTTATAGTCAAGATGGTCAATGTTACAGTGGTTATACCAGTGATACCAGTACCTGTACTTGGATAAACGATACTTGCTTAAATCCGACTGCAGGTTGCGCTTATTCTTGTGGTCCGCTTGTTAGTTGTCCTAGTAGTGCGACTGTAAAACCCACTCCTGTTCCATCTTCGAGCGTTGAGCCGACCTGGGTACCTACACCTTACAGCAGCAGTATGCCTACTCCAAGTTCTGTATCCGAACCAACTCAGGTTTTAATCTCCAACTATGTTGATTTTAGGAGCGATAATGCACCGACAGATGCAGGTAGTTCAACTATGACCATTAACAACCCTAGCGGGCAAACCGTGACATGGAAACTCAGTACCTTAATTCCTTCCCCTACAAGACGGGTTTTTGTCAGAGCCATTACCGGTGAAGAGTACAAAGATTATGAACCGCTGGAGATGAGAGATGGCGAAATGGTTACAGTAGCCGGTATTAAAATTCAAGCAAAGATGATTAAAAAGGTTGTCAGGATGACCATTACTGTTAATGGGCAAGACCAGGAGATAGATTTGAATAATCCTCAAGAAATCATAATGCGTTTGCTGGGTATTGTCGGACAAGCGCAAGGTTTTAGCCTTCCTTATGTAATTGAATACTCTGATGGAGAAATAATCCGTTCTGCCTTCCAGATTAATTACCAGCCTAGGATCACAAATCCTTCTTTGGGTCCTTCTCCTGTTTCCCAGCCTTCGATCCAGCCCACTCCGCTACCGACGACAGAATCAACTTTTACGCCTCAACCTACAGAAACACCGGTTTCTGCTTGTGGGGATTTTGTTCCTAAATACAATGAATGTTTTGCTTGCAACAAGTCCCGTAAAGTACTTCAAAATAGCTGCGGTCAATTTGATAATACTGAGATTAATCCGGGCATCGATCCTGCCTGCGCATCTTGGTGTTCCAGTGCCGATCCTGAATCCAACAAAAAAATAGTTAGAGTAACTGTTAATGAACAGGAGATTGACCCGACTGAACTTGACTCCGGCTTTGGGTTAGACCTTCCGGGTGTGGCCGGTCAACCCCAGGTTTTTTCTATTCCGGTGGTGGTTTATTACTCCGATGGCAGTAGCCGCAACCTTGCCTATATTTTTAACTACCAGCCAAACTCTCCGTCAGCCCCTGGTTGTACAGAAGTAAGACGCTACAATGAATGTACTGCTTGCAATACTTCACGAGAGATATCTCAAGATAGTTGTGGTAACTACACATCTGTTGTTGAGTCTCAATATGATGAGGGTTGTGCTTCCTGGTGTTCTGCGCCGGAGCCATCTACAGAATCTGCACCAGCGTCTCAGGTTGAGGGGCAATGTGATGATCTATATTACTTTGATTCCAACGTTGATTCCTGTATCCATAAATTCTCTCCGGATTCTTACCCAAATTGCACTTATGTCTTTGATCAAGTAGAAAGGGATCTTTGTCCTTAGGAAATCCATTAGTTTAAGATAAAGAAAGGAGGTTTATTAGTTGTGAATATAGCAGGAGTAAATGTTAGCAAGAAAGCTCTCATTTTTGCGGTCTTTCTTATTTTAGGGTTGGCAGTTGGAGTTTACCTGGTTCAAACCAAACAGATTTTTAAGTCAAAGGCAAGTCAGGAAATATACAATGCCTTTGAAATTACTGAGCAGGATGAAAACGGCCAGGAAAAGAGGGTAGCTTGTACAGGGAATGAATGTACGGTAGAGTCACTAAACTTAAAAATAAAAATTGATCCTAGTCAACTAGATACCCCATGATTTGGCCTGAGGCCGGAGGCTTGAACAGGAAGCTCAAATGTGATAAATTACCTTCACTAAAGAACATGGACAGATTAAGTTTGCAAGCCGAAGAGCGAAAAATCTTAGGCAAAAAAGTTAAGAATTTAAGAAAAGATGGCAAGTTACCCGGCCATGTTTTTGGCAAGGGTTTAGAAACTGAACATGTGTCAGTAGATGGGAAAACTTTCCTAAAAACTTTTAAGGAAGCAGGGGAGACAGGGTTAATTGATCTAAAAATAGGAGCTGAAAAAGTCAGGCCGGTGATGGTGCGGGAAGTGCAATATGATCCGGTTTCCGGAGAACCTATCCATATTGATTTCTACCAGGTTAACCTGGCCCAAAAAGTTAAGGTGCCGGTGCCTTTGGTTTTAGTTGGCGAGCAGCCGGAATCCGTGCACTTAGGGGAAACAATTGTGCTGCAAACCTTGAATGAGCTGGAAGTAGAAGCTCTCCCTACGGATTTGATAGAGAAGATTGAGGTTGATATTACTTCTTTGAAAAATATTGATGATGCTATTATAGTAGGCCAGTTAAGCTATGACAGAAGTAAACTGGCCATCCATACGCCAGCTGAAGAAATAGTGGTGAAATTAGCCCCGGCTGTCACGGCTGAGATGGAGAAGCTTTTGGAAGAGCAAGCTGCGGAAGCGGCTGCTGTAGCCGCTGAGGCCGCTCCTGGAGTAGAAGGGGAGGCTGCTGAAGCAGGAGCCCCGCCAGCTGGCGGGGAAGGTGAAGAAGCTGCTGAAGGAGCTGTGGTTGAAGAAAAGCCTGAAGGCGTAGAACAACCATCTGAGGGTGAAGAAAATAAAAAAGAAGCTTCAAAATAATAACTTTGCGTCAATTCTGCGTTAATTTTGCGGGGAATCGTGCCTACGGCCGGCAAATAGCAGCTGATAAGTCAGGGCGTATCTCGAAAGAAGTCTTTCTACTTACATCCTCCAATCTAACTCCGCCTCTAGATTGAAATAGAAAGCTTGCATTTACTAAATCCGCTTTAGCTACCAATTCACCTGACGAACCAAATATTCCTACTTCACATAGCACTACGGCATCAGTTATTTGTTTTGCTCTAATGGATATACTCTGATCGTGTCTAGTGCCACCAACCATTTGCAATATTCTGCGAGAGCTTCGATTCAACTCTGTGCCAACCATCTCGGCGACGTCTTGGAGGCCTTCCTGATATTGTCTGAGAAGAGATTTGCGATGTTCCACTTGTGAGCCATATAATCAATTAGTATCTGTTTTGCCGTTTAATGTCAAGCCCTGGGCCATTTTGTTAGCATGATTGATTTGCCCTTGTGGGGCAGTTTTTGCCAGAGTTCTTCTGTAATAAATGGCATGAATGGATGTAGTAGTTCCAGGCTGATTCTGAAAACATATTCTAAAATTGGTTGAGCTTCAGCACGCCTAGCTTTAGATTTTTCAATATAAACATCAGCAAATTTGTGCCAGATGAATTCATATAAAGCATCTGTAGCCAGATGTAGCTTAAAACCTTCAAGGTTTTTAGTCACAGATTGGATGGTTTTATTCAACTCTTCCATGATTTTCTTGTCATCTGTATTTTTCAAATTACCCACGGCCGTGGCATGTTTGTTTTTTATGGCTTGCGGCTTTAGCTCAATAATAAAGCGGTAGATGTTTTTTAGTTTGGTGCCGAAATTGCGGAAGTTTTTGCACCGCTCATCCATGAGCTGTCTGGAGGTCCGGCCATCCCTGCCGGGAATGGAGTAACCGTAAAGAGCCATCCGGGTGGCATCAACTCCCCATTTCTCTACCAAATCATAGGGGCTGATGCCGTTACCTAAAGACTTGGAGAATTTTCTGCCTTGTAAGTCCCGCAGCATGCCGTGAAAGAACATGTTTTTAAAGGGGATTTCATCTTTAAACCAAAGCCCCAGCATAATCATCCGGGCGATCCAGAGAAACTTGATTTCCGGGGCTGAGGTTTCAAAATCCCAAGGGTAGTATTTTTTAAGCTCCTGAGTGTTATCAGACCAACCTAAAGTGGCCATCGGCCAAAGCCCGGAAGAAAACCAGGTATCCAAAACTTGTTCATCCTGGACCCAATGTTTTTGTCCGCAAGTTTGACAGTTTTTATCGGGTTGTTCTATTGAAATAACCATGTCCTTGTCCTTACCTACCAAATGGTTGGGGTTGCACTTTTGGCAATACCAAACCGGGATCCGGTGGCCCCACCAAAGAGAGCGGGAAATTGACCAATCATGAATTTCTTTTAACCAGTCGGATAAAATCTTTTTGTAATTTTTAGGTAAAAAGTTAATTTTATCCATATTTTTTAAAGCTTTCTCTGCCAAAGGCTTCATTTTGACAAACCACTCCTCAGAGATTAGGGGTTCGACGGTGGTTTTACATCTTTCGCAAACCGGAACAGAGTGGATGTAATCTTCTGTTTTCTCAATGGCACCTAATTGCTCAAGTTTTTCAACTGACTTTTGTCTGGCTTCTTCGATCTTAAGTCCTACTAAATCTTGTGTTAGTTCGGTCATGCGTCCGGTTTTATCAACAGCGTGGAGGGTTGGTAGATGATGATCTTTACCAATTTCAAAATCTAAGGGGTCATGGCCGGGGGTAATTTTTAAAGCTCCTGTCCCAAACTTTTTGTCTACTCGCTTATCCTCAAAGATAGGCAATTCATTGCCATTTAGGGGGTTGATGGCATTTTTACTGATTAATTTAGCAAATTTAGGATGGTTAAGATAAACGGCTATGCCGGTATCGGCATAAATTGTTTCCGGCCGGCCAGTAGCAATAGCAATAAAGTCGTTTGTGTTCTTGATCTGGTATCTAACGAAGAATAACTTCTCTTTTCTTTCCTGGTATTCCATTTCCAAATCTTCAATAGCTGTACCGCATTTGGGGCACCACTGAATAATATAGGCGCCTTTGTAAAGCAGCTCTTCCTCCCAAAATTTTTTAAATTCTTCGAAAACAGCTTTTCGCACCTTTGGTTCCAAGGTGAAGACTTCTCTGGACCAGTCGGCGGAAAGGCCAAAAGCAGTCCAGGTTTTATGAAACGACTGGTAGACCTCTTCCTTATATTTCCAGGCCCTTTCCAACCATTTTTCCCGGCCAAGTTTTCCTTTAGTCAATCCTTCTTTGGAAAGTATTTTGTTTAGTGTCCCTTCGAATTGAATGCCGGCATGATCTACTCCCGGGAGAAGTAACACATCAAAGCCTTGCATTCTTTTGAATCTGGCGATGGCGTCTAAAATTGCGTGCTGCATAGCTTGTCCGAGGTGCAGCTCTCCAGTTAAGTTGGGAGGAGGCATAAGTAGTGAATAAGGTTTTTTGTCCGAATCTGGATCAGCTTTAAAAAAGCCTGACTCTTCCCAGAATTTGTACCATTTTTCTTCCACCGCTTGTTGTTTATATACCTTGTCCATGTGGTTAGTATATGGTTTGTAGCTTCTAAGGTCAATTGGATAGACTGGGGGTGTTAACTTTAACTTGTAGGTCTTTCCGGATCAGTTTTTTCAATTGCAGGATGACAAAATGTCTCTGCAAAATACATATTATTTATCAGTAAAGGGTCTAATGTTGCCTTGTAGGGGCCCCAGAGGCTTTTGCAATTTAGGCTTTCTTTGACTACAGTATCAAACTGGGTGACAGGTAGTTCGGTAGTTGGGGGGAAGTACATACGATATATGTTAGTGTCCTCAAGTTGATGCTCCGCTGTTTTTAAGCCCAAGCCTTTCAGCCAGAATATCTCGTTTTCCTTATCGTCTATTACGCGGTGACAACGAGTCCATCCTTGCTCTTGGGTAATATCCCGACCCTTGACTATCAACAATTTATCAGTAGGCCCGAACAAATATTCTCTGTCTCCAGGTGGTGGTTCTAGTTCAAACATAAATAAATAGCCCATAAGGACTACAAAATAATTATAGGTTGATTAGTCGATTCTGTCAACTCCCCTAACTTAGGAGGCGGAGAAATTGAGAGTCAAGCACAGTCTCTATGCGTTAAAAGACGAGTTGTTTAGTTGAAACTAGAATCAAGGTGAGGGAGGATGCCTTGACCAGTTATATAAAAGATCTCCTTGTCTAAACGGTAAGTGGCGCTGGTAGTATCGCCACAGTGAAATTCGATGTATCTTCTGGGCCGATTGTTTCCCGGGAGGATACTCCTAAAGATAAATATTCGATCGCATCCTTTTAGATCGAAGGGCTGCATGTTTTGACCATGCCACACTTTTACATCTTTAGCCTTGAGTTCTATTGGTCGTATTAGTTTAAAGGATTCTAGATTTTCTCGCATAGGCACAGTATTATAGGAATTAATTAGTTTACTGTCAATTCTACAGAGAAAGATTAGGGTTGGCTTGCAGAGTCAAAGGGTCAGTGGGGTGGTAGTTAAAAAAGGCGGCTGAGGTAACCATGGCGGCATTGTCGGTACAGAGTTCAGGCGGTGGGATATGCAGCTTTGCATCTATTCTTAAATCATTACTTATAAATCTTAAATCATCTTTTAGTTTCCGGTTAGCAGCTACTCCGCCGGCTACTATAATTTGCTTGACTTTATATTTTTGGGTAGCCTTGAGGGTTTTAGCAACTAAAACATCAACAATGGCCTGTTCGATGCCTGCAGCTAAATCGCATTTCACCTTCGAGGTGTAGCTGCTTTTTTTCACCTCGAAGGTGTGGATTAAATTAGCCACCGCAGTTTTTAAGCCGGAAAAGGAAAAATCAAAGTCTTTACTATCTATCATGGGTCTGGGTAAGTTGAAACTCAAGGTGTCGCCTTGCGAGGCTAATTTGGAAATCTCCGGGCCTCCTGGGTAAGGAAGATTTAAAAGTCTGGCGCATTTATCAAAACATTCCCCAGCTGCATCATCTCTGGTGCCGCCAAGATATTCATATTTGCCATGATTTTTAAATAAAACTAAATCAGTATGCCCGCCGGAAACCAGTAGGCCTATGCATGGGAAAGTGGGGATTTTACCTCCAATCCAATTTGCATAAAAATGTCCAATTAGGTGGTTTATGGGGACTAAAGGTTTATTCCAGACTGTAGCCAAAACTTTGGCAGTTTCTACCCCTACCAAAAGCGAGCCGATAAGGCCGGGGCCAGAGGTAACCGCAATCGCATCAATAGGAATATGTAGTTGGTAGTTAGTAGTTGGTAGTTGGGGAAATGCTTCAGAAAGTGCCTCTTGGATAACAGGAATAATAGATTTTATCTGTTCTCTGGCAGCCTGTTCCGGGATGACGCCGCCATATTTAGCTTGAAGGGCAGCCGAGGACGCCACAACATTGGATAAAATCGTTATTCGTTTTGCGTCGTTCGTCAAGACTGCAGCTGCTGTTTCGTCACAAGAAGTTTCAATTCCTAAGATAATCATGGGGATATTTTAACAGAATGCTCTTTAAGCCATTTGGAGATTTGTTCAACAGAGTAATCCTCATTATGCGCTTTCCTGGTAAATTTAACTGCTTCTTTTCTTTTAAATTCTACACTCCATTTATTACGTTCCAGAAACGAAATGGCAGAAAAAAGAGAGGTTCTTTTATTGCCATCTAAAAATGGATGATTATTAATAATAGAATGCAAAAGCGCGGCAGCTTTATCGAAAAGAGATTTGTAAGCATCTTGGAATCCAACTGACATTTGGGGCCTACCTATAGCTGATCTAAGTAATGTTAAATCTCTGACACCGTGGATTCCGCCGAACTCCGAAACCATCTCTTCGTTGATAGCAATTATTTCTGCTTCAGATAAATAGTGGATTATACTCTTGCCAGATCTTGCCATACCCCGGCGTATTTTTTAGAGAGCTTTTTAATAATCTTTGCTACTTCAGGATCGATATCGGTAGGCTTTCTGGTTTTCTTCTCATGCACCAGTAGTAGGCCTGCTTCTGTCTGTTTCCACTCCACCCGTGATCCGTCCCTGATGCTTAAGTTGTAAGCATATACTTTGGGGACTGTGACAGCTAAAGAATTACCATTTTTAAATACTTTTCTCATAAAAATATTATACCACATTTGTACTGACAATGTACTGACACGGGAAGTTGATCTTGTACTGAGGTTTATTAAGGTGTACCATACGCTCATGGTTTGGATGAATATTCCCCGTACCCACTGCTTTTCTTTAGGTGATTTTCATGATTTTGACTCCTGTGTTTTTAGGTTTTTTGTTAATCATCACCTGGGTAAGAAATACGAACTGGCTGAGGGCAGCCCGGGACAGGCGGTTGGTTCTTTGCTTGATTTGGCTATAAAAAAACTACACAGTTCAAAAGCCTACGACCAACCTATTGAGTATTTACAGAACCTGGTTAAGGCAGCCGAGGCAGAAATTAGAAGCGAGGTGGAGAAAAAGGGTAAAAACTCTTTTTACGGAGCCCAGCTGGATTTTTTAACACCGGAGGTAGCGGAAAAAGCCAAGGCAGTCTTCAAAAACTATCATCAGGGGATTAGCGGGCAATACAGAAAAATGGTGAGTACGCCTACCACCAGGAAACTTAAGCCGTTTTGGGAATATGTGGTAGCAGGCCAGGAGTTACTTAAAATCTGGGGAGGGCCGGACAGTATTGAGATGGGCAGTGATAGCTTACCGGAAGTGGTGGATTATAAATATTTGCAAAAAGGAGATGAGTCAACTGCTTACTTGGATATGGATTTGATGCCTAAAGTCTATACCCTGCTTTCTGCCAAAGAGCTCTCAGACTTAGGTTATCAGAAAATCAGGTTTGCGGTCAGACTCTGGCATAATCCGGGCAATGATTCTTATTATGAAGAGTTTGATGTAAGCAGTATGAAGAATCTGGAGGATTTTTTCAAAGATAAAATGGAGAGGATTTTAAGGACCGGCGAGCTTTCTTTTTGTGAGCGGGATTACTGCAAAGCCTGTAAATCGGATAAAAGAAGGGAATGGATCAAAGAGCTTCAGAAACAGGGCTGGATCAAAGATTAACCCCACGTTCTTTTTGGATCAGACTAGAGTGGAATAACCTAAAATGACAGAAAGAAGAGTAGGTTTAAAAGATAGATTTTGGAGTTTGTTTTTTCCGAAAGAGCCAAAGAAAGCTAGTGGATTGGGTATAATGTTTCATCTTCATACAGATGAGTCTTTCCAAATTAACCAGCGTTTATTGTCGAAAGTATTATCTAAGGAGAGGAAAAAACTGCTCGATGATGCATTACAGGAGACTTCGGTTTCCTCCTCTATTAGTAATCTAAATAGGAGATTAGGTCATGATGAGATCGACAGAGTGATTTTTGGGCGACTAGGCAGATTTGTTGATAATTATGTTAGAGCAGAAGCTTTTCGCCAAGGAGGTCATCAGCCATCAGTGGTAGGCAGCGGCGATTCAGGTATACTTTGTGCTGTGCATGAAGCTGGGGTGATGAGTCTTGGGGCTACCATGCGGGTAGTTGTCGAAGGATCAAGAGCGCTGGCGATTGCCAGAGGTACCTGCAGTGGAGCTATGTTCAGCGATCCCGAGTTTCCACTACATACCTCACTTATGCGACCTTATTTAGCAGAATTTAATGATACTTTAGATGGGATAGTTTTTAATGATCCGCAAATTCCAGTTGTGGGCGGAGGCAAGATAATGACTAAAGCAGCAGAAATTAGACAAGCAATTATCCGGCATACGACAGAACAAAGCAGCGAGGATGCGGTAAGAGTAGCTATGAGACGGTTAGGAGTTTCCCAGATTCAGGAGATTGGACTAGATGAGGTAGACAATACTAAGAAATACCTAACTATAGGTGCAATTATTGGGGGAGTAGTTTTGGCTGTGGTTGTTCACAATAAACGCCAAAAGACTAAAAAAGCTTAATTTCTGCCAGGGTGTTGTGGGTATGGAGGCCGTTTTGCGGGATGGACTGGAACAGCTTGATGGAGGAAATCCGGATTGGTTCAATCTGGGTGACCATAATTTCTTCTAACTTTACCTCTAAATTTCTATCAACCCGAAAGTTATTATTCAGCTTAGCCACGGTAATATGGGGAACAAACCTGCGTTCATCTGTGGGCAGGCGCAGGCTTTCTAGTCCATCCTTGATGCTTTCCCGGATTAATAAAACTTTATCAATATCACCTTTGACCCCTACCCATAAAACCTCCGGGTGATGAATGTTTGGAAAGCCGTCAATATAGGCAGGGGTTACTTCAAATGGCGGTATCTTTTCTACAGAGGAATGAATTATCTGAACCAGTTTAGTTTCCAGTTCCTCCTGCTTCTCTCCGATAAAGGCCAGGGTAAGGTGGATTTTATCCAGGGCGGTTAATTTGGCTTGAGGAATTAATGTATGCAAACTATCTTGAATAGCTTGAAACTCAGCCAAATTCTCCTTCGGTATTTCCAGGGCAATAAAGAAGCGCATAATGAATTATTTGACAAGGAATACTAAATCTGCCACATTGAAAGTATAGCATAGCCGACCGCTTAAATATGCCTGAGAAAATTGTGCTAGCAGGACATTATTATAATCCTCTTCGGGAAAGTAATCATAGCCGGTTCAAAGGTATCTGTACTGACCCTCAAGGTTTAGATTGGACCGGGATCATAGCAGAGCAATCTTATACCCCCCAAGCCAGAAAGGGTGTTTTTAAAAAGACTTCATTTGATTTTCAGGGAGCCTTGGAATGTGCTCTGGCAGATAAATATCCGGAGACAGTGGCTGAGATAAGGGTCAACATGGCGACTCGTGGAGTGGCAGATGCGTATATTCATCCATTATTACCGGATTTATCGAGAGTTGATAAACAAATAGTAATAGGAGCAGGGATTAAAAGGTTTTTTGATATTACCGGTAAAAATCCCAGGTTTATTTGGTTGCCGGAAGCTGCTGTTGATACGGAAACTCTGGAAGTTTTAATTAAGAATGGGATTGAAGGCTTCATTTGTGCTCCGAATCAGGTAGTACTAAATGACGGTAGCGATCCCAATAATGTGCCAACGCGAATTAAACCGCCAAGCGGAGAAACTATACTAGCTCTGACATATGATCAGGCATTGTCTCACAAATTAGCTTTTGAAGATGATAAAGATCATCCCTTAAGGGATGATGCCTATAAATTTAGGGATTTGGTAATTCGACCCGCTCTTGATAGGTTAAGAAATGGCTTTCCTTTGATGGGTTATACCGATGGTGAAACATTTGGTCATCATATGCAGTGGGGCGGTGATTTCATTGATACACTGATAAATCGGGCTCTACCAGAGGCGGGTATAGAGCCTATTTCCATAAATGAGATTGATTTTAATAAGGTGACGATAGCTGAAGGTAGGATTTGGGATAGATCAGCTTGGAGCTGTCTTCACGGAGATTTGGCTAGATGGCATGGCAAATGTGACTGTTGTGGCGGAGCAGAAGTAGGCTGGAAAGAACCATTTAATAAAGCATTTAATTTTCTTAATGATCGTATTACCAAAATTATTGAAGGAGAACTAGGGAGTAGCTATATAGAAAAAATGATAGCTAATTTTGATCAAGCATTTAAAAATCCCGGCCCCCCTGCAACTACACCGGAGTTATCATTAATTAGCTCTAAAGTTTCTGCCTTAACAGCACTGACAAGTTGCGCTACCTTTTTTGGAGACCCTCACGTTTCCGGCAGGATCAATATCCTGCACGCCAGAGTCGCAGTAGAGCATTTAAAAGACGCAGGATTACCTAACAGGGCACGAGCCCTTTGGAGCACATTTTTAAGTTCAATGGAGCAAGTATGGGATCCGACAAACCCCGGAAAAACAGGTCGCGATATGACAGAGAAGCTGTTGCGTGATAGAAGTTATTGCTAAGTAATTTTAAATCTATGTCCCTTCTTTCCAGGAGACTAAGTAGATTTTCTGCTCTTCGGTCAGAGTATCAATAGAAATACCCAGCGATTTAAGTTTTAGCTCGGCAATCATGTCATCTAATTCTTTTGGTACTCTATAAACATCTGTTTTAAGTTTACCGCGGTTTTCCACCAAAAACTCGGCTGCCAAGGCTTGGTTAGCAAAGCTCATGTCCATCACATCCGGCGGATGGCCTTCGGCTGAAGCTAAATTAATTAACCTGCCTTCCCCTAGTACGAAAATTCTTTTACCACCATTTATGGTGATTTCTTCCAAATTATCCCGCAGCAGCCGCCTATTTTTGGCAATTTTGACTAGTCCTTCATAATCAAACTCCACATTAAAATGGCCGGTATTGGCCACGATGGCGCCGTCTTTCATTTTCTTAAAATGTTCTACAGATAAAACTGTTTTATTGCCGGTGGCAGTGCAAATGATGTCAGCAATTTTGATTGCCTCACCAATTGGCATAACATCGAATCCATCCATGGTGGCCTCCAAAGCTTTGAGTGGGTCAACCTCGCAAACTATCACCAAAGATCCCATGCCCCTGGCCCGTTGGGCCAGGCCCCTGCCGCACCAACCGTAACCCACCACCACAAATTTCTTGCCGGCCAAGAGAACATTGGTAGCCCTAATGATTCCATCAATAGTAGATTGGCCGGTGCCGTAACGGTTATCAAACATATGCTTGGTGCTACTATCATTGACTGCCATGACAGGAATCTTGAGTGTTCCATCTTTTAACATAGCCCGAAGCCTAATGACTCCTGTGGTGGTTTCTTCTGATGAGCCGATTACCTCGGCAAGCTGTGATTTCCTTTCGGTGTGTAAAAGGGTAACTAAATCTGCCCCATCATCCATGGTAATTTTTGGGTTAAAATCCAGGACAGCATTTAAGTGTTTATAATAGGTATCTTTATCTTCACCCTTTATAGCAAAAGTAGGGATTTTGTAATCCGTAACTAGGGAAGTGGCGACTTCATCTTGAGTAGACAGAGGATTTGAGGCGCATAAAGCTAAACTAGCTCCCCCTTCTTTTAAGGTAATCATAAGATTGGCAGTTTCGGCGGTAACATGAAGACAGGCCCCGAGTGTTATTCCCTCAAGCGGTTTTTCAATGGCAAAACGCCGCTTTATCAGTTCCAAAACTTTCATTTGAGAGCCGGCCCACTCGATACGGAGTTTGCCTTTGGGGGCTAGATTTTTATCTTTGATATCGTATTTCATAGTTTTAATTCTTCTCCAAAATTCTCTCTGTATCTTTCACAAAATTCCTGGATTGTGAACTTGTGATTAGTTGTACCATATTTTTCAATGGCATAACAAGCAGCCGCAGCTCCCATTTGTCCACAAATTTTAAGGTCTAATTCTTTGATAAAGCCTGCCAAAAAGCCGGCCCGAAAAGCATCCCCGGCCCCGGTGGGATCAGTTACCTGATTTGGTTTAGCAGCCGGAACTTGTAAAGTCTGGTTTTTAGTTTGGATAGTTGAACCTTTCTCACCCAAAGTTGTAATCAAGATTTTGGCTTGATTCAGTATTTTTTGGTCGTCTAAGGAGAGCTTTTCTTTCAAGAGGCTAATTTCATAATCGTTGCCGATTAGAATGGCTGCTCCATTTAGCATATCTTGTAAATCACTGGAAGAAAGAGCAGGAAGTTGCATACCTGGATCTAACATATAAGGGATTTTCAGCTGCTGGCACTGTTTGCAAAATTTGATCATAGCCTCCGGGTTATTGGGAGAGACAACAACAAAATCCGTCGTGACTCCGTCTAGAGAAAGTTGGGGTGCATCTTCCATGGCTCCCGGGTAAAAAGCCGTAATCTGGTTATCTGCAATATCCGTCATTATAAAAGCGGAAGAGGTTAAACTGCTTTGGGCGGTTTGAATCTTTGAAATGTCAACACCAGTATTTTCCAGGAATTTGGCGTATTCCGGAAAATCATGGCCAGCAATGCCGACTATACCCACAAGAGTTTTTAGAAGAGCTAAATTATAGGCAATGTTGCCGGCAGTGCCGCCTTTTTGCTTACTTAAAGTATTCACTAAAAAGGATAAATTTATCTGGTGGATTTTATCCGGCATGATATGGTCGGAAAATTTACCCGGAAAATCCATAATATGATCAAAAGCCAAAGAGCCGGTAATTGTAATCATTTATTCTTTTGTCCCTACTAAGTATACAGCTTGCCAGGGTTTAAAGTTAGATCTCCAGGTTTCATCAATTAAGGTCTGCCCGTTTCTGGTGACAGTTCTTTTAAACGAAACATTGGCTCCCCAGGCTGCCCAGTCAACTTGTTTAACTTGGCCTTTGGGCAAAGTCGGATCATCTTGACGAAGCTCCGGTGGAGGAGGAGTCTGATTAGTGACTATTGGTTTGGTTAAATTAACGATTCGCCCGTCTGAAGTACCGTATAAATCAAAATATAAGGTATTCCCCACAGTGTAAGCCTGGATTAAGATATGGGCAGGAGTATCATTTTTAAACTGAAAGTCAACGCTGGGGTAGAAAACCGTGGCATCCAAGCCCGGCGGAAAACCTTGTTCATAGTAGCTGACTCTGTAGGCATGAGCGGTTCTTTTAACAACCGGCAGTCCGGCATTTAGGACTGCTCTAAAAAGGGTGGTTGAATCCTGACAAACGCCCCCACCGTCATCTAAAACGGTTCTCCCTTCTTTGATAACATAAGCTTGTTTAAAACCTGTTGCTGCTGTGATATCGCCAACAGTTTGATTAAAAGAAAAAATTTCATCGGGTGGAACTAATACCCCGTTGATTTTTGAAGCAGTCAGGCCAATATTGTAGATTCTGTTCGGGATAGATCCAGCAAAATTGGAAATCCCGCGGCCCAAAAGTTCCTTGATGCCTAAGTTATTAACATCTTGAGTTTGAATCCTGGGTTTAACTGTGTTGACAGGGAGTGTGATAGTCTTTGGTGAATCGGCAGTCAAAGTCTCAGTGAGCAGCTGATAGGATTTATCTATGTCTAATTTTCTTCCTTCTTGCGAGGGTTTAAAAGCACTCACTCTTTTGGTTTGTGGGTCAAACTCAAACAAGCCCTCCTGGACTTCTTGGTCAATTTCTTGGGCAATACTTTTTAGATAAATGTATGTTTGATCTTTATCTAAAAGCAAGTTTTCTCCCTTTGTTAGGTCCAGTAATGTCAAAAGCTGTTTGGCATCCAAAACCCAACTACTCTCGCCAAACACTAACTCGAGGGGTTCTTTAACTATAGCCTCCAGGGCCTGTTTAGCTTTGACCATTTGATTTGTGGTAATTTTGGGCGTGGTAACCTTGAGAGGTAGTTGGGATCTAAATTTACCGGTTAAAAGGAAATCTGTCACTAATTTTTCTATAGTAACTCTATCCAAAGCTTGGCCATTTACACCTTCCTTGATTTGAATACGGGCAGATGGACTGCCTTCTGGAGTAGGTGTTTCGTCAAAGATTAACTGGGCATTTTGGGGCGGCTGGTCCACAACTGAAGCAATCGTATCTAATTGTTGATCTAAATCGAAAGTAATTTTAGGATATATTTTGGAATTTTTGAAAAGAGTGAATGGCTCATTGCGGCTCTCTTTAAAGCCTGTATCCAGTGCAGAGTAGTCTAGGCTGGCTGATGCAGTGGCTAGGTCAATAGTAAATGTTTGTGCTGATCCGCTAGCTGGCGAGAAACTAAACTCTAGCTTTGCTTTAAGTCTCTGCTCAAAACTTCCTTGCACTTTCCTGATTGCTTGACCTTTAGTTAAAAAAGAAATGTTAGTGTCCCCAACAAAAGTAAGGGGATAAAATTTATCTGTCATAATCACCTGGTAGGTAAGAGTTATTAAGATAAAAAGTAAACTAGATAAAATGATAGGCAGAAGGTTTTGTCTAACCAAATTCAAACGTGATTTTTTCTTCGTTTTAGCCACGCCGATATTGTAGCGGTTTAGGGTATAATTTAAAAGAAGCTCTATGAAAAAAATCATCATTATTGTTTTGAGCCTTAGCATAATTTTTGGATTTATATTTTGGAAATTCGCACCCGGCATTAGCTTGTTTAACAAACCTCAAGAAGAAGGCCCCATTACCTTAACCTATTGGGGATTATGGGAAGATGATAATTTAATTAAGCCGGTTATCGCCGAGTATCAAAAACAAAATCCCAAGATTACCGTGAGTTATGAAAAGAAATCCTCTTTAAATTATAGAACCAGGGTACAAACTCAAATCCGGGAAGGAGTAGGTCCGGATGTTTTCAGGATCCACAATTCTTGGTTACCAATGTTTGCGTCAGATTTAGCCGCCGCTCCCGCGGAGATACTTACACCTGCGGAATATAAAAACATATTTTATCCGGTGGCTAGCGATAGTTTTGTTAAGAGCAACCAAATTTTCGGCGCACCGATGGAAATAGACGGCTTAGCCCTTTATTATAACGAGGAACTGTTAAGTGGGATTGGCGGTAGGCCTCCTAAAAATTGGCAGGAGTTTATAGATTTTGCAAATAAAATGACTGTCAGAGATGCAACTGGTGTTAAAACCGCAGGGGCGGCCTTGGGGACGACAGGTAATGTTGATCATTGGTCTGATATTCTAGGACTTCTTCTTTTTCAACAGCCAGGCGTGGATTTAGATAATGTGGCAACTCCTCAAGTTGCGGAAGTAATGAGATTTTATACAGGCTTTGTGACCGATCCAAAGAAAAAAACCTGGGATGTGAATTTGCCCAAATCCACCGACATGTTTGTTGCTGGAAGATTGGGTTTTTATATTGCTCCTTCTTGGAGAGCGCATGAACTAAGGATAGCTAATCCAAACTTAAAATTTAAGGTTGTACCGGTGCCGCAACTTTCCGAAAGGACTGTGGCTTGGGCAACATTTTGGGGTGAAGTGGTCTCTAGCAAATCCAAAAATCCTACCGAAGCTTGGAAATTTGTAAAATTTCTAGTATCTGCCGAGACTGAAAAACTGGCCTACCAGGAAGCTGCAAAGGTCAGGTTATTTGGTGAGCCGTACTCATTAGTTTCTTTGGCAGGGGAAATTGCCGGTGACCCGATTGCGGGGGCATTTGTGACTCAAGGGCCTATTTATAAATTTTGGTATCTGTCATCGAACACTTTTGACAGCGGGATAAACGATGAGATGATCAAATACTTTGAAGATGGGGTCAATGCAACGCTGGCCGGGACCGATCCAATGGCAGCTTTGCAAACAGTTAACAGTGGGGTAAAACAGGTTTTGGATAAATATACCAGGCCACAACCAGTCAGCTCGCCGTCACAGTAGTTATGTTTAAAATTGTCACATTTGTACCGGTAAAAGATGCGGAAAAAGTTCGGATGGCAATAGGGGATGCCGGGGCAGGGGTTTTGGGGAGTTACACTCATGCCTCTTTTTCAACCAAAGGAGTTGGTAGGTTTATTCCGGGCGAGGGAGCCCATCCTACCATCGGAGAGGTTGGTCAACTGGTTGAGGTTGACGAAGAGAGGATAGAAGTTATTTGTCAAAAAGAAAAGGTAAAAGATGTAGTTGCAGCCATTAGAGTAACCCACCCTTACGAAGAAATACCTATAGAGATTTATGAACTGGTAGATGGAAACGAACTAGCTTAGTACCAAAATTACGCCATAGCGTAAAATTGGTACCAGTTCATGCAAAAAGTTTGTTATTTAACTATTTGTTATTTAGCTAAGGGTGGTAAATTAATTAGTTGGACCTCGGGTTCTAAGGTAATGCCGAATTTCTCTTTTACTTTTAAAGCATAAGCTTTAGCTAAATTATAAAAAGCTTTAGCACTGCCGCTGCCTTGATTTATAAATAGATTAGCATGATAAGGAGCGATTTCGATGCCGTCTGATTTTTGGCCTTTAGCCCCGACTTCTTCCAGCAGTGCTCCGGCAGGAAGTTTTCCGAAAACTATCTTTTCTTGGGGGATATTTTTTAAGATTTCTTGGGGGATTTCGGAAGCTACTAAATTCTTAAAGAAACTGCCTGGGCATTTAATGCCGGGGGGGTATTTAACCAACCTTTTCGATAAAACATCTCGAGCCTCTTGTTGAAGAATATGCGGGTCTCCCCGCTCAAGTTGGAAATGAACTTCCACGATGGTGTCATGGGTTTTTTTGAAGATGCTGTCTCGATAATTAAACAGACAATCAGAATTGTTCAATTGTTCAGTTGTTAAATTGTTAGTATTTAATACAGAGACTGCTGTGAGATGGTCTGAGATTGTTTGGCCATAGGCCCCGGCATTGCCATAAACTGCCCCACCAACAGTTCCGGGGATACCAGTTAATTTTTGGAGATCAGCGAGTCCGTGACTGATGGTGTAATCCACAAGTTCCTGCAGAGGAGTACCGCTTTTAACTGTGATTTCTGTATCGTTTTGTACGACTGCCGTCATTTCATTTTTAATAACCAAACAATCTACTCCCTCGTCTGAGATCAGTAAATTACTCCCACCGCCTATTACCAAATATGGCAATCTTTGGCCTTGGGCGTATTCGACGGCTTCTATTAGTTCTTCAAAGGTGGTAACTACAACAAATTTTTTGGCCAGGCCGCCGATTCCAAGAGTGGTAATTTGGTTCATTGGATAGTTGTCTTCAAGTTGCAGCATAGGGCTAATTATATAATAATCGGGATTGTGGTAAATTAGCGACATGGAAAAAGCTATTCTGAAAACTCTAATTTATGCCGATATTTTTGATTATCCGCTACAAATAAACGAGATACATAGGTGGTTAATTGGTAAAAAGGCAACTTTGAGGCAGGTAGAGGAAGCGCTTGGGAAGTTAGTGCAAAGTGCAAAGTGCAAAGTGCAAAGTGGATATTACTTTTTGCCGCGAAAGAATGGGCTGGTGATCCAAAGGCGCCACAGAGAGAGACAATCGGCGGTCTATTTAAGGAAAGTGAAATTTCTCTCTCAGATTTTAAGAGTGATTCCTTGGATTAAATTAGTAGGGATTTCAGGAGGGTTGGCCTTAGGTAACGCTTCCAAAAAAGATGATATTGATTTATTTATTGTAACTAGTAAAAATCGCTTATGGATCTCACGGCTTTTGACTTTAGGATTATTATCTTTGATAGGACAGAGAAGGAAAGTTGGAGAAAGGGGAAGAAAAATTGCCGGAAAATTATGTATTAACATTTTACTCGGAGAAGATAGATTAGAACAAGCAAACAAGGATATCTTCGTTGCACATGAGCTACTGCAGATGAAGGTTTTGTGGCAAAGGGATGGGGTTTATGCAAAATACCTGGAGGATAATTCGTGGGCTTTTAAGTTTTTACCGAACTGGGTGAGTATCGGGGTAGCTCGTTTGGGTTCTGATGATTTCGGTCGGCAGCCCCGCTCACTTGCTCGAGAGCGCAAGCGTCCTGCGGCTAATCGCCTTGGATACGCTCGCTTCGCTCGTCTAGGGTTCGCTGCGTTCGGGGGCAGCCTCACTTTGTTTGTAGAGATTTTGGCTAGAAAATTTCAGTTAAAAATCATGCAAAAACCAAAAGGCAGGGAAAGAATAGAAGATGGGGCCTTATATTTCCCCCCCCATGATATCAGGCCCCATCTTCTATTCTTTCCCTGCCTTTT
>MFCP01000025.1 GCA_001776635.1 Candidatus Daviesbacteria bacterium RIFCSPHIGHO2_01_FULL_40_11 | reverse complement strand
GACGGAGACGGCGATCCGGGTATTTTTACTGCTCTCAAGGAAGAATTTATTTAAAGAGGGGTTTTGAGCAATCATTTTAAAAACTGCTCTTAATTTAAGTAAACATTGTTTGGCAAAGCTTGTCAAGTATTGGCCTCTCTGCTATAATTTGAGCAATCTTTAAAGAAAGTCAGGTGATTTATGGTTGGCAAACAACATTACCATGGAGGAGCTTTTGGCTTCTCAAACCAAAAAAGTAGTTAATATTTTTCGTGGCCAACAAGTAGAAGGCGAAGTAGTTTCCAAAACAAAAAAGGAAATAATCCTCGATTTGGGTGCTAAATCAGAAGGTACAATTGCAACTCGTGAAATTCCACAAACTGAGCTAAAGGATTTAAAAGTTGGGAGCAAGCTTAAAGCTTATGTTTACATGCCGGAGAACGAGCATGGTCAGATAGTGTTATCTTGGCAAAGGCAGGTTTCTGCCGGACGTCTTGAGGCAGGTAAGACCCATCCTCGAGGTGGAAAATCTAGAGGGGGGAAGTTTATTGATTGGTCTAACTTTAGGGAGGCTCAAAAGCAGAAAAGTAAATTGCAAGGTGGGGTCGTAGAAGTCAACAAAGGCGGTTTGATTGTGGAAGTTTCAGGAGTAAGGGGGTTTTTGCCAAATTCTCAGGTTGGTTTTGAATTGCTTTCCAAATCAGGGGAGGGTATGGATAATCTGATCGGACAAGATTTGGAAGTAGTTGTTATCGAAGTTGATCAAGGTAATAATAAATTAATTTTTTCAGAAAGAGGACAAGTCTCAGAGGAAGTTAAAGAAAAACTTAAAAAGTACAAAAGCGACCAAAAAGTTTCCGGTAAGATTGTGGCAATTTTGCCTTTTGGGTTGGTAGTGGATGTTGAAGGTAGCGAGGGATTGGTGTTTATTTCCGATGTTTCTTGGGAAAAGATGGAAGATTTATCGGCACAGTTTACCCCCGGTCAAGAACTTGAAGTTTTAGTTTTAGGTCTGGACATGGAGTTAGGTCGCTTAAATTTATCCATTAAAAACTTAAGCGAAGATCCGTTTGTCAAAGCAGCAGAAAAGTATCCTGTAGACGAGGTGGTTAAGGGGAAGGTTTCAGAGGTTACTGATAAAGGAGTGGCAGTTATGCTAGAGGATGGTATAGAAGGGTTTCTGCCTGCAGCTAAAATGAACCCGGATACGGAGTATGAGGTAGAAAAAAGCGTGACTTTCCTGGTAGATAGTGTAGACAGCCAAAAAAGAAGGATTATTTTGGCCCCATTTGTGACGAGCACAGCAGGTTTGATATATAAATAATTTCTCAGCTCGTCACAGCACAAAAAATCGCTCGCGCGGTAGAGACTCACTCGCTTGAGGTTTGCTAATCGCCAATCTAGTATGGTATACATTAAACTCGCGAGCACGATTAGCTGCACCACATTTTTTGGTTGCTTGTGACTTCGCTGTTTTATCTAATATGGTTAAAAGTTCTACCACTTATATTTGCCAGCAGTGTGGCTACAAAGCACCTCAATATTTAGGCAAGTGTCCTCAATGTGACTCCTGGAATTCATTTGTAGAAACTATAGAAAAGAGTCAGGGAGTCAAAGAGTCAAAGAGTCAAAGGTTGGAAAAAGCAGAGATAATTAATTTATCCAATATCAAAAAAACAGAATTTAATCGGTTAAGTACTGGTTTGGGTGAGTTTGATAGGGTTATGGGAGGGGGAGTTGTTTTAGGGTCCTTGGTTTTAGTATCAGGCGATCCCGGGATAGGGAAGTCAACTTTGCTCACACAATTAGCATTGAATGTGAATCATGAATCAAGAAGTATGAATACTGGTAAAAAAGAAAACCATGATTCATTATTCAAAATTCATAATTCAAATGTCTTATATGTTGCCGGAGAAGAATCTGCCCAGCAGATTAAGATCCGGGTGGATAGGATTAACACAAAAGCTGATTTGGCAGTTTTAAATGAAACTGATGTTGATGCGATAATCGAAGCTATTAGTCAGGCCCGGCCTAGTCTTGCTATCGTGGATTCGATACAGACTTTGGAAACTGGAGATTTAAATTCTGTGGCAGGTTCGGTGGGCCAGGTGCGTGAGTCCGCCCATCGCCTGCAGAGGCTGGCAAAAGATTTACATATCCCGATTTTTTTGGTTGGCCATGTGAACAAAGATGGGATGATTGCGGGGCCGAAAACCCTGGAGCATATGGTTGACGTGGTTTTATCTTTGGAGGGTGATTCTACTTCCAATTTCCGGATACTCCGGGGAAGCAAAAATAGATTTGGTCCCACAGATGAGGTGGGAGTTTTTGAAATGGAAGAAAAGGGAATGATTGAGGTTAAAAATCCCTCAAAGATTTTCCTGGAGCAAAAAGTAAGCGCTCCCGGCTCAGCCATTGTTGCCACTTTGAATGGAATACGACCAATACTGGTAGAAATTCAGGCTTTGGTTACTAAAAGTTTTCTACCAATGCCGAGGAGAGTGGGATCAGGCATTGACAACAATCGTTTACAGCTACTCACAGCAGTGCTTATGAAAAGGATGGGACTGTCCTTATTTGATAAAGACATTTTTGTCAACGCGACCGGAGGACTTAAGGTTTTCGAGCCTGCTGCTGATCTGGGAATTTGTCTGGCGATCATTTCTTCTATTCAAGATAAAATTATTACTCCTAAAACTGTTTTTATGGGGGAAGTGGGACTTTTGGGGGAGGTAAGGCAGGTTAGGGGAATGGAAAAAAGGATTGCGGAAGCCAAAAAATTAGGCTTTTCCAAAATAATTTCCCCTGAAAATGCCAAAAATCTTGCTCAAGCCGTTAGGTTGGCTTTGGTCTTGTAAAAGTCTGTTGTTTTAGTATATTATCACATAGATGGATTCTGAACTTGAAAGTACGGAACAATCTGATTTGAATAAAGAATCTGTAGTGAAGACTTCAGATAATCCTAACTTTAGAGATATGGAGGCGGCGCCAGGAAGAAAAAGCATGAAGAAAATTATTTTTGTAACTGTTATATTAATAGTACTTCTTTCGGCAGGATTTTTCTTTAGATCCCAGATTAAAGGTTTAGTCAGTGGAGGAGGTGTTAAATCTACTCCTTCGCCTAGCGCGTCAACTCCAGAGCCCTCACCGACTCCAAGTCCTCTAGTTCGATCTGATTGGAGTTTTGAGATACTTAACGGCTCAGGTGTCACAGGCGCTGCTAAAAAACTAGCCGACGAAATGCAAGCATTAGGGTACCCGGTTATAAAGGTCGGTAATGCCGATAGGGATAATTATTCCGAGACCCAAATTTTGATTAGAGAGGATCTTTCAGAGAAAATAGATTTAGTGATTGCAGATCTCAAGGATACAATCAAGATTGCATCTGTGGCAGGACAGTTAAAAGAAGGAACAGCCTCAGCCAGGATTATTATTGGGAAAGACTCTATTTAGTCCTCCCTTGCTACTTGCTACTTGCTACTTGCTACCAACTACTAACTTGTGGCAAAATACTAATGCCAAGGTTTATCTAGCTCTTATTTATTCTACCCTGGCAGAAGGATTCATTTTCGTGCGTTTACAACTTGTTTTACGCCTAATTCTGGCGTTTTTGTTTGCGACCGCAGCGGCCATCTTTTCACAACTTATCCCACCCTTTTTGGGGGAAGCCTCTTTTATGATAAGGGTTTTACTCACTTTGGCCTCTGGCGGCATAGGTTTCTTGCTTTTTCCTCAAGTGGCCAGATCTGTCAGGGTGATAACTTTAACCACATTTAATTTTGTGGTACACAGGGTTTCATCTGAAGTATCGAGTCAAATATCTAGATTTCCTCGTTTTAATCCGCCTTTTTCAGGAGCCCTTCCACAAGTTGGGTCGCTGGCCCTCACAAGACCTTTAATTTTAGATACGTCTGCCATAATTGACGGAAGAATATTGGATATAGCAAAAACAGGGTTTATTAGCGGTTTGGCACTACTGCCTAATTTTGTTTTAACAGAGCTTCAGCAGGTGGCGGACTCAGTGGACTCTCTCAAGCGGGCCAGAGGCAGAAGAGGGTTTGAGATTGTGGAAGAGTTAAAAAAGGTTAAACAGGTGAAAATGGAGGTTTGGGATAAGGAACAAAATGGTAAACTGGTTGATGAAAAATTAATTAACTTGGCCAAGAGTCTACATGGGCGGATTGTGACCACCGACTATAATCTCAATAGACTAGCTTCAGTTTCTAATATTTCTGTATTAAATGTAAATGATTTGGCAAATGCGGTAAAAACCATGAGTCTACCGGGGGAGAGCTTGGAGATAAAGATTGTCCACCTGGGAAAAGATAGCTCCCAAGGAGTGGGGTACCTTCCGGATGGTACTATGGTGGTTGTTTCGGAGGCTGCAGATAAAATAGGTCAGACGTTTGAAGTAGAGGTTACCAAGAATATCCAAACTCCGGCCGGCAGGATGGTGTTTGCAAAAGAACTTGACTAAGTTAACCCATAGTGCTAAAATACGCTTGAAATGATAGAAAAAACAATTAGTCGTAGAGAGCTTTTCGGTTCGTTCTCGTCTGCGGAGAAGTCTGCGGACAAGGGGATATCTGTCGTTGAAGGTAACATTGTAATCCCTAATAAACCTCTACTAGTACCGGAAACTAAATTATCAACAGTTGGTTATTTAGCTGTTGCAGGCGCACTTACAGCTTCAAAGTTAACCTTAACCCGAAGAGACTTTTTAAGAGCTTCAGCATTAGTGGGTGGGTCGTTACTCTTAAGGCCTGAGAGGGCGGCAGCTGAGGAGCCGTATCAAATTGTGCCTATGGAGTATGAGCGTTCCTTAGGTTGGCATCGTTCGTACCCTTGGTTGCCGGTGGATGGCAGAGTGGAAGGAGAAGAAGCAACAGGTTTTAATGAGGGTGGGCCTTGGGATAAATATGATGCGCTAGACCGCATTTTAAACGGCAGAAGAGCCCGGAGCGTCTACTGGCAGCCTACCAGGGATTGGTTGATTTCTGTGGCTTATCTTGCTTTACTGGAAAATAACGGGGCTAATAGTGCTTGGTCAGGCTATTGTATGGATGCTGCGGCCGCAGCCTTTTTCGCACCCCGTATTGAAGGTCCAATTAGTGTATTGGGAATTGACTTTACCGAACGAGATAGATTGGTTATAGCTACCATGAGATGGGGAGGGCTTGCCCGTGAGATGGTTGATACTTCCGATATAGAAGATATTAAAACCAGGGTAGAAAATAGTGAGGCTGTGGTGGTAAATCACTCTACTGTCCCTGGTCAGGATTGGTGGGGGTTGGTTAGGGAGGTACAAGGTAATTCCGTAGTCATCACCAGAATTTTAAAGTGGGATAAGGATGGATTACAAACAGAATATCGGCATTATTCACAGCTTCGTGGGGCATATTCGCTGCAAGAAAATAGACCGCAACCGGGTTTTGAAGGGAATTTTGCCGTTGTTGATCGCACGGTTGGCGGTTTGATTGTTGGTACCCATCAACTGGTAGTTTAAAAACTTTTCCACAAACATTATTTTGCTGTTAATATCTAAAAGTATATCTCTAATTTAGCTTGTTATAACAGTCTAATAGATATATCATATCCCCCAAAATAAACTCTAGGTCTATAGAAAAAGAGAGTAAAAAAACCTATGGGATTCCTAAAACTTGACAAATAGTATTTTTAGTGATAATGTAAATATACTTATGTTTGCTAGCCGACTGGTTACCGCTTTTAAAAGAGAGAAGAGGGTTCGTACAAGAAAATCGGATGTGGTAACAGAGCAGGTTAGGAAAGTTTTGCAAACAGCAGACCAGAAGTTAATACTGATGGTTCGCGGTTAAAAAAAGATTCCTTGGAGGCAGACGGACCAAGGAATCTTTTTTGTACTTTAAAAAGAGCTAGCTCGTCGCAGCACAAAGCACCGCTCGCGTGACCAAATCGCTCGCTATGGATTTGTTTCGCGCCGTGCAGTTACCTAAAACATGAACATGAAGTATAGATTTGCGCTCAACTTCATCAATTGCTTTGATTGCTTGCGACTTCGCTGCTTCTATATTGGAATTCTGAGGTAATAGGTTGTAGTGGACTTTTTGGCAGATAGTTTTAATTTTAGAATGTGAGGTATGTACCAAAAAGTCCAAAAGAATAAAAAAAGAGCATTACTACCGCAGACGGACTCGAATAGCAATGCCCTTTTATTGATTTCGAAAACAACTTCAAGAGCAGATAGAAGTTGCTTTCTAAATTAACAATAGAGCAAATTTTAGGGGGTTGTCAATACCCCAAATTAGCTTGGAATTTGAAAAATTGGAAACAATATGCCCTCAAAAACAAGGGTTTGGAAAAAATAAAAAAAGATTTTGGTTTGCCCAGGTTGTGTCTCGTATTGGGGGTTAGTCTAGGGCAGGGACTAGTCCCCAATAGGGGCCGTAACTTCCACAAAATCTTGCAATAGTAATTATTATAGTTGCCTCTTGACAAATGAGCGAACCTATAGTAGTATATACAAAATTTATGAAAACTGATCGAGCAGAGATCGGATCAATATTAAGTAATATTAAATTTTGGCGAAAATTCAGCCGTTACCTATTAATAGGAATATCAGCGTTTGTTCTGCTGTTAGCTCAACAGAATAATTCTTTTTTAGCTTTGGCTCAAAATCCTAATCCAATTCCTATACCCCCTCCACCACCACCTCCGGCAGTTTCTTGTCCTGACGATTTAAGGTATTGTGATACCAACATTAATAAAATAGTTTATAAACATGGCGGATATTGGGATGGGACTCAATGTATATATGCCTTTGATATAGAGGATTCTTGTGTAACACCTACCCCAACTCCAGCACCAGTTATGGTTACACTCTGTACCGGCGAAACTAAATCCTTTGAAGAGATAGACAGGTTATTGCGCGGTGCCAATTACCCTGGTCCTTTCGATCATTCTCAATCAGAAATAGATGCATACAACAGAGCAGCTTGTCCTGCACCAACAGCTCCCACACCTACTCCG
>MFCP01000024.1 GCA_001776635.1 Candidatus Daviesbacteria bacterium RIFCSPHIGHO2_01_FULL_40_11 | reverse complement strand
GAAAGAATAGAAGATGGGGCCTTATATTTCCACCCCCATGATATCAGGCAGCAAGTTTTATCAAAATATGAGCAAAAATTGAAAAAGATAATCAGTTCTTGACAAGAAGTGCTAGTTTTTGTATTATTCTTCACACTCTGCCCTCAAAAATTCCATATGCCGAAAGTAAAAAAAGCAATAAGTAATAAAGTCAGCATTAAACCCCTGATGGGTTATGTGTTGGTGCAACCTTCTGAGGCAGAAAGTAAAACTGCATCCGGCATTATCCTGCCTGAGTCCGCCCAAGAAAAACCAGCCCAGGGCACGGTTTTAGCAGTGGGTGATGATATGGTATTTGAAAATGGTAAAGTTTTGAAAGCCTCTGTTAAGCCAGGAGATAAAGTAGTTTATAAAAAATGGGGCGGAGATGAAATTAAAGTTGATGGGAAAGAATTGAAATTAGTAAAATTCGATGACCTGATGGCAATTTTGGAGTAAAAATATGAATCTAAGAGGAGTAGAAAGAGGCGAGTTACCTTTAACCGGTATACCAGGAGCTGATAAGACAACAAAAGCTCCGGAACAAGCAGAGGAAGCACCAACTGTAGCTTTGAAGATGGGAATTATTCGTTTCAGTGAACGATTATATGAAGGATTAGGAAGAGTATTGACAGACGGACCAATAGGTATGAGCGATTGGGTGTAAATAAATTATGGCAAAAATATTAAAATTTGATTCAGAAGCAAGAGAAAAATTATTAAAGGGTATTAATACCCTGACCGAGGCGGTGGCTTCTACTTTGGGGCCTAAAGGTAGAAATGTGGCTCTGGATAAAAAGTGGGGGGCGCCTAACGTGGTACATGACGGTGTGACTGTGGCTAAAGAAATAGATTTGGAAGACCCGTTTGAAAACATGGGGGCCCAGCTTTTAAAAGAGGCAGCCAGCAAAACTGCCGATGTGGCCGGAGACGGAACTACCACTGCTACAATTTTAGCAAAAGCCATAGTAATTGAAGGCTTAAAAAATATCCAGGCAGGTTCCAATCCCATGATTTTAAAGCACGGCATTGAAAAAGCAGTAGCTGTTTTAGTTGAAGAGCTCAAAAAAATGAGCAAAAAGATAGTCTCTCAAGAAGAGGTGGCCCAGGTAGCGACTATCTCCGCAGCAGATAGCCAAATAGGAAACCTGATTGCCGAGAGTTTACAAAAAGTCGGCAAAGACGGAGTCGTAACAGTCGAGGAAGGCAAAACTTTGGAGATGAGCGTGGAATATAAAGAAGGTATGGAGTTTGATAAAGGCTTTGTATCTCCTTATTTTGTGACTGATACTGATAAGATGGAATCCTCTATTGAAGATGCCTATATTTTAATTACCGATAAAAAGATTTCTTCCGCTTCTGATTTAGTGCCGTTCCTGGAAAAATTCGTCCAAGTCAGCAAAAATTTAGTCATTATTGCCGATGAAGTTGAAGGTGAAGCATTAGCCCTTTTGGTGGTTAATAAACTGAGGGGCACATTTAATGTTTTGGCAGTGAAAGCCCCGGGATTCGGTGACCGCCGCAAGGAAATGTTGGAAGATATTGCCATTTTGACCGGCGCAGCAGTGATCTCAGAAGATACCGGTAAAAAGTTTGAGTCGGTGGAAATGGATGAGTTAGGTAGAGCCGGTAGGGTCACTTCTGATAAAGACAATACTCTAATTGTTGATGGTAAGGGAACCAAGAGCAAAATTGAAGCCAGAATTACTCAAATCAGAAGAGAATTGCAAGCTTCTGATTCAGAATTTGATAAAGAAAAGCTGCAGGAGAGACTGGCTAAGCTGACCGGCGGGGTAGCAGTAATTAATGTGGGAGCTGCGACTGAGGTTGAACTTAAAGAGAAAAAAGAACGAGTGATTGATGCGGTGGCTGCCACTAAGGCGGCGATTGAAGAAGGGATTGTGGCAGGAGGGGAAGTAGCTCTGCTTCGGGCTGCTAAAGCTTTGGATAATGTGGTAGCTAGCGGTGAGGAGGCAGTCGGAGTAGAAATAGTTAAAAGGGCCCTGGAGCAACCATTTAGGACGTTGGTTAAAAATGCCGGCATGGATGATGGAATTGCCCTGTCAAAGGTGATGGCTAGCCAAGGTAATATGGGAGTTGATGTGTTGGATGGGGAAATTAAAGATTTAGTCAAAGTTGGTATTATTGACCCAGTGAAAGTGGCCAGGTCGGCTTTGCAAAATGCTGCCTCAGTGGCAGTGATGGTAATGACGACAAATTGTTTAATAACCGACAAACCAGAACCGGAAAAAGCCCCTCAAATGCCCCCAGGTGGAATGCCTGAATATTAAGCGATTTAAGGAGAAGCTTGTGGCTTTCCAGTAATTTGCGCCATTTCTTCTCTTACTTTATCAACTAACCTACTGACCTCATCTAAAGTACCTGATTGTCTTGTCTGATTGGATAAGTAGTTGACGACAGCATCTTTCCCTATGTCACTCATGGTTCTTTTTTCAACTATGGCCTGAAGTTTCAGTGCCATTGCTAGTTCAGGACTTAAATAAATACCCACCACAGTTTTATCTTCTTTTCGTTCTGTATGCATACGTTGAAGATTTTACCATAATTAGTCTAATGATTTGGTAAAATTACTTTATGATTAAGATTACTGTAAAGACCAGCAATAAAAAAGAAGTTCTGGATATTACAGATATAGTTAATGAAGAAATTGGTAAACAGAAAGTCCAAAGTGGATTGGTGAATCTGTTTCTGACTCATACCACTGCAGCTTTGACTACTGCTGATTTGGATCCCGGGACAGATCAGGATTATTTAGACGCTTTTGAGCAAATGATTCCCAAGCTTAAATTCCGACACCCTCATGATCCTTCCCATACCCCGGACCACATTCTTTCTGCTTTAATCGGGACATCACTGACTTTGCCTGTAGAAAATGGTCGATTAGTTCTGGGAACTTGGCAAAGGATACTACTGATAGACTTTGACGGACCAAGAGAACGAGAAATTTTAATAAATCTGCTACAATCTATCTGATGGCTAAGTTTCATTATAGGGAATCTCCTACTCAAAAACAAAAGAATGCTTTTAAAAAATATTTGTCAGAGGATGAGGAATTGATTTTGGTAACCAATTTAAGCAAGGCCTTCATCAGATCTCAATTTATTATCTACCTGCTCTTCCCGGGAATGATTTTTTTAGGTTTGAGCTTGGGAGTGGGATGGTTTTTAAGTTTAGATAAAGTTTGGACTTTGAGTTTAGGAATGGTCCTCATGTTTTTATCGGCGCTGCTTAAAACAATGCATATTTATCACGCCAATAGATACTTGCTTACAACTAGGAGGGTAATTATTAAAAAAGGATTATTTTCGGTTAGACTCACTGCTGCGCTTTTTGATAAAATTACTCACTTAGAGGTGGATCAATCAATTATCGATCGGATGCTTTTGCATCACGGCACAATCATTATTAACACGGCCGGTTTAAATAAGGGAGAGATAATGCTCCGATTTGTAGACTATCCTTTGGAACTTAAGAATTTACTTGAGAGACTCATAAATAGAGAAAGAGAACAGTTTGGACTGCGGGGGGCAACCTTGACAGAGGTAGAAGGCGAAATTATCTCTTAACTGCGACTGCGGGCTCGCCTCGCGGCGAAGCGGGCATATCAGGAATTTCCGGAAGCAAAGCTTGTGGGTCAATAAATTTTCCTTCGCGAGTAACCTCCAAATGTGTGTGTGGACCGGAAGTATGACCGGTTAATCCCACCTCTCCCAGGGTATTTTCCGCAGTGATTTTTTGTCCGACCTTCACGTAAGTCTTCCCCATATGAGCATATTTTGATTTAAAGCCGTTTTGGTGTACAACTTCCACAAAGTTACCTAAACCAAATAAATCTCTACCAACTATTGCAACTTCCCCGTCGGTAATAGGATGAATAGGCATTCCCAAACCTGCGGCAATATCTATACCGGGATGGTAGGGGGAAAATCTGGTCGAGAGATACCCAGGATGCGGTAGGATCGGCGGTTTAGAGAAGTTTTGGGCAATAATCTCTCCTTTTTGTTGCTGATTCGAGGCTGCTACCACAGCTTTTCTAACAGGCGGTATGGAGAAAGTCGGGTAATACCCTGAAAGAGAAAATAAAAAAAATAAGATTATGGCAAGCTTTGTAAACCTGTTATGGAGGAGCCTTAGCTTGATTTTAGATAGTCTCCGAGTTAGGGCGACCCTTTCAGAAGCTACCTTAGACAGAAGGTTTTTGTACCGGACGAGCACGGGACAAGTGCGCATAATAGCAGATTTGAGATTATCTGTCAAAGATGCTTAAGGTATAATAATAACTTAATGAAAAAAATTATCATTTGGCTTTTAGTGCTTATTAGTTTGATAGCATTGTTACTTCGTTTTAGTGATCAAGCAGCAGAAATATTCTTAGGTATTAAACAAACAAGCGGTATTTCTGTTTTGTCTGAACCCTCGGACGCTACAGTTTTCTTAAACGAAAAGCAAGTGGGTAGTACTCCATATGAAGACAAAAGTTTGGAGGTTGGTGATTATACTGTCAGACTAGAAAAAGGGAATGCCTCTTGGCAAGGCAGAGTTAAACTTACCTTCGGTACCGTGACTGTTGTAAATAGGGATTTAGCCTCTGATCCTGCATCATCTGCTGGGGAAATTTTAACCTTGAATAAGGGAAAGGGATTAACCATCATTTCCAGTCCAAGCGAAGCTCAAGTAGAAATAGATGGAAAATCTTATGACAACACTCCTGTGATCGTGGATATAGCCACAGGAGAACACACTATATTGGTTAGTCACGCGAATTATTTAAAAAGAAGCATCCCGGCTGATTTACCAAATAACTTCAACCTAACGGTTTCGGTAGATTTGGCTCTTTCTGAAGCAGATTTAACCACCACTCCCACCTCTGTTATTACTCAAACGCCGGAAGTGTTAGTGAAGAATACACCGACAGGTTTTTTAAGAGTGAGAGATAAGCCGAATTTGAATGGGAAAGAAATTGCCCAGGTTAAACCCGGGGAGATACTAATACTTTTAGAAGAACAAGGGGCATGGGATCGGGTGCGATTATCTGATGGGACAGAAGGATTTGTTTCTTCTTCGTATGTTGAAAAGAAAAATCCTTAAGTTACGATCCAAGTACGGATTCTCTTTTAAGTTTTTGAATATCCTTTACCACCAGTGATCTCCCAAGATGTTCAATTAGACCCTGTTTTTGCAGTTTTTCCATCTCAATACTGACAGTTTCTCGAGCTACTCCAATTAGATTGGCGATATCTTGATGAGTTAAAGGAACCTGAACGATAATATCTCTCTTTTCTTTACTACCGAATCTTTCAGCGCAAAGTAGAATTATCGAAGCTACCTTACTTTGGGCATGACCAAAGATGGCATATTCCATTCTGCTTAAAATCCCTCCAAAACGCGTCAAAATGCGGCTGTTTATTTCAAACAACACCTCACTGTTGTTCTTGATAAAATTTAAGAATTGTTTTCGCGGCGCCTGATATAGCTCGGCATCAGTCATGGCATCCAGGTAATAAGTATTTGGAGTGTCATTTATGGCCCACATCATGGGGAAAAAATCATCTGCTTTAAAAATAATTAGAGTTAATTCCTGAGCATTGCTAGAAATAGAATAAAGCCTGACATAACCTTTCTTAAGATATAAAACACCCTTCGGTTTGTCTTCTGCTCGCAGGATTGACTCACCTTTTTTAAAAGATAGTTTCTTAAATCTGGAGAAGAAATTATTCAACTTTTTGGAAATTTGCTGCTCCATTTGTGGCTCAACCGGATTGTACTAAAGTAGCACTTTGCAATCAAATATTAGCTTGTTAGATATCTTACTGCAATGTGTTTCTTTTTAGGTTAAATTATGAAAGGAGGTGAGAAATGGATTATCTTGCTAGGAGCGATATTTGGCAATCTGATGAGGCTTTGAAAGCGGGGCAAGCAGTTCCCCCAACTAATCAATCGCGGGTACTGGCCAGGTTTAGACAAATCTTTCCCTTGGCTTTATTTCCAGATGATCTAATTGTAGAAGAACTCCGGATAGTTTGGGTTCGCAAAGACGCACCATGGTCGGAAGAAGTTATATCCATTATAGCAACAGATATAGCCAGCGTAGATGCTTCAGTAGGGCCACTGTTTGGACGCATCCATGTTAAAAGCCTAACAGGGGGTCCTGAGATTTTGGTAGACAATCTTTTAAGGGGTGATGTCTATCGAATTCGATGCTTGGTTGAAGGAATTGCCTTAGCGGCAAGAGCGGGATTCAAGGTGGATGTTGAAGATTTAGAAACTAAAAAAGAGTTTCTGGCAAAAGTGGGGTCTGTTAAATTACATTAAAGCCAAAAATCCCTATGCCCCCAAGAAGTAAATAATTCCCACTACCATGATTATCCAAAGTAAGACACTAGTAAGTAGCGGAGTATCGGTTAAGATTACTCGCTCAGGGGACTCCCCCTCTTTTTTCTCATAAATAATGTAAAGATACCTCATTACACCATAAAGCACTACCGGTACCGTGGCCATTAAGTATTTGGCTTCAGCAAAAGGTAATTCAAACCCACCCAGGAAAATTGATACGACTCGCCGCGCTTGTATCGGTGGTTGCAAGAAGGCAAAAAAAGCATACGTTAGCCAGGTGGAATTAGCAAACATGCCTGTTAAGCTATCTAGTAAAGTTTCCGGATAGTGTAGTAAAGTTTCCCTATGGCGGAAGTCTTGAGAGGTCATCAAAGTTCGTTCAGATCTTCTTTTCCCAATTGCCAAAAACAGTGCGAAGCTGGTGACAGAAAGCAGGAACCAAACATTTAAGTGGGCATCTATTGCCCAAACCCCGCTATAAACCCGGAG
>MFCP01000023.1:3911-30750 GCA_001776635.1 Candidatus Daviesbacteria bacterium RIFCSPHIGHO2_01_FULL_40_11 | reverse complement strand
GCAATAAATGATGGAAAAGTTGATGAACATTTAAGGCAAGAACTTGCTGCCAAAGCTTTTTATCATTTGTCTTTTTACGATTCCCAAATTGGCAATTATTTCTCTGGGGAGAAGTTCCCCAAAGAGTTAACCATCCCTTTGAGAAAAACCAATATTTTAAGGTACGGTGAAAATCCCCATCAGGAGGGAGCGCTATATTTAATGCCAAAAACAAATTCTCCTTTTGCTAAATTAAAACATCTATGGGGTCGGGAACTTTCCGGCACCAACATCGGGGATATTCATGCCGGACTGGAAACTGTCAGGCAATTTGTTAGTCCGGCAGCAGCTGTTATTAAACATTTAAGCCCTTGTGGAATAGCGACAGGGGAGAATAGTTTTGAAGCCTTGTACCGGGCAACCGAGGCAGACCCTGTTTCCGCATTTGGAGGAGTGATTGTGTTAAATAAACCGATGGATGTAAAAGCTGCCAAAAATATTGCCACATTCAAGAACGAGCGGGAAGGGAATATCGATATCGTGGCTGTTCCTTCAGTTTCTCCGGATGCTCTTGAGCTTTTGAAGAAAGTCAGAAAGAGCATGGGGATTTATACATTTGGGACAATTGAAGGCAAAAGAACCGAAAAATGGGATTTAAAATATTTTGCCGGTGCAGTACTCTTGCAGGATTTTGATGAGATGACAGAAAAGAGTTTTAAGGACTGGAAGGTTGTGACCAAAAAGAAACCTACCGAAAAACAGCTGGAACAAATGAAATTTGGTTTTAAGGCAGTTAAGGCAGTGAGATCCAATGCAGTTATAGTTATCGATAAGGATATACAAATGACCCGGGGGATTGGTTCCGGACAAACCTCCCGGGTAGGCGCCACCAAAATCGCTCTGGAGCAAGCAGGAAAATTGGCAAAAGGTGGTATTCTAATAAGTGACAGCTTTTTTCCGTTTGATGACTGTGTGAAACTGGCAGAAAAATATGGAATCGGAGCAATTGTGCAGCAGGGAGGTTCTGTTAACGATCAAGCATCAGTGACGGCTGCAAATAAAGCAGGTATCCCGATGATATTTACCGGAAGGAGGGCATTTAGGCATTAATTATGAAAACTAATGATTATTCAAGATACATGAGTCCATTTTCCTGGAGATATGGATCAGAAAAGATGCGCCGGATTTTTTCCGAGGAAAATAAATATAGACTGTGGAGGAAAGTCTGGGTGGCTTTGGCAAAGGCAGAAGCGAAGGAAGGTTTAGTTTCTAAAGAGGAATTGGCGGATCTAGAAAAACATCAGAACGATATTGATATCGAGAGGATTTGGGAAATTGAAAAAGATACTCGTCATGACGTGGTAGCGGCCATAAAAGAATTTAGCGAAAAAGCCAAAATCGGCGGAGGAAAAATTCACCTGGGTGCCACATCGATGGATATTACGGATAATGCCGAAACTGTGAGGATCCAAGAAGCGTTGCTTGTAATAGAAGATGAACTGAAAAAACTCCTCAAAGCTTTTGGGCAGAAAATAGAAAAGTATGCTGATTTTCCCTGTATGGGTTACACGCACTTGCAACCGGCAGAGCCTACAACTTTAGGATATCGATTTGCATTCTATGCCCAGGATCTGCTGATGGATTTGGAACTTTTACAATTTGTTAAGAAGAATCTAAAAAGCAAAGGAATGAAAGGTGCAGTTGGGACTTCAGCAAGTTATGTCAGATTGCTTGATCAGAAAAGAGCTAAAGAAATGGAGAAGGAGGTACTTGCAAAATTAGAGCTGGAAGCATTTGAGATTACCAATCAGACTGCTCCCCGAAAAATAGAATTTTGGGTAGCCAGTTTACTTGCGGGAGTTACACAGTCTTTGAATAAATTTGCTTTTGACGTAAGATTTATGCAATCACCGGGACTAAGAGAATGGGAAGAACCTTTTAGTAAATCTCAAGTCGGTTCATCGGCAATGCCCTTTAAAAGGAATCCAATTAAAGCAGAACAGATTTGCTCATTGGCAAGGCTAGTGGTAAGCCTGTCAAGGATACCATGGGATAATGCTGCCAGTCAGTTATTGGAGAGGACTTTAGATGATTCGGCAAATAGAAGAGTAGTCATCCCGGAGATGTTTTTGGCTGTTGATGAGATGCTAAGTAGCGCAACTAATTTACTGGATGGTTTAATGATTTATGAAGAAGTAACCAGAAAAAATTTGGAGTTTTTCTTTGCTTTCTCAACTAGTGAGGTAATTTTGATGGAAGCAGTCAAAAAGGGTGCTGATAGGCAAAAGATGCATGAAATACTTAGGGAAATCTCCATGAAGGCCTGGCAGGAAATGCACAGCGGTAGGGAAAACCCTATGGGGAATTTAATTTTAGCAAGTAAAGAAATTAAAAAATATTTAAGCGCCGCCGATATCAAAAAAATATTAGATCTCAAAAATTACACTGGTAATGCTACTCAAAAATCTGATGAGTTAACAGAAAAAATTAAGAAAATATCCTTATGAAAAAGGTCATAATTATTGCTGCATCGGATTCTGATTTACCTGTAATGGGGGAGGCGGGGAAAGTTTTGGAGGAATTTGGGATCGGTTATGAGATGACTATTTCTTCTGCCCACAGATCTCCGGAGAGAACAAAAGAGTTGGTGGAAAAAGCTAAAAGAGATGGAGTAAAAGTGATAATTGCCGGTGCAGGATTAACTGCTCATTTGGCAGGTGTTATAGCAGCAGAGTTTCCTTTGCCGGTGATTGGGGTACCGCTACAAGGTGGAACCTTAAATGGAGTAGATGCGCTACTGTCTACCATGCAGATGCCGCCCGGGATTCCGGTTGCCACAGTAGCTATAAATGGAGCTAGAAACGGCGGGCTTCTGGCTGTTCAGATTTTAGCTACATCTGATAAAAACCTGGAAGAAAAATTAGTAGAATACAAAAAGAAACTGGCAGAAGGTGTAGAAGAAAAAGCCCGGAAATTAGAAATGAAATGATTGTACTCAAAACAGTAAATATTCCAGGGTTCGGTAAAAAATATCAGGGCAAGGTTAGAGACAGTTATAAAGTAAGGGATAAAAGAATTATTATTACTACTGATCGGCAGTCTGCATTTGACCGTGTTTTGGGTTTCATTCCATTCAAAGGACAAGTTCTTACTAAACTCTCGGAATTTTGGTTTAAAAAAACCGCTGATATTATTCAAAATCATTTGCTTTCTGTTCCGGATCCAAATGTGATGGTAGTAAAAAACTGTAGAGTCATTCCTATTGAGATGGTGGTCCGGGGTTATATCACCGGTGTAACAGATACTTCTATTTGGGGTTCATATGAAAAAGGGGAAAGGGTGATTTATGGAATTAAATTTCCGGAAGGCTTGCGCAAAAACGAAAAGTTGCCGGAGCCGGTTATAACTCCAACAACAAAAGCAGCAGCAGGACATGACGAAAGATTAACAGAAGAAGATATCCTCAAGAGGCGGATTGTCTCACCTTCAATATGGAAACAGATGAAAAAAGCTGTACTGGCTCTATATAAAAGAGGACAGAAAATTTGTGACAAGACAGGGATAATTTTGGCTGATACCAAGTATGAATTTGGTTTAGATGAGAAAGGAAAACTAATACTGGTTGATGAAATTCATACCCCTGACTCTTCAAGGTATTGGATTAATAAAACTTACCAAGAAAGATTAAAAAAAGGGTTGGAGCCGGATAGTTTTGATAAAGAAGTGCTTCGGATTTGGTTTAAAGAAAGAGGTTTTAGCGGTAAAGGCAAAATTCCCAAAATGTCCCCAGAATTTATTTCCAAAATAGGCAGTCTTTATATGGGGATTTATGAAAAAATAACCGGTAAAAAATTTGTCCCGGATTTGTCAGAAAATGTTAACCAAAGAATCAAAAACAACATTCGTGATATAATTTATAATACGGAACATGGCAACAAATAATGGTTTTGTACTTTTGACAGGAACTGCAAATTTAAAGCTTGCCAAAGATGTTGCTAAAATTTTAGGCAAAAATGCTGATGAAACCGTCACCACCTTTGCCGACGGCGAAAAAAGAATTGTTATTCCTGAGAATCTCCGCAAGCGTGATGTTTTTATAATCCAACCAACCTGTCCGCCGGTAGATGCCAACATCATGGAACTGTTTTTGATAATCGATGCAGCCAAAAGGTCTTCTGCTTCAGAAGTTACCGCAGTAATCCCTTATTTTGGGTATTCCAGGCAAGACAGAAAAGACCGGCCCCGGGTGCCAATATCCGCGTCTTTGGTTGCCAGGTTGGTAGAGTTTTCCGGAGCAAATAGGATACTGACAGTTGATATTCACTCTGAACAAGAACCGGGATTTGTAGAAATTCCCTGGGATAATTTGTATAGTAGCTATTCACTCCTTCCAGAACTTAAGAAAATTTTTAGCTCTAATTTAGTAGTGGCGTCTCCTGATAAAGGGGGAGTCTTAAAGGCTAAAAAGTATGCAGATTTACTTAGTGCTGATGGAGTAGCCATAGTTTTTAAGGAAAGAGATGTAATGAAGGAAAATGAAAGTCAGGTACTAGATATGATAGGGGATGTTTCCGGAAAAGATGTGCTGATTGTGGATGATATGATTGATACGGCCGGAACTATATGTGATGCTGCTAAATTGATTAAGGAAAAAGGGGCAAAAAGCGTATCTGCTGCTGCGGCCCATGGGCTTTTTTCTGATCCGGCAGCGAAGAGGATAAATGATTCGCCGATTGATAAAGTCTATATTACGGATACAGTGCCACTTAAAAAAGAGATTTTAGAAAATTCAAAATTTGTTGTTATTTCTGTGGCTAAGCTCTTAGCAGAAGCTATTAAGTGCATTTATAATGGTGATTCGATTTCTGAGAAGCTAATTCCTAAAAACCACGAAACCCACGAAGAAAGAAATTAACGAAGGTCTAAGGTTTTTCCTTCAAATACTATATCTTTTGGTTTGATAATTACTTTTCTTTCACCCTCTTCCAAATATCCTGCATTTAAACTTTCAAAACCATTTTCGGAAATTATCTCTTGTGCTTTTTCCACATCTTTTTCTGGTAAAAATAAGGCATAATCCTGTCTCATATTATATGTTTGGTACATTTCACTATCTGATAAATTTGCGTGTTGCTGAATAAACAAAAATAGCTTTGATATCGGATACACTTTTTCTACTTTGTAAATAAAATTTTGCGGCGCGCGCATTATCTTACGCAGCCCATGGCCGGTGATATTGGAGATATAGTGGATATCGATATCCTGATCTAATAAGTCTTGAATTAAATTTGCATAGATATTAGTTTTTGTCAGAAGGGCCTCTCCAAACATTGTGTTATCGGGTAGCTTGGTCGCATAGCCTTCCGGTAATTTTTTGGAAACCGCTCTGGCAAGTGAGATACCGTTTGCATTAATGCCGCTGCTTTTTAAGAAAATAATTCGATCTCCTTTTTTTAATCTTTCGGCCCTGATTCTTCTTTTGTCATGACTGATAATTCCTATTGCTGATCCGGCCAGGTCGGCGGTTCCCGGCTCAATAATTCCTTTAAGCGTAGGCGTTTCACCGCCGCCCCAAGTAACTCCTGACTCATCACAGGCAGCTTTCCAGCCCCGGATTAAATCTTTCATGCGCTGCTCGTCTTGCAGCCAACTATTATCCTCAATCGCCCAATATGCATGTAAGACAGCCGGCTTGGCGCCTGAGGAACTGAGATCATTTATTATGGTAGCGACGGTATCGTGGGCGATAATGTCATAATAAGTCTTTCCGGTAATTTTTCTCATGTCATCCGCAATGAGGTTTTTCGTTCCCAGCCCTTCAATTACGGAAGCCATAAATGAATTTTGGGTAATTTGCCAGACGAATGCTGATTCTCCGCGGCTATCTGATATTTCCTTGTAACCGAGTGTTGCTAAATGTTTAGCAGTTTGGGCAGCAGCGGCTTGAGCTAATTTTTTAATTGGATCTTTGGTGCCATAATCATCCCCAACATCCGAATATGCAATTGAGTGCCCCTTTGACATAGGATTTGTTAAATATATCACATTGACTACTTGTATGGAAACTAAAAAAGTATTATTAATTGCAACAAACTCTGATATAATTTTTTAAACTGGATAGTTTGATGAAAAAGCGCCGCGTCCATAACACTAATCTCATTTTACCGATCATACTAGCCTTATTAATTGTAGTTACTTTTTTTATCTTCAAGTCCTCAAATTTCAATCAACAGATACCTGATGTTGTTGAAATACCTAAAGAAGTACAGGAATCAATTAAAAATGTAAAGCCGCAAAAGTATTTACGGGTGCCGATACTTTTATATCATTATGTCGAGTATGTTAAAGATCAGGGCGATACCATCAGAAAATCTTTAAACATAACTCCTTATACTTTTGATGCTGAGATAAAAACACTAAAAGATGCGGGTTACGAATTTATTACTACAAAAGATTTGGCTGATGCGCTAGATGACAAAATTACCCTTCCCCCCAAATCTGTAATTTTAACCTTTGATGATGGCTACAGGGATTTTTATACAGATGTATTTCCAATACTTAAAAAATACAACGTTAAAGCAGTGGTTTTTGTGGTGCCCAATTTTTTGGGATTACCGAATAATTTAGATACTTGGATGCTTGCGGAAATTGCAAAAAGCGGTTTGGTGGAAATTGGAGCGCATACCATGAATCATGCATATTTGAGTGGATTGCCTTTGGCAAGAGTGAAATTTGAGGTGGAGGAGAGTAAGAAAACTCTTGAAAAGATCTTAGGTGTTAAAGTTGTTTCTTTTGCTTATCCTTACGGAGCATTTGATAATAAGACAATAGATGTTGTTAAAAAGGCAGGTTTTAGATCTGCAGTCACCGAGATTTCCGGCACCTTTACTTTGGATGTAAACAGATTTTTTCTTTATAGAATTAGACCGGGCGGTAGAGTAGAGACTGCACTTCTGGATTTATTAGAACGCCAGAATCTGGCGCAACACTAGATTTGGCCCTAAAAATGCAAAGATTTCTCCTTTTTTAACTTGAAAACTAATGTTATCTACAGCCGTTAATCCACCAACTGGGGACCCGAATTTTTTAGTAAGATTTTTAACTTCAATTGCAAAATCAGAATTCATTTAAGTCTATACCTTGATATTATATGTTACATGAGAATTTTTCTTAAAGCAAAACCTATTGCAACAAGCTAATACCCCTTGATTTTTTAAAATAAAGGGCATATAAAAGGAGCACACAATTTAATATAGTTTTTAAACTAGGAAGGGGGGTGAAAATATGAAAAAAATATTAATGGCAGTTTTTGGATGAAACAGAGCAGTATCTTAAGCAGTTGGAAACTACTCCAAAAAGTCCCAGGTTTCAACATACTTTTTCCTCCTTTAAACAAAATTTTGAAAGGTTAAGAAATAATGTCAGGTTGGATAAGGATTGGACAGAAGAGGCCTTGACTTGGGCCAATATCCTAACCCATAGAGCTAAACTGGCTTAATTGACCAACCCCAATTTCACTATCTCTTGACATATTTTTTCTCTAAGATAGAATCAAATCAAGGAGGTAAAAATATGGCTGTAGAAAGAAGTCTTTATAACGTAGTTAGTAAACAACTGCCGAGGAGAGTTGTAGAATCCACCATAAATACCGCAACCGAGTTTGTGCTGAAACGCCGCGTAGGTGCCGCAGCCTTTTTAGAAGCACTGTTTGATTCAAGCATTGCTCAGGCATCAGGTGGAACCAGAAAGGGCGAAGCAAGAGTTCTTCGTATGACGCAGTTTTTTGGCAGACGAAGATGGTGATAATTAGAACCTATTTTGCTCGTTTGTCGCATTCTTAGGCATTACATTTTTCCTGTGCCAATCTGCATTTATCTTCATTAGGCAATTATACCAGAAGGCGGGTTGTTTTTTGAGAAAAATAGGGATTGACAGCAAGAGGGTAACTTGTGATAATGCAGTAAGAATGCATAAGATCTGTTCAAAGCTTATTCCGGCTTTATTTTTAATTTTCGCGGCAATTGTTTTTAGTGTCCTTCTTCCTGTCACTGCCTCTGCTAATCATTCCTGGGGTGGGTATCATTGGGCCAGGACCAGCAATCCTTTTAATTTGAAATTAGGTGATAATCTTTCATCGGTTTGGGATCCAATTCTTAGCACCACTTCCACTGATTGGAGTAAATCTACTGTCCTTGATACAACTATTGTGCCTGGTGGTACCAAAGCCCGTAATTGCCGAGCTACCTCGGGTCGGGTGGAAGTCTGCAACTCCAAGTATGGGAATAACGGCTGGCTGGGTCTGGCCCAAATCTGGGTTAATAGCAACCTGCATATTGTGCAAGGAGTGACCAAAGTAAATGATACTTATTTCAACACCACAGCTTACAACAATACTGCCTGGCGGAATCTGGTGATGTGTCAGGAAGTTGGTCATACTTTGGGATTGGACCATCAGGATGAGAATTTTAACAATGCAAATTTAGGCAGCTGCATGGATTACACTAATAATCCGGGTACCAATCAGCATCCTAATCAGCATGATTACGATGAGCTGGAATTAATTTATGCTCATCTTGACTCGACTACGACTCTCAGCCAAACACTTCTAAATCCGGGTCAAGGCAACTTCGACAATCCGACAGAGTGGGGAAGATTAGTTAAAAAACAGGGTCGCGTGGCAGTTTTTGAGAGGGACTTTGGTTTGGGGAATAAATTATTTACGTTCGTAATTTACGCCGACTAGTATATACTTCCTATAAGCAATGGATCACAACCTCGTTACTAACTGGAAACTCCGGCGTCGAAGAAGGAAAATAAAAAGGGTAATTAGGATTTCGTTATTTATCCTAATAGTAATCGGTATTTTGGTAATTTTTAATCAGTTTAGTCTAAAGAAAAATGATTCGGTTGGACTGGTGACTTCTGCTATAAAGGGTGCTCAAAGCGTTCAAACAGAAGATGACTACCTAAAGCTTGTTGTGGAAAATGCTTTGGAAGAAACAAAGGGAACTTATGGAATTGTCATTAAAAACTTAAAAACAGGAGAAAGTTATTTTGCAAATGAGCATCGGATTTTTGAGGCCGGCAGCCTTTATAAACTCTGGACCATGGCAGTGGTATATCAACAAATTCAAAGCGGGGAGTTACAAAAAGAGCAGGTTTTAAGCGAGGATATTGCTACCTTAAATCAAGAGTTCGATATTGACCCTGACAAAGCGGAACAGACAGAAGGGACAATCGCCCTAACCGTGAATTCCGCTCTTACTCAAATGATTACTATTTCTCACAATTACGCTGCCTTACTGCTTACCCAGAAGGTCAAATTGTCTTCCGTGGCAGCTTTTTTGCAAGAAAACGGTTTGATGGAGTCAACAGTCGGTACCAATGGTGCTTCACCGACAGTTACACCGGCTGATACAGCCTTCTTCCTGGAAAAATTATACAAGGGTGAACTTGCTAGCCAGGAGTATTCACAAGAGATGATTGAATTACTCAAAAATCAAAAATTAAATGACGGTTTGTCAAAGTATCTACCGGATCAATCAAAAGTAGCCCACAAAACAGGGGATATTGGTTGGTTTAAACATGACGGGGGGATTGTCTTTACAGAGGCAGGGGATTACATAATTATGGTGATGTCTGAGAGTGATTCACCTGCCGGAGCACAGGAGCGAATTGCCCTGATTTCAAAAGCGGTTTATGATTATTTCAATAAAAAGTAACCTAATATTTAAGAAATAATTAGGTAGAAATCAGGAATCCCATTCCATTTAGGGCGATAAAACGGGGAGGTACAGCCCTATAAGTATCTTGGCCAAAACGCAGTGGTTGTTCCTTGGTGCTGGCGTAGGCTATTAGAGCCAATCTTTGAGACCGATAAGGTTTCCTTCTATCAAAAGGCCCGTCGCAAGAAGCTGCGACCATAAAAGCGTCGAACAAACCAGTGGCTTTTGCCTCTTCTAACTTTTGCCTCTCTTGCCTGAACAGGCCTACGTTTAGCACACGAGATATAGGCTCGATAATTTTCCTCCCTTGCTGATCCATGATGATGAGGCCCAAAGACCCAGTTTGGTCCCGGTACAAATGACCCAAGTAAGGATACTCCTCGGTATGCGGTGCGAAAGGTGCATAGCCTCGTTTCAAAGCCCGGATTGCATTACTATAATTGGTACTGATTTCTTCATTAACCAGGTTTGAGTTGTTAATCCCTGTTGTTTCAATTATTTCAATAGCCATCTTATTAGCCAATGACTGCAATTTACGTATTTTAATAAAATGATATTTAAAGATAGTAAAAAATCTGTAAGGATTTGGTAAAAAAATTTAGCGGATTAAACGATGAGTGTTAATATCAAGGCAGTACCTACAGGAACCAGTAAATTATCATCTACAAAATAAGAAAACTGGTCCAAGGTAGCAGTTAGCAAAGAAGCAGCCAGGATTAAGGGTAGAGAAAGATCAAGCGGGGTTAAAGATTGCAAGAACAGACCCGAGATAAAGGAAACTAAAAAATAAATTCCTGCCCCGCCGAGGGTTTTGTCTGCCAGTAGGGGGAAAGGAGCTAACTTTTGTCCCAGTGGAGCTAGGGAATCTCCCAAAAGGAAGCAGGTAAGAGAAAAAATTGCAATTTCTTTAGGAAACAACCAAAAGATAAGAAAGCTACTTAAAAAAAGCAGAGTGGCACCGGAGAGCCGGTGTTTTTCTTTTTGTTTGGCAAAGATTGAAATATGTAAGTAGAGTCGGTTGATCTGTGGTATAAGAAGGCGAAAAGCATCAAGGAGAGCAAAGAGCAGAAAGAGTGTAGTACTGATTGAAATAATGAAAATTTTTGGCAACCAAATTGCAGCTAAAGGTAGAGAAAGTAGCATTAGTTTTAACAGTTGGCGCAGCGGGTGAGTAAAGGTCAAGTTTCTGGAAACGGTGATGGTATAGATCGTGGTTGCTGTTAAAAGCGCCAAAGCATAAATCGATCCGGTATAGAAAATAGTAATTGCACACAGTCCCAAAAGTGAAGCTACGCCTTTTCCTCCTTCAAACCTAAGATAAAAAGGTTTAATGTGGCCGGCTACTGCAGCTAGCCCTGCCAGGATAGCCAGATCGGGATTAATGGATGGAAGAAAGAAAGCCCCTGAAACCGCCAGGAAATAAATAAAAGGGCTTTTTAAAAAATCAAAAATGCCTGTCAGAATGCCAAAGATCGGCCCCACAACATGATAAGTATTAGTGGCGCCAGTGTTTTTATTGCCAAACTCTCGAATATCAATATGTTTGACAAATTTGCCGAAAAAATAACCAGGTGAGAGGGAACCGATCAGATAGCCTAAAAATAAGATTAAAATTAAGCTCATATAGATAATTTGAGTTTATCATAAGCAACAAAGGCCTTAGGGTAGATCTTCGTGATTTCTTTTTGGAACTGCTCTTGAGGCGGAGCCGATTTACCGATTTGAGTCAGAATAATTTGACTGACATTCAACTGACAAATTTCCGGCAGATTATGAAGAAAAACCTAAAGATTTAGTGTAAGCTTGTTTACACTGTTTTTGGGCAGTTTTGAAGCTAATTATCTTAAAATTTTATCATCTATATCTGTATATAAATATATAAAGAAAACAGACACAAAACCTCCTAGATATTTTATTAACGAGAAAGAAGCAGAGGTTGTGAGAACGATTTTTAACTGGGTTGGTAACGAAGGGGTGTCTTTAAAAGAAGTTATAAGAAAACTCTATGATAAAGGAATAGTACCCAGAAAGAATAAAAATGAGTTTTGGAGTAATGGACCAATCCTTCGGATGCTTCGGTGTGATACTTACATCAAAGGCTATATTTACTACAATAAATTAGAGGCAGTTGAAGTTAAAAATCCGATTAAGAAAGTTAAGTACAACAAGATTAAAAAAGGCAGTAGGCGTGTAAGACCCCAGGAAGAGTGGTTTCCTTATAAAGTCTCTACCATACTTGACGATTGGGACTTATTCAATAAAGTTCAAAAGATTTTGGATAACAATAGAAGGCATGGTCCGAGAAAGAAAGAATACGATTATCTTTTGTCTGGGCTTGTTTACTGTGAATGTGGGTATAGACGAGCTGGGAACGGGAAAAATAACGGACATAATTACTATAGATGTACAGAGAGAGTTTTAAAGTTCCCCGAGCCTCATATTTGTAAATCCCCAGCGATGAACGCACAAGTATTGGATAAAGTATTTTGTGATGAGCTTGGAGTATATCTAACTGACCCCAACAACATAAATAAAATAGCTGAGGATTACCTCAAAGCTCAAGCCATAGACGAGTCTGAGGATAGAGAACGACAGAAATTACACGAGAATATAACCAAGTTGAAAGAGGAAGAGGCACGTTATTTAAAGGTTTACGGAGAGGGGGAGATTGATTTTGAGCAATTTAAAGAGATAAAGCGAGGAGTTAATAAGAGAATAAAAGCACTAGAAGATGATTTAAAGAGGCTTAATGAACAAGTAAAAGACATAAATATCGATAACGTAGAGCTTCAAGAATTCTGCCAAGAGGTGAAAGAAGCACTACAAAGCTTAAATTACCCTACAAAGTCTTTGTTAATCAGGGACATAATTGATAAAATAGTCATGAAAGGAAACACAAATGAGGTGGAAGTTATGGGTCATTTACCCATAAATCACCTAAATATTGGGTATGAACTTATCAGTAGGAATGGACAGAGCGAGAATCAACATTTTGTATTTCCTGTATTGATAGATACTCCTAGAATACCATTTAAACTGATAATAAGGCTACCTAAGCCAAGATACGAGCGTCTAATCGTTCAAAGGGATGAGTTTGGAAGAATAATTCACTCAAAACCTCCAGATATTCAAATTTAATTTTCTCAGGTATAATTTACCGGAATGAAAAATTACGATCACGGTTAAAGACGAAGGAGTCCTTCTCGAACCGACAGGCTTAAGTTTTGAAAATAAGGCTGTCTTAAATCCTGCCTGCATAGAAGTTCACGGTATTACCTATCCTTTCTAAAAGAAAATGGTTTTAAAATTCTGCTACAATATTTACAATATGGACTTAAAATTAGCTAGTAGACAACTATTTTTAATGAATAGGCGACATAAGGATAAGTTTCAATATACAGTTCCCTCGCCCACCTCTTATCCCTACCAATGGTTTTGGGATTCCTGTTTTCATGCCGTAGTCCTTAGTCATTTTAATATTACCGGTGCAAAAAAAGAGATTTTATCTCTTGTATCCAAACAATTTGATAATGGCATGTTTCCGCATATGATTTATTGGGAAAACCAGAACAAGACAGATTTTCCTCCAATCAAATGGGGGAAAAAAGGAACTAGTACTATCACTCAACCACCAATGATTGCACATGCAGTTTGGCAGATTTTTCAAAAAGATGCTGACACAAATTTTATAAAATTGGTTTATCCGCATCTTTACCATTTTTATAAATACTTACTTACAGAACGTGACCCCCATGAAAAACATTTGATTGGCATTATGAACCCTGATGAATCTGGCGAAGATAATTCTCCTAGATTTGATCTCCCCCTCAATCTACCGCCAATTCAAACTCTTGAGAGAAATACTAAAAGAAGATTTAAATTGATCAAGCAAAACATAGAATGTAAATTTGACGCCCCGTTTTGCATGAGAAATTTTTTCTGGGTTAAAGATGTACCTTTTAACTCTATTATGGTAGAAAACTTAAGGTTGCTCTCGCAAATTGCCGAAAAAATAGGTAAAGTTGGTGATGCTTCTTATTTTACAAAAAAAGCAGATGATATCTCTGAGGCAATGAGAGAGTTGATGTTGGAGGATGGCATCTTTTGGTCTACTTATGGCGAGGATTACAAAAAAATTAAAGTTAAAACCTGGGCAATATTTGCTCCGCTTTTTGCAAAGATTGTCAAGCCTGAGGAGGCAAAAAAGTTGGTTGACGACCATTTACTTAACAAAAAAGAGTTCTGGGCAAATTTTCCGGTTCCTACAACATCTTTAGATGAACTTTCTTTTAATCCCCAAGGTCTTTGGAGAGGTCCTACCTGGATAGGAACTAATTGGTTTGTTTATAAAGGTCTACAAAATTATGGTTTTCAGGACATAGCAGAGGAGATCAAAGAAACCTCTATTGCCTTAATCCAAAAATCCGGACTCCGTGAACATTTTAATCCTCTAACAGGAGAGGGATTAGGTGCCCAAAATTTTACCTGGGGTGGCTTGGTAATAGATATGACTTAAACCATTATTGCAATAGCATCTTATAAACTGTTACATACTTATCAGTCATTCCTTTAGCATTAAAAAGTTTTTCTACCCATTCTCTACATTTTTGTCTATTGATAATAGTTATTTTAGAAATAGCATCCGCCATCTCTGAAACCGTATTTACTATAAATCCAGTTTCACCATTTTTAATTACTTCAGGAACCGACCCCTTGTCAAAGGCTATAATTGGTGTGCCACAGGCCATTGCCTCGATCATCACTATCCCGAAAGGCTCATTCCATTGAACAGGAAAAACTAAACATAGAGCATCTTTTAATAATTTGACCTTTTGCTTTTTATTTACCTCGCCTACATAAACAATCTGTTTTCCGTCTATTAAAGGTTTAACCTCTTTTTCATAATATTCTTTATCCACAATATCCACTTTGGCTGCAATAATCAATTTTTTACCTGCAAGTTTTGCTACTTGAATCGCTTCCATTACTCCTTTAGTTGGAGTTATTCTTCCCAAGAAAGTTAAATAATCTTTCGGTCTATGATTAAATTCAAAGGTCTCGACAGGAATACCATTGTATATGACAAAGCTGTGTGGTAGAAAACTTAACGGTTTACGGTGATTACGACTTACAAAGGTATAATGAAACTTCCATAAACTCTTATGTGATTTATAATACTCAATATGTTTTTCAATATAAGTTTGATTATGAAAACTTACTAAAACAGGTACTGTAAAGTATTCCAGTAGATTAAATTCATTTCCATCAATCAGATACCTGAAAATAATTGGTTCATAATGAAAATGGATAATATCAAAATTGTTTTGTAAAGACAAAACCTGTAAAGCTTGGTTGATCTCCCATTTTCTGTTTTGTGAACGATCTTTATCAGTTGGAAAGGGGGAAGATTCAACTATTTTAACTCCCGGGAAATCTAATTTTGACCCATTAGCAGCAAAAATAGTTACCTCATGGCCTTTTTTAGCCAGTCTTACAGAGAGTTCCACTACATCCCGTTCAATTCCACCATATTTCTTTGGAGGGATAGTCATCATTACTGGTATTACTTGAGCAATCTTCATATACCTATTTCTGAAACTACTTTTTGAAAAAGATTAATATAATTTTGAGTCATCACTTTGATATCAAAACGTTCTTCAGCAGTCTCTCTACACTTCTCTCTAGAAATTTGATCGATCATCTGAATACCATTCTTGAAATCATCGAAGTTATCAACAACAAAGCCACTTTCACCATTAACTATAACTTCCGGTATTGCACCGTTGTTGTAGGCTATCACAGGTGTTCCACAAGCGAGTGATTCTGGCATCACCAGTCCGAAGGCTTCATTCCACTTGATGGGGAAAAGTAAGGCTTTTGCACCTCTATAAAGTTTTACTTTTTCCCTATGGTCTACCTCACTGATAAATTTTATTTTATCTCCGTCAACAAAGGGAAAAACCTCTTTTTCCAAAAAATCTTTTTCAGATTCCCTAATCTCTCCAGCAATGATTAACTTTTTATTAAGCTCATAACAAGCTTTAACTGCCAAATCTATTCCCTTGTTCCTACTTAAGCTTCCAATGAAAAAGAAATAATCTTTATCTTTTGTGTAATCAGGGCTAAATTTACTCGTATCTATTCCGTGGTAAATTGTGGCAATATAGTTTAAGTACGGAGCAAGTTTACGTTGAGCATTACTAATGGATACAAACAAATTATTACCAAATCGCTTCGCCAAATAAGGAAAATCTGGTTCAACGCTGCTATGGAGGGTAGTAATTATGGGAATATTGACCAGCCTGGAAAATACCAAAGGATGAAAACCCATGTGATTATGAATAACATCAAACTCATCTAATCTTTTAAAAAGTTCATCAAACGAGAGTAAATCATATGGTTGGATAGTAGTCCAGGAAAACCCTCCTACCAGGTCATACATTGGTTTTTCTATAACCTCCACAAGTTTTCCTGAGGTCTTAGAACCTCTACAGGCAAACAGTGTTACGTCAACCCCCTGGGCTGTCAATTCTTCGGTTAAATTTGAAACTACCATTTCTGATCCGCCATATTTTAAAGGGGGTATTGTTTTCCAAAGAGGCGCCAGTTGAGCAATTCTCATTTGAAACTGCTTTTACTTTCTGTCATGGATTTTCCCATCTCGTTAATTAATTTAGCTGAATACTTTTTTGTTGATGAGATTTCCCAGCATACGTAAAAAATAAGTAAATAATTTATCGCTATCAAAAAAGTCGTAAAGGCCAAAAGGGAATGACTACCAATAAAATAATTGAGACCGACCAAAGAACTAATAATAACCATAAAAATTTCAGTACTGGTATTTTTCAAAATACTAGGCTTTTTTGGAAGAATAAATTTATTCGTGCGTTCGAAAGGAAAATTCATATTTAAAAATGATTTAATAAACGTTGTTGAATATACGGCCACCATTCCAAAGTGCACGAATAAAGCCCTAAGAATGTTTTTAGCGGAATACTCTTTTATGAAAGTCACAACAAACGAGACGAGTTTAATAGCAAAAAATAAATAAATCGTAAAGGCCGAAATTAAAATTGACGTTTTCGAAATATCAAGTGTAATTGATCCTAAAAAAATGACCAAAATTGGTATAAGAGTAAAATTAAACCAGGCCGTCATTTCAGAAAAAAAACAAACTTTTTGCTTAAAATTAAGCTTTTTATCAAATAAAATTCTAAAAAAGTCTTTCTTTAATATTTGAGCATTACCAAAAACCCATCGTAATTTTTGCTTCTTGTAAGCTTCTATATCATAAGGCATCAATCCTAAACCCATAACCTTATCAACATAAATACCCCTACGGCCTGCCTCAATTAATCTAGTCCCTATTTCCGCATCTTCAGTTAAACACTTTTTGTCATAAAAACCTATCTCATTAAGTATATTTCTTCGAAAGATGACCATTGTTCCGGTTGATAATACGCAATTAAAATGGTTTGCCATTTTCATGTAAATCTTAAAAAAATGCTCATATTCAACAGCAGTCCCTTTATTCTCGCTTGTTATATTTTTATAAGCTTGCGGGAACTGAACAAAAGCGACATCATCAACAAAGTAACTTAATGCTTCCTTTAAAAACTGGGATTTTACTTCATAGTCAGCATCGACAACAACAATGAATTCTGCCTCTGAACTGGTCTCATTTTGAGCAAAATTTAACGCGCCCGCCTTGAAACCCTCAAGTTTATCTATATGGAAAAATTTAAAATTATTGCCTAGTTCATTACAGTACTTTTCGACTGGTTTCCAAACTGCTTCATCGACCGTATTATTGTCTACAATAATAACCTCGTAATTTTTATATTTTAATAGCGATAAATGTTTTAGAGTATTTTTTAAAAGATCCGTTGGTTCGTTAAAAGAAGGAACGTGGATTGATACAAACCTGTCAGAAGTAGAATTTGAAAACTTAAGTCTAGGAAAAGGAAGAAATGAAGCAATAAGTTCTACTGAACCTTGCAACAGCACAATTAGAAAAATAAAAATCAGTAAGACCAATACTAACCATGGGAGATATATTAAGCCAAGACCTAATGCAATAAGTAGTGTTAATATAATTAATAAGTCAGTGATCATTCTTTATTAGGAAAAATGTTTATCCAAGGGGTTATATAGCATAATTGTTGTCATTGTTAAATTAACATAGATTATATGCTACTCCCCATGAGTTTACTACTGTAATGTGAAATTTCAATTGACACACTTTTGAGAAGACCTTGAGAAATTTTCTTGGTTCTGATAGTCAATAAACCGTTCCTTTCTAAAATTTCTGTACCTTTCTCAATCATTACTCCATCTGCATCAAAAGAAATTAATTTGATATTAGAAAGACTTGTGGGGCTTAATGCTGAGATAGGTTTCATTACACTTCATTATAACGTTCACGTTACAAGAAGTGAACGATTATAACGCAACTCGTTACAAGTATGGCGTGATGTAATCGCAATCAATTATAATAAAAGGTGGTATTCCGCTAGAAAGTGAGGCATAAAATGCACGGTTATGGTACACAAATCGGAATAGTTGGGTTACCTAATGTTGGGAAATCTACGTTATTTAATGCCCTGTTGAAAAAGAGAGTAGCTTTGTCTGCCAATTATCCTTTTGCCACTGTTGAACCAAACATTGGAGTTGTGGCAGTGCCGGATGAAAGGTTAAATAAACTGGCAGAGTTGGTTAAAAATGAAGAGAAAATGGAGAAACTACCTCCGTTGGTTCCTGCTGTGGTGGAGTTTGTGGATATTGCCGGTCTTGTGAAGGGCGCGGCAGAGGGGGCCGGTTTAGGTAACCAGTTTTTGTCCCATGTTAGAGAAGTTGATGCGATAGTCCATGTTTTAAGGGATTTTACAGATGAAAATGTTGTTCGGTCGGGATCTGAAAATCCTGATTCGGATAAATTGACTGTTGAAACAGAATTGGGGCTGGTTGATCTACAAGTGATAGGCAAACTGATTGATAATTTGAAGAAGGAAGCAAAGATGGTACCAAATTTACGCCATAGCGAAAAAATGGTACCAGTTTTGGAAGTGATTAAAAGAAATCTTGAGCAAGGAGAAGTAACCCGTAAATTTGAATTTGAAGACAGGGAACTTAAAAAATGGTTTGAAACACTACCGCTTCTTACCATCAAGCCGGTTTTGTATGTGTATAACGTTTCTGAAAATGGTTACAACCAGTCGCTATCGCGACTTAATGTAACCGAAAATAAGATGGCGATTTGTGCAAAACTGGAAGAAGAGTTGGCTGATTTATCTGAGGAAGAAAGAAAGGAATATTTGAAGGAACTGGGGATTGAAGAAACAGGGTTAGAAAGGCTCATTAAGAAAGCTTATACTCTTTTGGGTTTAATTTCATTCTTAACTGCCGGTAAAAAAGAGGTTAGGGCTTGGACTATCAAGAAAGGAACTAAGGCTCCACAAGCTGCAGGGGCAATCCATACTGATTTTGAGAAAAATTTTATCAGGGCACAGGTTATAGAGTATGGAAAATTAATTGAAGCGGGGTCATACTCGGCAGCCAAACAAAAAGGCTGGATTAGGACTGAAGGGAAGGATTATGAAGTTAAGGATGGGGATGTGGTAGAATTTTTAATAGGGAGCTAATGTAAATATGGAAGATATAAACGAAAAGGAAATTCTTTTTAATGTAGAACGGATACTGAGCGGAGAGTCCGAATCGAAACCGCAGCAACTTAGACTAAATGCCGCGACAGTTAAGTATTTGGATGAAATTTTAGCCGCCGAGCAGGCATTGATGCAAAAACTGGACAAAACTGCAAAGCCCCTAAGATTTTTAAGGTCTTTGTTCAAATTCCAGGATGCGCCTCACCCTGACAGTATGACCTCCGTGATTAGGGACAAACTTAAGCCAGTGCTGGAGGAAATTAGAGATGTCGACGCCGGACCAGATTCGAAACCTGCGGTGAGTACTCCAACGATTTTGGTCGAGTTAACAGACCGGCAGTTTGGTTACCTCAATGATAAATTATCCCGAAGCATTGCAGACACCCGGCAAGTCGGGTCGGTTGATGTTATGGATAAAGGAGCTATGGGTGAAGAAGTGATGGATGAAAACCAGCAAGCTGCTTTGAGTAATATGTTGCTGAGATATGTACAACAAGATATGTCGGCTTTCAGAGACCTAAACCTTGCTTTGCACCATGCAGGAGTTCCTGTACACCTGGATGCCGCTAAAATGTTTAATTTAGAATAAGTTTCTATTTGCGCACAACACCTCGTAATATACTCCTTTAGTGGTGCCGCGTTTTTTGATGAAACCTTGGTAGTCAATCTCTTGAGATGATAGCGCAGGGTCTTTTCGCTAATTCCCAGAAGCTGTCTTCTTAAAATTCTGAAATTAACCTCTCAAATTCAATTACAGCGTCTAGAATAGCTGCTTGTTTAATAAATTAAGATAACCTAATAATCTTCTTTGGAGAGCTAGGCAAGCTTAAGGAGACATTAAAACCTCTAAGTGCTAAATTCAGTGCGGTTCCTCCGACGCAAGTGGAAGGTAGCAGCTTGCTGGCGCCTGTTGCATCAGGAATGTCTAATCGGCCGATTCCAGGCTGCGCAAGTTTTTCTAAGGCCCCTTTCAATAAGAGGCCGGTTTCCGAATTCTCACGAGAGGTATTTACATCTATGTAAGTTAAATGTTGACCTCCTAAAGCGACATTTTCAACTCCAAGCCAAGCAAAAATCCTGGCAAGGCGATCCCAGGCTTCTTGACTTTGATTCTGGTTAAACCAAGAGCTAACTTTTCTATGTAAACCATGGAGTAAACCTGGTTTTTGGGGGCTAGCTCTGTTGTATTCGGTAGTGCAAATATAAAGTTGCTCAGGAGGTGATATAAGCCTTCTTTCGATCCTTAGAGGCAGATTTTTGGCAGACTGGGCTTCCTCACCAATAATGACTGGTTCTTCCGGACTTGCTTGGACAATTGCATCTCTTTCTTCTTCATACCCAGGTAGTGAGCGGTACCAGCCTTCTTTTTCTGGATCTCCCGGAAAGTAAGCATGCATGAGCATTTTTATTGAGTTGCTATAACGAACTTGTTCTTTAAGCGGTTCCAGGTCTCTCAGGGGCGCAATAAAAATATTAATTATTTTTGGATCTTTTGCTTCTATACGAAATAGCATAATTTAGCTTTTTAGGCTGCAAGTAGTAAATTTTAATATAGATCAACTAGGATTTCAAATAAGATGTTCGTATGTTGTATAATGATTTTTCCCAAAAAGGAGTAATTAATTTGAATTTACTATAGGTATATAGTAAAATATTAAATTATGGCCATCATTGAACAAAGCTCAGCAAAATCTTCTAATAAGGACATGGGATTGTGGTCTTCTCTACGTGGAGTTCCTATGAGGCTTATTGAGCGTCCAAAAAACTTTTTTTTAAGGACAGCAATTAGAAGCATAGTTGATCTTAGTTATACCAATGAGATAAATGATGAAATCAAAGCAGAGATGGCATTGGGTAAAGTTCCAATACTTATAACAAACCACCAACAGCATATAGACGGATTTGTATTTGCAGTGACCGGAAAACATATGAAACGTTTAGTGGCTGCCATACCAGGTGCTCCTCCTTTTCCGGGGTTTATTGCACCAGGGGCAAGATCATGGGAAGAGGGTTACCAGGGCGGCCATTTGAAGGTAGGTCTTGAGGTTTTTAGAGAAGCTGGTGAGCAATTAGGAGTGAAGGTCGCTGGGGTAACAAGGGGGAAAGATGGAGATGATTATGGCATGGATAGGAGTCAATTGCCTACTGAGATGCTACCAATTGCGAGAGAGTTGCGCCGGAAAAGGGGATTAGCGCTCTTACCAGAAGGTTCTTGGAAAGGCGGGCGGCATCCTTACGGAGCGGGAACAGAAGAGATTTATGGTGTGCAGCCGTTTGCAGTGAATATGGCTGAATGGGTAGGGATAGTAGAAAGAGCAACCGGTAGAGAAGCATTTATCATAGTGGCTGGTATAAACGGTAGCTACAGATATGTGCGGAATGGGGAAAAGGAGGATGGGAAAAACGAAGAGCCGAAGATAACTCCTGAAGGCTGGAGAGCTTTGATCATTGGAATATTCGGTTTACATATTGGTTACAGAAGGATACAAGCTAAGTTGCAATCCGTCATTACACGAGGAAAAATTGAAGCAGCTTTAGGTAGGAACTGGAGAGAGAATGGAGAGGTTTTTAACGAGTATCTAACGGAACAAATTGAACTAGCTATTCCTGAATATGCCAGAAGGGCAGACAGAAGATCGGTTAAAACCCCTGCTATTGAATTATCCACTGCTTCCTAGTACAATTACCCTCAATGAATTCATATTATTTGACTTTAGTCTTAAAACCTGATTTAGAAGAAAAAGAGAGAAAGACACTCCTAGATTCTATTGGCAAAAAAGCAGTGGGAAGTGAAGGTAAGGTTGAAAAGGAAGACTTTTGGGGGAATAAGGATTTGGCTTATCCTATTAAAAGGCAGACTAAGGGTTACTTTGCTCATTTTGAGATTTCCGCTGACCCTAAGGATATAAAAGGCCTTGACAAAAGTTTGAAAGTAGAAGAAGATGTACTTCGTTATCTTCTCATTCGAAGATAACGAATTTACAATTTTCAGTTTTCAATTTTCAAATAAAGAAAAGAGAAATGGCGAGCAGAAGCTGGAACAGAGTTGAGTTAATAGGAAATCTGACAAGGGACCCCGAACTTCGATATACCCCCAATGGTGCTGCTGTTTGTACTTTTGGCATGGCTACCAATCGCACCTATGTTAGCGAGGGCGAGAGAAAAGAAGAAGCAGATTTTCACCGTTTAGTGGCATGGAATAAACTGGCCGAACTTTGCAATCAGCTACTTAAAAAAGGGAATAGGGTTTTTATCTCTGGCAGACTGCAAACCAGGTCCTGGGAAGGGCAAGATGGTCAAACCAGAAACGTTACGGAAATTGTGATAGAGGATATGATTTTACTTACCCCGAAGGTAAACGGAGAACAGGTGTCAGTACCTGAAGATTTGGACATAGAGCCAGTCAAGACTGTGGAAGAACCCAAACAAAAAGCTGAAAAAGAGGAAGTTGAAGAAGAACCTAAGACAGAGGGACAGAAAGAAGAATCTAAAGAAAAAACCAAGAAATCCGAAGCAGAGGTTACACCCCAAGAAGAAGTTAAAGACGACCTCCCTTTTTAAGATTCCTTGAGCTTGAATAAAAATAGGTTAAGTGTTAATATTCTTAGAAAGATAAAAGGTCGTACTGGGCAATTTGGCAGATAGCCTAACTTAAAAGCTTCAGATATGTACCAAATTTGTCCAAAATATTATGACAGAGAAAAAGATCACTAGGAAAGTAATCTCTAAAGCTTCTGATTCTCGGGAAGAAACAGAGGATGTTACCGGGCAAACTGAGGACTTGCAAAAGGCGGGCAGACCTAAAAAAGTTTGCTTTTTTTGTCAAAGTAAAACCACTCCTTCTTATACCGATACCTCTATCATACGTCGTTTTATAACAGATAGGATAAAGATTGTGCCTCGCTCAAGGAACAATCTTTGCAGCAAGCATCAAAGAGTAGTAAGCAAGCAGATAAAGTATGCCAGGCATTTAAGCTTACTTCCATTTACCCCGAAGGTTTAGTATCATATAGTTTAGAATCTGCCATGACCAGACCTAATGGACTATTTGATAGTTTTGATAACCTAGATCAAATTTCCCCTGAAGCTATAGCTTCTTGGCTAAAACCTGTACCCTCTCTTGTGCAAATAGAAAATTATTTAGCTAATAAAATTTTATATCCTCAAGCTCTTCCTTTAACCGAACATGATATGCAGATAGATTTAGGGATACTGCGTGAAGCTCTCAAAACGAACAAAGCTCTTATCGAGGGAACGAACGCCTTACTCGGTGATAATCCTTTTTTAAATACCACACTCAGGAAAATACTTATACCTGTAAGATTTCTTAACTTTGTCCCTAACTTACAAAGTTTAACACTCAGCTTTATTGATGCACTCCTTTCGGATCGAAAAAGGGAGGACTACTTTCAAGATCTCTGGACCATAGTCTTAACAGATGATATTGATGAGGTAGCAGGTTCACTGCTTCTTCCGCAGTTTGACAGTAGTGATGGGGTGATGAATTTAAAGTTACAGGATAAAAATTATGAGATCCGTCCAGGGAGTTTAATGGTACTACCTTGCCCAAAAGATAGGTGCGAAATAGCATATAACTTGCGAAAAGGTAAAGTACTGGGAAAGGAAGAAAGTGCGGTTGAAGTTTATGGAGGGAGATTGGGTTTGGTGATCGACGGGAGGCGTGTATGAAACATTTTGCCCCCTTAAGAGCGCGGGTGGAAAAAGATGTGGTAACCCGGGTTACCAGAGTTTTGAGGGGAAAGGGTGTTCTTAACGTGAGGGTGGGGCAGCAAGTTTTACCCGAAGAGATTATAGGAGAAGCAACTTTTTCTGCCGGATTTAGAACCTTGAATCTTTCTTCACTGCTCTCTGTTGCTCCACAAGATGTTGAGAAACTACTTGTCAGAAACTTAGGTCAAAGAATCTACAAAGGTGAATTATTAGCCTTTAAAAAAGGATGGCTATTTGGTAGTAAAAAAGTGGTAACAGCTCCAACGGATGGAGTTTTGGATTTTTTGAATAATAAAACCGGGGAGTTAAAGATTACTTTCCTTTCCAAAAAGGTAAGCTTACCCGCAGGAGTTTATGGAATTGTGGAAGCAGTTGATCATGAGCGGGGGCAAGCGATAATTCGGACCCAGGTAAGTAGAATATACGGCATGTTTGGTTCTGGTAGATCCCGCAATGGTACCTTGCATATATTAAGTAAAAATGATGATTTGATTACGAAAAGCGCAATCCTAACAGAATATGAGGAGCACGTACTGGTTGGAGGCAGTTTATTTTTTAAAGATACGATATCAGCCGCTATCTCGGTTGGGGTTTGCGGTATTATCACAGGAGGGATAGATGCTAAAGACTACAGAGGAATGGTGGGTGGGCGTTTAGTCTTCCCAAAGAAATTGGATAACGATATAGGTATTTCAATTGTAGTTTGCGAGGGTTTTGGTTCAATTCCGATAGGTGAGGATATTTTTGAAATTTTGCAAAGTTTTGAAGGAAAATTTGTCTTCATCGACGGCAATAAAGCGGCTATTAGCCTTCCCTCACCATTATCATCTAGTCTGGTAAAGATAAAAAATACCAAATTACCGGAGCTTAAAAATCTTGACAACTCAGCAAATATAGATCGGACAGAGGAGGTCTCAGAACTCAAACCCGGCTTGAAGGTAAGGATAGCGGGAAACTCCTACTTGGGAGTACAGGGAAAACTACTGGCAGTTAATGAATCTTTGACCCTCTTGCCATCCGGAACTCGCGACTACCTTGCTACAGTCGAAACAGCCAGGAAAAAGATTCAGGTACCGGTTGCGAATATTGAAATAATCGTGTAGACTCTATCGAAGCGACTAACTGCTATATCTATGAAGGGTTTCCTGAGAAACATTAATGCGAAATTAGTCTTAATAGTTATACTTTCTTTCCTTTTGGGTTGGCAACTGGGCCATCGTAATGTGCAAGTTAAATGGGCAACTTACAAACCCACTATTTCCATAATAAATAAAGAACCCCCAAAAAATATTAATATAGATTTCAAGTTATTTTGGGACACTTGGGATTTTTTATCCCGCTCTTACTTTGACAAGAACGCAATCGATCCTACCAAGTTATTCTATGGGGCGATTTCCGGGATGGTTGCGGCCCTTGGGGATCCTTATACGGTTTTCTTGGCGCCTGAACAACAAAAATTCTCGAAGGAAGAATTGAATGGTAGTTTTGAAGGTGTAGGTATTCAATTGGGATTTAATAAAGAGAAGAGATTGGTAGTGGTCGCGCCACTTTCAGGCACACCTGCAGAGGAAGCCGGAATCAAGCCTGAGGATATGATAGTTAAAATCGACGATAACGATACTACTAATATAGCACTTCCGGAGGCTGTAAACTTGATTAGAGGTACTAGAGGGACCAAAGTAACACTGACTATTTTTAGGGAGGGAGATTCAGATACCAGGGAATTTACTCTGACACGGGACACAATTATCGTAAAAAGTGTCGAAGTTTCCTACAAAAATACAAGCTCGGGTAAAAAGGTGGCGGTTGTAAAGTTGTCGCGCTTCGGGGAGAGGACCGAAGCGGAATGGAACGAGGCAGTATCCGGCTTGCTTTTAGCTAGTTCTGAGGCTGTAGTATTAGACCTAAGGAATAATCCCGGCGGATTTTTGGAAGGGGCTGTGTTTATTGCATCGGAATTTTTGGACGGCGGGACAGTAGTTTTACAAGAAAATAGCGAAGGGGAAAAAACTTCTTTTAAGGTTTCTAGAACTGGAAAACTTACTAAAATACCAGTATCCGTTTTAGTTAATAAAGGATCAGCATCGGCTTCGGAGATTGTGGCGGGTGCTCTGCAAGACAGGGGACGAGCGAAGCTTATAGGGGAGAAATCATTTGGTAAAGGGACTATTCAAGAAGCACATGATTTAGCCGGAGGGACAGGCATCCATATCACTGTGGCAAAGTGGTTGACCCCAAATGGCAGATGGGTTAATGATACACAAGGGCTTGAGCCTGATGTTATAATTGAAAGCGAGAAAGAGGATACAAAAGGGGATCCGCAATTGGAAAAAGCTTTGGAATTGCTTAATTAACTGGACTTTATGGATTATTCAAAACTGCCAAAACTCAATATTGCTGGTGTAGTGGTAGTAATACTCCTGGGAGTGATAGTTGCTATCCTCATATATCAAGCCCAAGTTAGAGGTTTAATACCGGCAGTTCTGGGGAATCTTCCCAAACTGGAAACCCGGGAAACCCGAACAATTATTCAAGAAGAAAATGCAGTTGTTTCGGTAGTTGAAAAAACCTCCCCTTCTGTGGTGGCAATTGGAGCCACAACTCGGACCTTTGATCCTTTTGACCCTTTTTCTTTACCCAGAAGCCAAAACGCGACAATTGGCACCGGTTTTGTCATTTCCGAGAAAGGGATCATTGTTACCAATAAGCATGTGGTGGATAATCCCGATGTCAAGTATAACG
>MFCP01000023.1:0-3895 GCA_001776635.1 Candidatus Daviesbacteria bacterium RIFCSPHIGHO2_01_FULL_40_11 | reverse complement strand
ACCCGGTTTTAGATCTAGCCGTTGTTCAGGTTGATGCAAGCGACCTAAAGGCTTTGGAGTTGGGTGATTCGTCAAAGATAAAGGTGGGCCAAACTGTAGTAGCTATTGGCAATGCCTTAGGAAGATTTACCAACACGGTGACGACCGGGGTGGTATCAGGACTCGGTAGGAGGGTAGTGGCAGGTGATCCCTTCTCAGGAACAGCCGAAAGCCTGGATGATTTAATTCAAACCGATGCGGCTATTAATCCGGGTAATTCCGGCGGGCCGCTTTTAAATTCCGCTGGGCAGGTGATAGGAGTCAATGTGGCCACCACCGAAGGGGCTCAAAATATTGGTTTTGCCATTCCGATCAACTCTGTCAAAAAGATTACTGATGAGTTTATCCAGACTGGTACTGTTTCCCGGCCATTTTTGGGAATTTCCTATCGGTTTATCTCAAAAGATGTGGCTATTTTGAACGAGGTTCCCCAAGGAGCTTATATTCAGGAAGTGGTAGTGGACTCATCTGCCGATAAAGCCGGGATAGAAACAGGAGATATTATTACCAAGATTGACGGCCAAGCCGTGGATTCGGAAAAAAAGATTTCCGAAACAATTGCCAGTAAGAAAATAGGCGACAGGTTAAATTTAACTGTTTGGAATGACGGTGAAGAAAAACAAGTTACTGCTACTCTGCAAGAGTTACCTAATCAGTAAAAGAAAGGAGGGATACACTATGAAGACTTCGGAAAAAAGTGTAGGTGATATTAGCATAGGTGAGTTATTAAAAGAAGCAGGTCAAAAGTGTGGAGATTGTCCTGTGTTACGAAGCGTGGAAGAAAAGTTGGTAGCGATGGAAGCATCAAGAGAAGAGCGAGAAAGAGCTTTACGAATAGAAGTGGCTGGGAAAGTGATAGATGGTTTGATTGCAATGCGCAATGATCCAGTTCTAAGCAGGCGAAGCAGGCGTGATTAGGAAGGAAATTCTACTGCTAGTATCCTTTGTTTTTTAGCCAGGTCAGTTTTAATCTCAATTTTAGCTTGAGGGAAGTATTTTTGGGCTTCATTGATAGCCAGTTCTCCGTGAGTGTAATCAATTTCTCCTAAGATCAACTTTGGTTTCCAGCTTCTTTCTCTAATCTGGGTAAATAATTTCCTATAAAGCTCAAAGCCATCTTCGCCGCCGTCCAGGGCTATATGCGGCTCAAAGTCTTTGACTGATGAATCCAGGTAAGGAATCCTAGCGGAAGGAATATAAGGTAAGTTAGTAACAATAATATCTGGAGTACCAATACTTCGCATTTGCGCATTTTCGGTACCTAGAAGATCGCTTTGTAAAAAGGTAATTTTATTTAGGACTTTGTGCAATTTGGCATTTTGTTTGGCTACCTCTAGTGCTTCATTTGATATATCAGTTGCAATAATTCTTACGTTGGAAGCATTTTTTGCAACAGAGATGGTAATGTTACCGGCCCCAGTTCCTATATCCAAGACTAATATATATTTTCCCTTTATACCTGATACATAATACTTGATACATTTTAAGACTTCGTCAACTAGGAGTTCTGTTTCCGGGCGGGGGATTAGAACGTCAGGAATGACTTTGAATTTGAGCTTGTAAAATTCAACCCAGCCTTTAATGTATTGTGAGGGTTTTGATGATGTCATTTAAGTCCCCTTCTAAAATCCTATCCAAATTATGCCAGGACTTATTAATTCTGTGGTCAGTCACCCTGTTTTGAGGGTAATTATAGGTCCTGATTTTTTCTGATCTCTCGCCTGTTCCTACTTGGGCAGCCCTTTGGGTATCAATATTGCCCACCTTTTTTTGTTGTTCTATTTCCCAAAGCTTGGTTCTCAGAAGTGACAGGGCGTTTTCTCTATTTTGCAATTGTGACCGCTCGGTTTGAACTGTCACCACAGTGCCGGTAGGGATGTGTGTCAGCCTAACAGCAGTTGAGACTTTGTTGACATTTTGTCCTCCTGCACCACCACTCCTGAAAGCTTCAAATTCGATATCAGAGGGATTTACAATAATTTGAGTTTTACTAATCTCCGGGAGCACGGCTACTGTAGCAGTAGAGGTGTGAATTCTTCCCGAAGATTCAGTAACGGGTACTCTTTGTACCCTATGTACACCGGATTCAAATTTAAGATTGTTGTAAGCATCTTTTCCGAAGATTTTGAGTACAACTTCTTTGATTTGTCCTAATTTACCTTCTGATTTACTTAATTGCTCAATATGCCATTTGGAATTTTGGGCAAATCTTGTATACATTCTTAGCAAATCCCCGGCAAAAAGTCCTGCCTCATCACCACCGGCTGCGCTTCTTATTTCCACAATAGCAATATTAGGATTAATTCCAGCCCCTGATTCCTGACCTCCATTTTCGGTGGCAACTGGTTGGCTATAGTCGACAGATGTTAATGCTTCTTTTTGTTTTTCCAGTTCTGCAATTTCCTCACGTGCCAACTCAGCCATCTCAGGGTCATCTAGTAGCAGTTTGACTTCCTCAATCCGTTTATTAATCTGGTTAACTTGTTCTTTTAAGTAATTATTCATAGCAATAGCTATCAGCCTTCAGTCTTCAGCTTTCAGACTAAATACAATATAACAGAAAGTCTGATGACTGACGACTGATGACTGAAGACTGTCTAAGAAGAGACTTGTTTACGGGCTTGTAAGAGTAAATCTTTTAAAGATGGCCGTTCTTTCTTTTTCTCTTCCACTTTGGATTTTCTGGCCTCCAGAATTCTTTTTCTCTCTTCCTGTTTAACCTTGGAGGTTTCTGTTTTCTTAATAAATCTATCAACTTGGCCCAAAGTATCAACAAATTTTTGCTGGCCGGTAAAAAACGGGTGGCAACTACTACAGATTTCCACGCGAATTGCCGGCAGGGTGGAGCCGGTTACAAAAGTATTTCCACAGGCACAAGTAACTGTAGCCTCTGGATACCAATTTGGATGAATGTTTGCTTTCATACCAGCGTAGTATAGCAAAAATAGTGACTTGCGTCGAGAGTCATTAGTTTTAAACCCTGTGGGCTTTGTGGTACCTATGGTGAGCCTCTTTGGCCAGTGTCCCCAGATATGCTCCTCCTGCGATTAATCCTGCTCCTATTAAGAATTCACTGGATATATTCTCACCTAAGATCAGTACAGCCAAGATTGTGGCCATGATAGGTTCAATATATTGGAAAAGATCGGCCATAGCAATGGATGTTTTAGCCAAGCCCCATTCAAAAAGAAAATAGGCTGAGATTGATGAGAGAAGTGTCATGAAGGCAAGTCCCAAAATACCCAATATGGTAACTTGGCTCATCCAACCGGGATTTTGAAGATATTCCAAGCTAGCCGGAATAAACATGGCTGTGGTTCCCACCAGGAAAGCTATTGCTGTTACCACCAAAGAGGAATATTTTTTGAGGATTTTTTTAGATATAGTCGCACCCACCACCCAAGAGGTAGAGGCCATAATTATTAAAATGTTACCTGCCAGCATCTGGGGGGCAACTGTACCCGTAAGGATTTGAGGGAGCCCTATGATAGTCAAAGCTCCTAAAAGTCCCAAGGCTACTCCTAGAAGATTAACCAGGTAGACTTTTTCTTTTAAAAACCACCAGCCCATCAGTACTGACAGCATCGGAATGATTAGGGTCAGTACCGAGGCGTTTATTGCCGTAGTTCTTTTGATCCCTTCAAAGAAAAAGGTGATATTCAAAACTATAATGAAAACTCCGATGGCAATTAATTTAGGAAGATCTTTTTTATCAATTTTTACCTTTTTTGTTTCAGAGAAGAAAAAGGGAGCTAAAAGGAGTGAAGCCAGGGCAAAGCGCAGAAGCGCTAAACTCATCGGCGGAAATTCCTGCAACGTAATCTTGGCTACCACAAAATTTGCCCCCCAAATCAGG
>MFCP01000022.1:19007-19149 GCA_001776635.1 Candidatus Daviesbacteria bacterium RIFCSPHIGHO2_01_FULL_40_11 | reverse complement strand
TCATTCATTCCTGGCAAGAATTCAAGAAGGTAGTCAACCGGCAAGGCCTCGATCTGGAGATGACATTAGTTTAACAGTTTTTCCCTTTGCGGAAGTTATGGATATGGTTCGAAGAAGAGTTATTAATACAGCAATCATTGCT
>MFCP01000022.1:17630-18943 GCA_001776635.1 Candidatus Daviesbacteria bacterium RIFCSPHIGHO2_01_FULL_40_11 | reverse complement strand
AAAGTATCCAAAATGAAACCTATTTCACCTTTTGGTTTACCCATAGGAATTAGTGTTTCCGTCTGGTCTTTAGTGGGGTTACTGCGGCTGATCCTAAATTATCTTCCTTTTAGAAAGAAACGTCGCTGGGCTTGGGGGAGGAAATTGGGACCATCTGATATTGCCGCGGTCTTGCCTGCGCATAACGAAGAGCTGGTTATCAGATCATCAATTCAGGCTCTTACGAAAATGCTTGATAAAAAACAAATTTATGTGGTATCAGACGGTTCAAAAGACAAAACCTACAGACGCGCCCGCATGGAAGGCTGCCATGTCTCAAGATTAGAACCGGGTCGCGGCAAGGGTCGGGCGTTGGTTTACCTTTTAACTCGCTACCATCTTTTCGATAGATACAAATTAATCTTTATTGTCGATGCTGACACCAGGATTGATGTAACCTGTGTCAAAAGAGCCTTACCCTTGTTCAAAGATCCGGATATCGGAGTTTGTTTTGCCTCATCCAGAATTCGCTGGCCGCAACATTTTATTCCGCGACTTAAATATTACTTTATAGCCTACCGGGAAAGACTTAACCGCCTGCTGCAATATTTTTTAATTTACGGACAAACCTGGAAGTATACCAATGTTAATTATGTTATTCCCGGTTTTGCCACAATTTATAGATCAAATGTCCTAAAACAGCTGGAAATAGACACTCCGGGGCTTTTGATTGAAGATTTTAATTTGGCATTTCAATTTCATAAGAAAAAATTGGGCAAAATTGGTTATAGCCCGTCTTTAATTGGCTGGGATCAGTATCCGGATAATTTGGTGGACTACTGGAAACAAGTCAGACGTTGGAATATTGGTTTTTTCCAGACAGTCAAAAAAAACGGCCTCTGGTTTTCTATGTTCTGGCTGGCCCTGGCAACCTTCACTATAGAAGTTTTCCTAAACTCCATTTACATTTTGTTTTTACCATTTTTACTTTTATTTCTGATTATTCCTATGCTGCCGGTATCAAATCAGATTCTGGATATGTTTAGTTTTCTTTACAGAAACTTTGGCCCATATCAAAGTCTCAATTTACGCGATATATTTATCGGAACCTATTTAATTGATTATATGTTTACTGTGATTATCGGCTTAATTGGCAGAAAACCCCAATTCATCTTTTACGGGTTATTTTTCTTTTTTATGCATTTTGCGACCTCTCTGATACTTTTAAGCTCAATTATCCCGGGATTTTTTGGCAGATCCTCCGGACGTTGGACTTCCCCAAAACGCCAAACAGTCTAAGGTTTCTTAAGGGATGACAAATCTTCCCAGATTTG
>MFCP01000022.1:7632-17619 GCA_001776635.1 Candidatus Daviesbacteria bacterium RIFCSPHIGHO2_01_FULL_40_11 | reverse complement strand
CTCCCAGCCTCCAAAAAGTTATCCCGGCAAAGCCTGCAGAATCCGCAAGATTTATTTTATTCTTAACAGATCTGGCATCTTCAAACCAAACCTCAAATTCTCCTCCGCCTCTTTCATATTTAAAATAGGGTGAGGCAACATCTTCATTCCACTCAACCGCCACTTCGTTATTGGATATTATTTTTTGTACGTCTTGAAAAGTTAATCCGTGGGCAGCCCGATCACTATCCTCCTTCCATTCATATCCAAAAAGGGGGATTGTCAAAAATAATTTACTTTTTTCTATCCCCAAACTTTGGGCATATTTGATAATTCTTTCCACCCAGGGGAGCGAGGCAATTGGACCCGGTTCTCCTTCGTCCCAATGTTCATTAAAAGCCATGATGTATAAATTGTCTGCCCCTTTGGCAACTTCTTGCCAATCTTGAGATAAAGCTCCATTTGTATTGCCAATGCCATCATCGGATTTTGGATGAAGAGCCACTCCTAAATATTTGCCTTTGTCCCTCAAAGCCTTTCCCAGATTTTGAATAAATCCGGAAAAATCATCTATCAGGTCATTATCTAATTGTTCATAATCAATATCTATTCCGTCAACATTCAACTTTTGGGTAAGATCTACAATTTCCTCAATATGTTTTTCCAGCAAATCCTCGTTCTTTAAAACATTCTCCACTCTATCCGAATCCCAACCGCCATCTTCCGGTAAATTTGTTATCACTACCTCCACTTTTACTCCGTTGTCATGAGCAAAGTTAATGATTGATAAATCCTCTTGGGCAAACTCGTATTTATGAATTTCTCCATCCGAACCTAGAAAATACCAGAAAAGGGAAATATAATCTACTAAATCCACATTTTCCCTGAAGGAACTTAAAGCTTTTGTCTGATCCCAATAGGGGATGGAAACTTTAACTTTTAGAGGTTCTGATCTTTTTGGCGAAACTGAAGGTAAAGGTTTTGGCTGCGTTAAGTTCTTGTCATCGCTCTTTTTAGTCATACTAAAGATCCCCCAAAAAACTACAGCCACGGCCAAAAGTAATAAGAGTATCAAAGGTATTTTCATCCGGAAATGATCTTTTGAGCTTCATCCAAAGATGCATTCATCAAAAGATCAATGATGGATAAATTAGGGATAAAGCCATGCTTTTCGAAAAGCTGCCGATACTCTTTGCCTTTCCAGTCCTGAACCGTTATTTTTATGCCATGTCTTTCAAAAATTTTGTGATCAACATATGCCGCAATGCCGACTCCTCCGCAATAATCTTCAGTAGCTCCCACTTCCTGACAAAGTGATAAAATTTTTTCATTCGGCCCCAGATTTTTAAAATTTTTATATGCTTTTGTTTGTGAGGCTAGCCGAATCTCTTTTAGCTTAAATTTCTTTTGTTTTTTTAGCTTTTTATTGACAAATTCCAAAGAAAGCTCATTCTCTGTAAGAGAATTCTCGCCTAAAAGATGTAAAATCCCCCAATAAATTGTTGATAAATTTAAGAAAGCTAAATTTTCATATTTTTTCTTAAGCAAGTTTTCAATCTCTCCACAGAGTTTTTTAAAATTTAAAGATTTAGAATAAGCATATTGCAGCGCCTTTAGGTGATCCTGATTCCAATTATTCTGATAAGATATTTTTGTCTCCATAATAGCGGGTAAACCCGAATGTTTAGTTGGCACAACAAGTAAATACCTTCCAAAAGAGTGTTTGATTGGAGTATGGGCCTGATACGATTTGTCCGTGCGATCGCCGGGATATTTGTGCTTAATGACAAACTGGACTTCATCACGCGCCATAAAAACATCTGCCGCTAAAATCCTGGCAAAATAGTGCAGTCTGGGGAAGTATTGCGGTTGAATACCAGAATATCTCATAATTTAGCTGATAATTCTAAGACTTTTGTAGCCTTCGGCCAATTGATAACCACACAGAGCCCCCCTGGCTTGAGCCAAAACTTTTAAGATTTCCGGCGAGCGTAAATTTGGCGTGGATCGCAGTTGCGATTTATAAAGCTTTAAGGCAGCTAATTTGGCATTAAGTTGGTCATTTGTTAATGGCACAAAAAAATTAGGTTCAAATCCAGTTTTTAGAGTCCAGCTATCTGTTGGTTCTTCGTATATTAATACAGTTTCTACAATATGTTTATTATGTTTTTTTTGAGAGGTAGGTCTTAAAGATGCATGGGCAGCTTCAGCTACAATGCGATGATCCTGATTGTAGGAAAGCGATGAAGGGAAAGCTACAACTGCCGGTTTGATTTTTTCTATTGACACCTTGCTTTCCCGCTCAATCTTATCCATCAGGGCTTTTTGTCCCAAGGTATCAAGTCTTAAATGATAATCATTACCTAAAAAAGCAATATCCCAATCGTCAACTTTTAAAAATTTCACAACCGCATTAATCTCTTTCTGTCGCTCATTTGAAAAAGAAAATCCCTTCTTGCTGAAATCTTTGGTATCTCCGACAGTCATATAAAGCACGTAAACCTGACCGCCCCCGTCTTTAATTTTTTTTATTAGGCCTCCACAACCGATTACCTCATCATCAGGATGAGGAGCAACCACCAACAGTCTTTGTTGAGCGAGCTTGAACATGGCAGGCAAATAGTAACATCTTACAGGATACTCATCAAGAGAAGGATTGGAGCTTGACAATTTGTTCAAAATTCTGTGTAATTAAATTACATGCAAAATACTCCGACCTCGCTTGGTACAAGTCAAAAAGGCGTAGTTCACGTTGCTTTGCCAATTATAGTCTTGATAGCAGCTGCAGTTTTGGTTAGCGCCAATGTCCAAACTAGCCAAAAATTTCCCGATGATCAAAATGTCCAAGGGGTATTGGCAGAAAGAGGCAGTAGTGCCAGCAATAGAGGTAATTCCGGTTCGGGAGATTCCGGTAAATCTAATTCAGGATCAAGTGAAAATAGAGGTGGTCCTTCAACAGAAGTCAAATTAAGACAGGAAGTAAGGACTTCCGATGAGAGGATTAAAACAGAAATAAGGGAGGATAGGTTAAGAGTAGATATACGCCAGGAAAATACAAGAACCAGATTAGAGCAAAGAGGGAATGAGTTTTTAATAAAAACAAAAATAGAATCTGAGGATGACGAAGATGAGGCAACTGAAGGGGGAAGCGAAGATGAAGCAGATGGCGACGAGGCAACGCAGTCGGCAGATGAAGATGAAGATGAAGATGAAGGCGAGGTCGTACAAAGCTTAAGAGCAATTTCTAAATTCCCCCTCAGAATTGATCTTGCCACAAATCAGCTGATAATGACTAAGAATGGGGTGGAAAGGGTTTTAACTGTTTTACCTGCCCAAGCTGTTCAAAACATGTTAAGGGCTCATCTTAAAAAGGGTTTAGGTCCAAAGTTTTTCCGGGATGCCTCTCCTTCTGCCTTGCCTTCAACCACGCCTGCCGGCACTCCTTCTGCCAGCGCTACTCCTTCCGCAGAACCGGGAGCTACACCTTCGGCTTCCCCTACGGAAGAGCCTATTTCCACTGAATCTGCCGAGCTGACAGTTTTGGAGGATCAAATTACCTTGGAAGAGTCTGATGGACAAATTGTATATAAAATTCCATCCAAAAAACACCTAAGAGTATTTGGTCTTATCCCTATTACCACCAACTTGACTGGTTTTGTATCTGCTGATACAGGAGTATTAATCAGAGAACAACAGTCGCTACTGGCAAGGATTTTGGATCTTCTGTCACCCTAACTTAATCAAAATCAACTTTTCTGCTACAATTTAAGTCTTAAATGAAAGTAGCCTTCGCTCATGATTATTTGAGGGAATATGGGGGCGCGGAGAGAGTTCTGGAAGCTTTGCTTGAGATTTTTCCGGATGCACCTGTCTATACTGCTTATGTGAATTTAGATTCAATGGGCGCAAATGGGAAAAGGCTTAAAAGCTGGGATATCAGGGCTTCCTGGTTTCAAAAGTTTCCTTTTGCCAATAGATTGCTCTCGCCGTTTCGCATCTTTGGGCCGATGATGTTTGAAAGCTTTGATTTATCAGAGTATGACTTGGTCATTTCATCTTCTTCAGCCACACATTTGGCCAAGTCGGTTATTACCAAACCGGAGACCCTGCACATAAGTTATATTCATACCCCTCCCAGGTTTTTGTATGGCTATGTGACTAGCTTTAACTATAAGAAAAATTGGTGGACCAGGATTGGGGGAGAGATCATCAATCATTTTATGAGGATTTATGACTTTGAGGTTAGTCAGCGACCTGATATTTTGGTGGCTAATTCTCGGAATGTCCAAGCGCGGATAAAGAAATTCTATAGGCGAGATTCTGTGGTAATTTACCCACCGGTGGACCTTAGTGAGTTCAAAATTCAAAGTTCAAAGTTCAAAGCCAAAAGAGATTATTTTTTGGTTTTAAGTAGGTTGGTGAGGGGGAAAGGAGTAGAAGTGGTAGTAGAGGCTTGTGGGAAGTTGGGACTGTCGCTAAAGGTAGCTGGTGCTGGTCCAGAACTGGATAGTTTAAAGTTTAAAGTGCAAAGTGCAAAGTGGAAGACAATTGAATTTTTGGGATGGATTAGTGACGAAGAAAGAGTAAGATTGTTGCAAAATGCCAAAGCTTTAATTGTGGCTTCTGAAGATGAGGATTTTGGCATTACCTCGATTGAGGCCCAAGCTGCCGGAACTCCGGTGATTGCCCCGAAAAGTGGTGGTTTTCTGGAAACAGTCATCGATGGACAGACTGGATTGCTTTACGGTGGGCCGGGAATGGTCACGGTAGAGAGTTTGGTCAGGTTGTTAAGGGAGTTCAGGGAGGATCAGTTTAGTGCTGAAATTTTAAGAAAAAATGCTGAAAGATTTTCAAAAGAAAGGTTTAAAAGGGAGATTTTGGAGTTGATAGAAAAACATTTGTCCTGATTAATCTAGAACTTCGCCGTTATTGACTTTTTATTAATAGAAGATATAATTCCTTTTAATATGAAGACTTGCGAGGCGGCTGAGGGGATAGTTCATGAAATTGTTGGCCACAAACTTGATTGGGGTCCTATTAAAGCTTTTGCTATATTAGGGCCAGAAGTTCCAGTGGAAGAGGATGGCTACAAGAAACAGATTGTTTTAGAAGAAGATATACTTTATGACTGTGGAGTTCTTGCCCAGATGGTATGCCCTGAAGCGGTAGATCTGTATGGCTTTCACGGAGTGGCTAGAAGCGACCAGCCACTTGCTCGTTTAGTGGGTCGCCAAATTAACAAAGATCCTTTGACAAGAAATTATTTAAGGTGGGTTAAACGAAAAGTGCTTAATTCTTATACTGAAGCAGCACAACAGCCTGATTCCACGCTTTAAAAGTTGACAAGGATCAGTAAGTTAGAGTAACGTTGGAACCCCATGGTAAAGGTGAACGATCACATTATTCGTGCCACTGAGCTTACTGCACTGTCTGTTTGGAGGCTGATCCAGGAAAAAGGTTTGAACAATAGATGATCTGGTGGCGGGCAAAAATGAAAACTCCCTGGTATCAATCTCCGCCATAACCGGTGATGACAGGTGGTTTGATTTACCCGGAGTAAGAGTAGTGGGTGGTAGTCATGAAGTAACCACCTTGACAGTATCAAAAAGAGGTGCCAAGATAGTTAAGAAAGTTCATCACTAATGGGTATAGCTACTTTAAAATCTACAGCTTTGACTATGGTGGCGCCGGGAAAAGGCATCCTGGCTGCAGATGAGTCTACCAAAACCATCCAAAAACGGTTTGACAAAATTGGTTTGCAGTCTACTCCTGATACTAATTTGGCATACAGAAAAATGCTTTTTACCACTCCCGGGATTGAGCAGTTTTTATCAGGGGTGATTTTATATGACGAAACAATCAGGCAATTGATTGACGGCATTCCAATTCCAGAGTTTCTGGAAAGTAAAGGTATAATACCGGGAATCAAGGTTGACAAAGGTGCCTGGCAGATGGTTAATCTTCCCGGGGAGAAAATCACAGAAGGCTTGGATGGGTTAAGAGATCGTCTAATTGAATATAAGGAGTTGGGGGCTAAGTTTGCCAAATGGCGGGCTGTTATTACCATCGGGGATGGAATTCCGACTGATACCTGCATTGAAGCAAATGCCGAGGCTTTAGCCAGGTATGCTGCTTTATGCCAGGAACAAGATCTGGTCCCGATTGTTGAGCCGGAGGTGTTAATGGATGGGACACATGATTTAGAGAAATGCCGGGAAGTAACCAGTAAAACCTTGAAGGCGGTTTTTGATAAATTAAAAGCGCATAAGGTGGTTTTAGAGGGAATGATTCTAAAGCCCAATATGGTGATCTCTGGAAAGGATAGTTCCACTCAGACCACAAGTGGAGAAATTGCTGAGGCTACAGTGCAAACTTTTTTGGAGGTAGTGCCAAAAGAAGTGCCTGGAATAGCTTTCTTATCAGGCGGGCAAACTCCGGATCAGGCCACCGAGAATCTGGCTGCTATCAACAAAGTTAGCCCGCCGGCTGGCGGATGGCAGTTGTCTTTCTCGTATGGCCGGGCCTTGCAAGACGAAGCTTTACAGGCTTGGGCCGGAAAAGAAGAAAATGTTGAAGCTGCCCAAAAAGCTTTCTTGGAAAGAGCCAAAAAGGTGTCTGAGGCCCGATCTGCAAGCTCTGCTTGATCTCTAGTAATCAGCTTCAATCTAAACTACAATAAATATACTTGTCATTCTGACCTTTTATCGTCATTGCGAGCGATTAGCGAAGCAATCTAGTTAGGAATCTATCCGACCCAGATTGCTTCGTCGAAGACTCCTCGCAATGACAAAAAAAATATATGGATACGAAAGTTATACTTGAAGTTAAAAATTTAAGGAAAAGTTTTAATAGCTTTACTGCTATTGATGACATTTCTTTTTCTTTGGAAGAAGGGGAGATTTTGGGTTTTCTAGGGCCAAATGGGGCAGGCAAATCCACGACCATCTATTGTATTTTAGGTTTGGTTGCCCCGGATGAAGGTGATATCCGTATTTTCGGTAAGAATATCTTTAAGGGAAGAAGCGAGATTTTCAAAGATGTAAATTATGCCTCAGCAGAGTTTAATCTGCCCTGGAATTTAAGTATTTGGGAAAACCTGTTGGTTTATGCCAAACTTTATGAGGTTCCGGAGGCCAAAAAGAGGATCACGGAGCTGTTGGAGATTTTTGAAATGAGCCACCTTAAGGATCAAGCTACCCGTGACCTTTCCACCGGGCTTCGGGCCAGAGCCAATCTTTGTAAAGCTTTGCTGAATAAGCCCCGGCTGCTGCTGTTGGATGAACCAATGGCTTCTATGGACCCGGATGTGGTGGATAAGGGAATAAATTTAATAAAACAAATCCAAAAAGAGGAAGGAATCACGGTTTTGTATACCTCGCACAATATGTGGGAGATAGAAGAAATTGCAGGTGAGGTGATTTTTCTAAATCATGGAAAGATTATTGCCCAAGGTAGCCCTTTAGAACTGACCCAAAAAGTATTAAAGCTGGAAGGGAGCGAGCCTAACTTGCGGGATGTATTTATTCATCTAGCAAGGAGTCAAGATGAACCTAAATAGAGTTTACGCTATCATTTTACGGCATATTTTCTTAACCATGCATCAAATGGAGAGATTTTTTGATGTGATTATCTCTCCGGTCTTGGTTTTAATACTGTGGGGTTTTTTGGCCACCTACGTACAAAATATCCAGTCGCAAACTCTGGCAGCATTTTTACTGGGAGGAATGATCCTCTGGGTAGTATTTGAAAAAGTTAGCACTGACATCGGGGTTAATTTTATGTTTGATATTTGGGATAAAAATGTCATTAATGTGCTAGCTTCACCCATTACTTTTGTGGAATATTTAGCAGGGTTGGTGACGATTAGCTTTATCAAAATCCTGATTGCCTTAACTTCGATGTGGCTGATGGCGGGGATTTTTTATAACTTTCAAATCACCACTTTAGGTTTTGGTTTGAGCTTACTCTGGATCAATTTATTCATTTTCGCAGTATCTTTCGGTATCTTTAATATCTCTTTGATTTTAAGATACGGTCATTCAATCGGGCCGTTAACTTGGATTTTGCCGTTTTTTGTCCAGCCTTTTGCTGCTGTTTTTTACCCGGTGAGTATTTTACCTCCTGTTTTTCAAAAAATAGCTTATCTTTTGCCCATTTCTCATGTGTTTGAGGGGATGAGATTTACTCTCCGAACCGGCCAGTTTGATTACGGTTCGTTTTGGGTGGCAGTGTTACTTAATGTAATTTATTTAAGTGGCTCAGTGGCTTTATTTGCTTTTACCTTGAAGAAAGTGATTAGAAGCGGGAGGTTGGTTAAGCTGATTTAACTTCTATGATAGATGAAAAATTTGTATTTGTAGCTGTTGCTTTCATTCTATTTGGCGATTTCACTTATCTAATATATACAATCAAAGGAAAAGTGAAACCCAACAGAGTTACTTGGTTTTTGTGGGCGCTGGCCCCTCTCGTCGCATTTGCTGCCCAGCTCAAACAGGGGGTAGGTTTACTGTCACTCACAACTTTTGCTTTCGGGGGTCTGCCACTTCTTATATTTTTTGCCTCTTTCTTAAACAAAAAAGCGTATTGGAAACTTACTAAATTTGATTTAATTTGTGGAGCGCTGGCGATTGTAGGTTTAGTTTTGTGGAAGGTAACTCAGGTAGGGAATTGGGCTATATTTTTTGCTATTGCCTCAGATGGGCTAGCGGCAGTGACACTTTTTACCATTAAGCAATGGGATTTTGCCCATTATGCCTTCCCAATGTATATCTTTTCCGTAGGTTTTATTCTCTTTTTGCTTATCAGATTCAAACTGGGAAGAAAGATTCAATCTTATGCCTGAATTGCCAGAGGTAGAAGTTATCCGTTTGGGGTTATCCCGCAAAATTATTGGACTGAAAATTCAAAAAATTCAGGTTTTATCCCCAAAATCTTTCCTGGGAAATCCTAATTTGGTACAGGGTCAAAAAGTACTCAATATTTGGAGAAAAGCTAAGATATTAGGCGTGGAGTTAAGTGGTGATAAAACCTTGTTATTTCATCTCAAGATGTCAGGACAGCTGGTATGGAAAGGGGAAAGCGGAAAGGGTGAAGGGGAAAGATTTATAGGGGGACACCCAACAATTGATATGGTTGGTCAGATGCCCAATTCTCATACCAGAGTAATTTTTTCTTTTGCCGGCGGTTCACACCTCTATTTTAACGACCAGAGAAAGTTCGGGTGGGTGAAGGTAGTGCAAAGTGCAAAGTTAAAAGTGCAAAGTGAAGGAATTTTAGGAAAATTGGGGCCGGAACCTTTAGATAAGGGGTTTGCTTGGCAGGTATTAAAACAGAATCTGTTAAAACATAAAAATATGCCAGTTAAGGTGGCCATTATGGACCAATCGGTGGTTTCCGGAGTGGGGAATATTTATGCCAATGAGGCCTGTTTTGATGCCAGACTGGATCCTCGTACTAAGGTAGGCAGTCTAACTGATGAGCAATTTACGAGATTGCACCACGGTATAGTGAAGTCGCTTCAGGATGGAATCAAACATGGAGGTTCTACCAGAGCACATTTTGTAGATGCGGAAGGCCACAAAGGTTATTTTTTAGACTACGCTTTTGTCTATTGGAGAGATAAACATGCTTGTAAGGTCTGTGGAACGGAGATAAAAAAGGTTACTCTAGGTGGCCGCGGCACATACCTTTGCCCCAAATGTCAGAAAGCCGTATAATCGTAAGTTATAATACTCTAGTTTATGGTTGGAAAAGTAACATTTGCCGCGGTTTTGCAAAACCCCGGGTTTTTAAATCTTTGGATTAACCAGATTTTAGTTCAGCTATCTCTAAATATCCTCAATTTTACCCTGATTATTTATTGGGTTTTTAAATTAACGGATTCCAATACAGCTGTTTCTGCACTTATTCTTGCAATTTACCTTCCGGCAGTACTTTTAGGTTTATTTACCGGGGTACTGGTGGATGTTATTGACCGGCGAAAAATTATCATGGCGATTGATTTCTTTT
>MFCP01000022.1:4747-7585 GCA_001776635.1 Candidatus Daviesbacteria bacterium RIFCSPHIGHO2_01_FULL_40_11 | reverse complement strand
GCCAATTCCATCTTTTCTGCAACGCTTTATTCTGCTTTCCTGGTAGGTTTTGGTTTGGCTGGACCATTGATTAACCATTTAGGGATTGATCTTGTGTTTGGCTTGGGAGCAGGAGTACTCGCCGTAGCATTTTTACTATCCTTAATATTTCCTTCCATAAAATCTGTTCCTGATGTACAAGGGAAAAGGTTAATTTCGGCTCTTTCACTAAGGAAGTATTCGGAGATTTTGCAAATCGGTAGGTCGGAGATCCGGCAAACTTTAAGGCTGATAAGGGGAAAACTGCTGGTTTTAACATCAATAGTAATTTTGGCAGGAGTACAGATGGGAACGGGAATCATGGCAGTTTTAGCCCCGGGATTTTTAGAAAAGTCCCTCCAGATTAAAGCCACTGATGCATCATATGTTCTAGTTATCCCTTTAGGATTGGGGATTGTCATAGGGGGAATAATATTGGGTAGAATTGGCAGTAGTTTAGTCAAAAGAAAATTAGTGGCCAGGGCAATTCTTTTTGTTGGACTGATACTTTTTTTAGTCGGGTTCGCTCCGCTTATCTCTCCTGCTATTCGTTATTTTAAACAACCAACCCCTGTACCTTTTCTTTACCAGCTACCCCTTTCCAAAATACTCATCGCAGGATCGTTTTTAATAGGTATGGCCGTGGTTTCCATTCTGGTTTCATCACAAACAGTGCTGCAGCAAAATACCCCGGAAGCAGATCGTGGTAAAGTTTTTTCTGTCTTAGGGGTGGCTATGTCCGCCTTATCTTTAGTACCAGTTTTTCTAACAGGTATTTTGGCTGACATTTTCGGTACAACTCCCATATTTATTGGGCTCGGGTTTTTGATCACTCTGGTGGGACTTTTTGGACTAAAGCCTAATTTATTTTTTAAGGAAGAGGATTTATCTTACAAAGTAAGAGAGTTTTTGGGATTGGGACATTGGGAAAATAAGAATTAAGCAGTTAGAATTATGAATTATGCTTTTAAAGCTTGATTCTTAATTCTTGATTCTATATTCTTGTCAGTATTGTGTTCCTCAAAAAGTTAAATTTAACTAATTTCCGTAACTATTCTAATCTAGAGCTTAGTTTCGACCAGCGTCCGACTGTCCTGGTTGGCAATAATGCTGCAGGTAAATCCAATCTTTTAGAGGCGATCTATTTACTTTCCACCTCTAAATCGCTGCGGGCTGAGACAGAAGATGAACTGATAAAGAAGGACGCTGATTTTGCCAAAGTTGAGGGGTTTTCGGTGGATGATCCGCCAGCTGGCGGAGAAACCGAGCTTTTGGTAATTATCAACAGACCAACAAATAATTTGAGTTTCAGAAAGAGAGTTTTGGTTAATGGGATTGGGAGAAGAGTGGCGGACTTTATTGGAAATCTTGTGGCAGTCATTTTTTATCCATCTGATATTAATATGGTGGCTGGGGCGCCCAGTTTGCGCAGGTGGCATCTGGATTTAGGGCTGGCGCAAATTGACCAGCAGTATAAAAAGGCTTTGACTACCTATGAACAATTCCTAACAGCCAGAAATAGAGTTTTAAAAAGAATTAGAGAAGGACATGGTAAGGCTCCGGAGCTTAGTTATTGGACAGACGGTTTGGTAAATCAGGGAAAGTTAATAACCGATAAGAGAAAAAGTTTTTTTGAATTTATCAATTCGCTCCAAAAGTCGCTGGGGGAATTTAGATTTGAGTATATAGAGAGCGAAATATCGCTTCAGAGACTCTCTGAAACAAATGGTAGGGAAGTAGCTGCAGCTGCAACATTAATTGGCCCTCATCGGGATGATTTTAGGACTTTACTGGAAGATCGGAATTTGGCTCATTTTGGCTCAAGAGGCGAACAAAGATACTCCACTTTGGCTTTTAAACTCTCGCAACTTGAATATATGGCTAAATTTTTGGGGAAAAGACCAATACTGCTGTTGGATGATGTTTTTTCCGAACTGGATGCTACTCACCGGGCTCATGTAGTGGAAGTAGTAGGTAAACAACAAACCATTATTGCCACAGTTGAACTGGAGAACATCCCTCAAGCATTTTTAGATTCAGCCAGGATTTTGAGGGTAGAGGATGGTAAGATCGTACCCTAAACTATTTCGTAAGCAGCTCGTCACAGTACAAAAAAGCGCTCATACGGTAGAGACTTACTCGCTTGTGTTGATTTTGTGTCTACCAGTAGTCTCGAATCATTAAGAGAGATTACACAAAACCAACAACATTTTTTGATTACTTATGACTTCGCTGCTTTGGAGATTTTTGCTTAGAAACAAAGCGCGTAAAATAATGAGGATTTTGGCAGCAGGGGGAACCGGAAACTGAACGATTAGTAAATTTCCGAGGGGGTGAGCCCCCGCTAGACAAAATCCGAAGAGTAGCGCGACTTTCAGCAAAAAGAGTTTTGTGATACTTTTGCGGCCAAAAGTATCAAGAAATAACTTATTTCTTAAGTCCCCATTTGGAGGCTAAACGGGTGAGCTGAAAGGTAACAATTACCCCCAGCAGCGTTACCAAAACCGCATAAATCAATCTTGATAAAATTCCTGAACCCGGCTTGGTTCAATGAATTCCCTGACTGTTTGTTGAATGGTCTCATTCCAAGCCAACGCTGCTGCCAGTCCAAAAGCTGAGGTTGATAAAGTAACCAGCTGTTTTGCCAACTCTCTGTGGAATAAAAACCTGTTACCATTCTTCTTGGCCATATAATTATTCTAACAAAAATTTCCCTCTTTTGTTAGAATAAGGGCATGCAAAAACTTGTTAGACTACCAGGATTGATTGATCCTCATGTTCATCTTCGTGAACCGGGGGCCACCCAAAAAGAAGATTTTG
>MFCP01000022.1:3366-4706 GCA_001776635.1 Candidatus Daviesbacteria bacterium RIFCSPHIGHO2_01_FULL_40_11 | reverse complement strand
GTTTTGGATATGCCGAATAATCCGGTGGCGACCATTTCGCCTGAAGCTCTGCAGGAGAAAATAAATCTGGCAAAGGGTAGGATTTACTGCGATGTGGGATTTCATTTTGGGGCAAGTAGCAGCAGCATTAAATATTTTACAGAAGTTTCTAAGAAGGTCTTTGGGCTAAAAGTTTACATGAATCAGACAACAGGAGATTTGCTAATGGAGGATGACCAAACTTTGGAAGCGGTCTTTTCCGCTTGGCCAAAAGATGTACCGGTCTTGGTCCATGCGGAAGGGGATACACTCCAGAAAGCCATCTCTCTGGCTAAAAAGTTTGGGAGTAAGTTGCATGTTTGCCATGTTTCCCTGGAAAAAGAAGTTAAATTAATTAAGGAGGCCAAGGCGAGTGATTTAAATTTAAGCTGTGAAGTAAGCTGCCACCATCTGTTCTTAACTGATAAAGATGCAAAAAGATTAGGTCCGTATGGAATGATGAAGCCGCCGCTTTCCAGCAAGGAAGATCAGGAAGCGCTGTGGCAAGCCGTGGTTGATGGGACCATTGATATGGTCGCCTCTGATCACGCTCCACATACTAGAGCAGAAAAAGAAGGGGAGAAACTTATCTTTGGTGTGCCGGGACTAGAAACTACGCTACCGCTTCTGCTGACAGCCGTAAACGATGGTCGGTTAACTATTGAAAGGTTGGTTGAGTTAACTTCTACAAATCCCCGGAATATTTTCTGTCTACCGGAGCAAAAAGATACTTTTGTGGAAGTAGATATGGAAGAAAGTTACATGATTGATGAGAAAAATTTGCAAACCAAATGTGGTTGGACCCCATTTGTTGGGATGAAAGTTACAGGTAAAGTGAAAAGGGTAGTCTTAAGAGGAAAAGAGGTTTTTGACGGACAAAATATTTTTGGCCCATTTGGACAAATTCTGAAGGGGTGATTTGACAAGCATAGTTCTTACTGATGTATAGTTATTATTAGTGCAAGAAATTATCAAAAAACAATTCGCTTCTAATCGTCTGCTGATTCTGTTGGCAGCCTTGGGGTTAATCATCTTTATTCTCGTTGCCACTGTCTTGCCTTTTAAAGATAAGTTATTTTCCCTGCTTTTTCTCAAACCCCCCTCTTTTGCCCTAACTAATCCTTTTACAGAGGATTTTATTAATACTGACTACAGCGATACTTACGCGACCAAGGCTTGGTGGAACAACCCTGATGCACCGGGAGCAATGCAGTTGCCGTTTGTCAAAAATACCAACCTCGAAAATTATTCAGATATGCATGGTGATGGCGGGACTTTTGTGACACCTTCCGGAGAGGTCTATGTTGGCTTTGACAGTTTCC
>MFCP01000022.1:1773-3272 GCA_001776635.1 Candidatus Daviesbacteria bacterium RIFCSPHIGHO2_01_FULL_40_11 | reverse complement strand
CTCCGGGGTTAACTACACCCAATTTTCCACCGCCACCACGGTTGACTCCTCGGGAAACGCCTATTTTGTGTGGAGCTTTTGGCCGGACGGGGCTGGCACGCCTAAGGTCATGATGCAAAAGTATGATGCTTCGGGCAAGCAGATTTTTACCGAAGACATCCGGGTTAATGCCGGCGATACCAAAGCCCCCAACGGATATCTCGATCTTTGGCCAAAAATCGGCGTGGACTCATCAAACAATCTTTATATTGCCTGGACAGACTTTCGCAATTCCGATACCAACTACCGTGGTGACATCTATTTACAAAAGTTTGACTCTTCCGGGCAACGGCTTTGGACCAACGATGTGCGCGTCACTCCCACCAACCAAACCGAAAAGTACATGTATCAATTCGATATGGCCGTAACTTCTTCAGGTGATGTTTTTGTTGCCTGGGCCAAAGACCGTGGGCAGGGCGGGGGAATTTGGACCCAAAAGTTAAGCAGCTCCGGGCAAACCCAGTGGGCCCAGCCGGTTAAAGTGAATACCACAGTCAGTGATACAACCGTCAATTGGCCGGTGATCTCCTGGTCGGAAGTAAAACAAACTCTTTGGGTAGGTTGGCGCAAGGATGACATTTCCGAAACACTAAATAACCGGGCAGTTTTTCTTAATCGGCTTGATCCGGCCGGTCAGGTGGGTTTGGGTACAGACGTACAGGTCAACCTCTCAACCGGCGCCTATACCGCTCATCCTGATGTAACCTCAGACAGTCAGGGTAATGCTTATATGGTTTTCACCGATGAGGCAATGGGAATTTTAATGGGACAAAAGGTGGATTTTGCCGGAAACCTGTTGTGGTCGGCAGATAATATCCGTATCGATGATGGGACAAAATTCAGCTCCCAAACCTCAATCGGGGCGGACGGTACCGGCAATCTTTATGTTGTCTGGGTGGGAAAACAACTTACGGCGGATGGGAAATTCACCCTGACCGATCCTGTATCTATTTATGGCCAAAAGTTGGACGCAAACGGCAATAAGTTATGGAGTGGGGATATCCAGGTGAACGCGGTGGGCCAATTTACCTCCCCTGCTGTCGGTCAATCAAAAACAATGGACGATGTTGACAACTTAATTACCGATGCAACCTTAACTGCCAATCAGGTGATGGCTGTTACGGGCGACAAGTATGCCAGGACTTTTGCCGAAGGACAAGTTAAGTATTACCTCTCTAATGACGGCATGGCTACTTGGGAGGAGGTTACCCCCGGGGTGTCTCACGAGTTTTCATCGTCGGGTTCTGATCTTCGCTGGAAAGCCGAACTTTCAACCCCGGACTTGGCAGTTTCTCCCAGGGTAGAGTCCGTTACTGTTGGCTACGAGGTCGGAGAGCCGGCCCCCACACCAACGTTTGTACCCCTGAACGGCTCCTTTACCGAAGAGTTTAATGACCAAGCTTATAAAAATCCCTACCCCGCCACCACTGCCTGGTGGAACGATACTTGGGCTCCGGGAG
>MFCP01000022.1:1581-1759 GCA_001776635.1 Candidatus Daviesbacteria bacterium RIFCSPHIGHO2_01_FULL_40_11 | reverse complement strand
TTTTCCAACTACACCCTTGTTTATTCTCAAGACCAGGGTATTTCTGTTTCCTCAAGCGGTGATGTTTTCGTTGGTATGGGTGGTTACTACAAAACTTTCTATGTTGGCCCTGGCGTTTACGGACGAAGACTTACCTCCGACGGACTGAAGGTCTGGCCACCTTTTTATCTCGATAACA
>MFCP01000022.1:0-1501 GCA_001776635.1 Candidatus Daviesbacteria bacterium RIFCSPHIGHO2_01_FULL_40_11 | reverse complement strand
GCTTTCTTTAGCGGTACTGACGCGGAGCGTAATACCCGGTTTAAGCTCCAGAAAGTAGATCCTTCAGGCAAGCCTCTTTTTGCAACCGATCTGGTAGTTAATGTTTCCAGTGCCGCCGGATGGCTTACCTTTCCCCTTGCCTTGTCCGTCAAGATCGGCCGGGATTCAGCAGGCAATATTTATGTGGGATGGCTGGATGTCCGTAACTCTTCTGAACAACCTCCCAGCGGCGTACCGCCGTCATTGGGCGATGTTTATTTACAAAAGTTTGATTCTTCCGGTAACCGCCTTTGGGCAGAAGATGTTCGCGGTACTCCCCGCGCTTGGTCTGGTTATGAGGCAGGCGAGGTGGAAGGGGGTTCGGATTTAGACTCTGAAGCATTTGATATGGCAGTTACACCTGCCGGGGATATTTATTTGGCCTGGAATCGGGAGAATGCTCTTGGCGGGGGTATTTATGCCATGAAACTAAATAGCGCCGGAGTTCAGGAGTGGACAGTGAAAAGCAAGGTCAATGTTTCCTCTAATAATGTTTGTGCCGAAAAACCCAATGTTTCCTGGTCGGAGGCTGACCAAAGTCTTTATGTCACCTGGTTCTACTGCTTTGCTGGATCGGTTACTACTGATTTGAATCCGGTTTATTTAAACAAGGTTAAACCCGACGGCCAAGTCGCCTGGACTACAGATCTAAAGGTTAATCATGACAATTACCCTTCGAATTCCTACGCGGATGTGGCGGCCGACGGAGTGGGTAATGTTTACGTGACCTGGGGACGAGCCTGGTCAAAAGTCGACTCACGAGTCGACGAAGGAGGAGCATTTGGGCAGAAAGTTGCCCCGGACGCCAGCTTCCTGTGGGCAAATGATATTGATGTATCTTCAAGCGGCTGGGGAAGGGGCTGGGGTCCTGTACCAGCTGCAGATCTTTCCAATAATAATCTCTACGTTTTATATAGTGGTGGTTTTCCCCTTGGTGGAGGCGGATTCCAGTTCCAGTGTCCTTATAGCATCAACACAGCCGGTACCCCTAACCCCAAGTGCAAATTTCTGCAAAAATTTGACCCTTCAGGCAACAAAATTTGGAATGAGCCGGTTCAGGTCAGCCGGGTGGGAATGTTTTTGGAAACGGCCCTGGGGCAATCAACCGACGTTGATAGCGTTGACTGGTACATTCTCAAGGCGACCTTAACCGATAGCCGTGTTTTAAACGGAACCATGGATAAGTATCTTCCCACCCAACCTGACGGTTCGCTCATTTATTATCTTTCTAACGACAGCGGGTTTACCTGGGAGGCTGTTGAGTTGGGGGTAGAGCACACCTTTTCTTCAATCGGTTCCGGCTTGCGGTGGAAGGCGGAATTGGCTGTTCCCCATTCTGATCCTAATTGGGCAGTTTCACCAATTGTGGATTGGTTAAAGATTGATTATGTCGGTCAGACCCAGGTTTTTGCTAGCCCTACCCCAACACCAACTCCAACACCAACTCCAACGCCAGGAGTTG
>MFCP01000021.1 GCA_001776635.1 Candidatus Daviesbacteria bacterium RIFCSPHIGHO2_01_FULL_40_11 | reverse complement strand
CGGATAATTTGGGTTATTAGTTGAATTTGGATCGTTCTGATTATCCATTAGGACAGATTATTTAGATATTGTTAGTGTATAAAAGGAATTACAAATTGTCAATCAACAAGATATAAGGGTCTTATATAAGGACCTTTTCAAAGAACTTTGCCTTTTTGCTTCGCAAAAACGTCATAATCAGCTATAATAGCAATTATGCTAGGTTTCTTAGGCAAGTTACTAGATTCAAATGAAAGAGAGATCAAAAAGCTTCAAACCATTGTTGAAGCGATCAACGCTTTCGAGAAAAGGAATGCAAAATTAACCGATAAGGAGCTTAAAGGCAGCTTTGCTAAGCTTAAACTGGAACACGAGCGCGGGAGAAGTTTAGACGAGCTTCTGCCTGAAGTTTTTAGCTTCGTCAGAGAAGCTTCCAAAAGGACAATAAAACAGCGCCATTTCGATGTCCAGATGATGGCGGGAGTTGTTTTGCATCAAGGTAAAATTGCCGAACAAAAAACCGGAGAGGGAAAAACACTGTCGGCCACTCCCGCCCTATTTTTGAACGCGGTCGCAGGTAAAGGTGTTCATCTTGTGACGGTCAATGATTATCTGGCTCAGAGGGATTGCGGATGGATGGGGCCGATATACCATGCATTGGGCGCAAGCTGTGCCACTATAGTTCATGATGCAGCTTTTATCTTCGATCCAAAGTATAAAGATACTTCTCATAGCGACTCCCGCTTGCAACATTTGCGTCCGGTTACAAGAAAGGAAGCTTACCAGACAGATATTACTTATGGCACTAATAATGAGTTTGGTTTTGATTACCTGCGGGATAACATGGTATTTAGGCTTCCAGATCAGTCACAGCGCGGACACTTTTTTGCAGTGGTTGATGAAGTAGATTCAATCTTAATTGATGAAGCACGGACCCCTTTAATTATTTCTCAGCCTGCCCAAGAGGCAACGGAAAAGTATTACCAGTTTGCCAAAATAATAGATTCCCTTTCTTCTTCTGACTACAGCGTTGATGAAAAGCTAAAAACAGCTCATTTAACTGAGCATGGAACCTTAAAGATCGAAAAAATGCTGGGAGTAGATAATTTATATGAAAAGGACTTTTCTACGCTCCACCATTTGGAAGAAGCACTAAAGGCTAAAACACTATTTGCAAAGGATAAGGATTATGTAGTTAAAGATGGGGAGGTAATTATTGTTGATGAGTTCACGGGAAGGTTGATGCTTGGAAGAAGATATTCGGAAGGATTACATCAGGCAATTGAGGCCAAAGAAGGTGTCCCAATCCAACAAGAATCGCAAACTCTGGCGACTATCTCCTTTCAAAATTACTTTAGGATGTATCAGAAACTATCAGGGATGACCGGAACTGCGGCAACTGAGGCAGAGGAGTTTAACAAAATTTATAAGCTGGAAGTAGTGGTAATACCAACAAATAACCCAATGATTAGGACGGATCACCCGGATACAATTTATAAAACCCAAGGCGCGAAATATACGGCAGTTGCAAATTTAGTTGAGGAACTACATAAAAAGGGACAGCCTGTTCTGGTTGGGACAACAGCTATTGATAAAAACGAATTTCTGTCCGAACTTTTGAAAAGAAAGGGTATATCTCACGCGCTTTTAAATGCCAAAAATCACGAAAAAGAAGCGGAAATTATTGCCAAAGCTGGGGAAAAAGGTGCTGTAACTGTAGCCACCAATATGGCAGGTAGAGGTGTAGATATTATTTTAGACAAAGGAACAGCAAACTTAGGAGGATTGTATGTAGTTGGAACAGAGAGGCATGAATCAAGACGTATAGATAATCAGCTAAGAGGTCGCTCCGGTAGACAAGGAGATCCTGGAGAGACCAGGTTTTTTGTGTCTTTGGAGGATGACTTGATGAGGATTTTCGGTGGGGAACAAGTTTCTAAAGTGATGAATTTCCTGAAAATGCCGGAAGACGTGCCGATTGAACATGGGTTGATCTCCAAAGCGATTGAAGGCGCCCAAAAGAAGGTAGAAGGGCACAACTTTGATATCCGCAAACACACCGTTGAATATGATGATGTGATGAACCAGCAAAGGCAAATTATTTATGAGGTCAGAAAAAAGGTTTTGGAAACAGCCGGAAGCAAGGATACTTCTCTAAAAGAAGAGATCATGGAAAAGATAGCAAAAGAACTTGCCAGTGTTGTTACCGTCTACAGCGAAGAGGGAGCTGATGCGGAAAAAATTGTAAAAGAATTTGCAAGTATGATTCCAGTGGATGAAAACAGTCAAAAAGGTATAGAAAAACAAGTTGCGGCTTTGTCCGGTCCGGAAGAGATTATAAAGTTTTTGACAGATCTAGCCAGTAATTTTTATGAAGAAAGGGAGAAACAAGTAGGTGAAGAGATAGCCAGGCAAATGGAGGTTTTTATATACCTTAACACCATCGATATTTTATGGATTGAACATTTGGATACCATGGATGACTTGCGTTCAGGAATTGGCCTTCGGGGGTACGCCCAAAGAGATCCTTTGATTGAGTACAAGAGAGAAGGGTTTGATCTGTTTGAAAAGTTAATGGTGACAATTGATTATGAGATAGTTCACAGGATTTATAAAGTGGCAGTACAGGGACAAGCCCCCGTTGCTGCAGCATCGGTTACTGGGAAGGCAGTAGAGGTTCATCCACAAGTAGAAATTGGTGGGGTAGAACAAGAAGCAGCGGAAGTCAAGGTTAAGGTGGAAAGAGCCATCCCACCACCCGATCTACCTCCGGGTGATGCAATGACCAAAGTAACTATAGAAAGAGGCGGAGAAGTGATTGCTCAAGAAACTTATGGAGATCAGGGACAACTGACTAAAGCTCATGGAAAAATTGGCAGAAATGATCCGTGTTGGTGTGGGTCAGGTAGAAAATACAAACGCTGTCACTATCCTAATTAGTTTTTGACTTCTGGATTTGAAACCTTCATTATTAAATTAATGCCAACCCAAAAAGGTTTTATGCAAATTATTTTTATATTAGGAATTATAATAGTTTCCGTCGGAATTATAGGAGGCTCTTTTTATATTAAAAATAATTTAAGTAAAGTCAATAATATAAACAATGTCCAACTTACACCCAGTCCATCTCCTTATGGCTCGCAAGAACCTTCCTTAGCTCCGAGTCCGACAAGTTTAAATACTTCAAGGGGCGGAAATTGTACAGATGATTCTCAGTGCACCAGCGGTTATAAATGTCAGGTTTTAGAGGGTGAAGGAACAGTTTGTCCAGAAGGTACAAACAAGGTGAGTACTGGAACCTTTACTTTACCGGAAGCATCTTGTCAGCCAACAACTAAAATTATTAAGGGTCAATGCAAACTAACAGAAGGTGGTTCTTGCCAAACCGATAACGATTGTTATTCGGGATTAGTATGTCATAGAAATATTTGTACTAACCCAATAAGTAAAGTCAGCTGTTCAGAACCCAGTGACAATAGTTGCCCTGATGGTTATAAGTGTGTTCAAGCTTGTGGTCCACCTGTTGCCAGAGAAGGAGATAAACCCCCAGGATACTTTTGTGAAGTTGAGGAACTGGCTAATAAACCAAGAAATTGTCCGATTTGCCTTGCATCAAATACCCAGATAGCAACTCCAACAGGGGACGTCAATGTTAAGGATTTAAAAGTAGGAATGAAGGTCTATTCTGTAAATGAACAAGGCAAAAAAATTGTAGTAGATATAATAAAAGTATCATCTACACAAGCACCTGCTAGTCATCGTGTAGTTCATTTAACCTTAAGCGATGGTAGGGAACTTTGGGTATCACCTAACCACCCAACTATTGATGGTTTAGAAGCGGGACAATTACAGGTAGGACAAAACTATGATGGCTCAATAATCTTAAGTTCTGAACTTATTCCATACTGGGATAATAAAACATATGATTTATTACCCAATAGCGAAACTGGATTTTACTTTGCAAACAGTATTTTGATGGGTAGTACATTAAAACAATAATTGTACGGTTCCCTATTTTGATAGTATTAAAAAGTGCCATTATCCAAATTAAAAATATTTACCCAAACTTGTATCTGTTTGAGTGTTCTTCTGTTGTTACCAAAATTAGGGTTTACTCAGAGCCAGAGCAGTGAAAGCAGTGGGCAATTCATCACCCTAGTCAATCCTGTTAGAGTTTCTGCCTACACGAAAGATTCGGCTAAAAGTCTGGCATCGCAGTATTTTGAAGTAAGCAAAAGGAATTTACCGGCGAGTTGGCTTTTTACCTATGATGTTTTAGAAAACAAAGAAGTGGCTACTTTTGCTAAACAAATGGATCAACAACAGGATCTGGGAATTTTTTTGGAAGTGACACCCAATTTTGCCGAAAATGCCGGAGTTACATATAACAAAACCGATTCATGGCACAGATCAAACTCGGTTTTCCTAATCGGATATAGCCAAGACGACAGAAAGAAATTAATAGATGTTGTTTTTGAGAGATTTAAAAATAATTTCGGATACTATCCGAAATCAGTTGGTGCTTGGTGGGTAGATAGTTTTTCTTTAAACTATATGAAGGATAAGTACAATATTACTTCAACCCTTGGCTGTGCAGATCAATTTTACACAGATGGTTACTCCCTCTGGGGTCAATATTGGTCCACGCCTTTTTATCCAAGCAAAAATCATGCCGGTATGCCTGCCAGGAACACTGAAACGAAATTAGATCTGGTTTTGCTCCAATGGGCAGCCAGAGATCCTCTCAATGGCTATAGCGGGGAGCGAGCCAGCTCTTACAGCACTCAGGATTATTACACACGAGACTTGCCTGATGAATATTACGAGAAACTCATTAAATTATATGCTCTTAAAAACAAAAATCAATTTGGTCAAATAACTTTAGGTTTAGAGGGGGATTTTCCGGAGGAAACTTATCGTGAAAAGTTTGCACAACATTTGGATATGATTCAAAGAATCAGCACTCAAGAGAACATAACAGTTACCAATATGAAGGATTTTAGTTTATGGTACAGACAGATTTTTCCTAATTTGTCACCAGCCCATGTGATTGAAGCCGATGATCTGCTGGGTAGTAAAATAAAATCTGTATGGTATCAATCCCCGGCTTACCGTATTGGTTTGACTTATAATGGGGAAAACCAAGAATTAAAAATTGTTGATTGGCGCACCTTTCAAGATAATTTCCAAGAACCGTTTTATCTTACTCCCAATACCCAACTTAATCTTTACATCAATATTCCTTCTTTAATTGACCAAATTAGTAATCCACAGAGCGTCTGGCAGATTCCTGTTAAAGGAATTTTTTCAAGTATTGGTAAAGCCGAAAAATATTCTCTTTTTGAGACTAATAATCCACTTCTAATATTTGAGGAAAATAAAATTACTTTTTCGGAAGTTAATCTACCCCCATATATCAAAAATTCAGATCTATTGAAAATTAAGGATTTGCCCCATTCCACCGAAGTAAGCATTGCCGAGCATTGGATCGCTCCTCCGGAAGGCATGACTTTTCGAAGTCTCCCTCCACAGTTTTTTTATCTTTTGAATAGTTATAATCTTTCTAAAACAAATACCCAAAAAAGATTAGCCTTAATCTCGTTAGTTTTAATTGTTTCTCTTATTATTATTTATAAGTTTAAGGTCTATCATAAGAAAGCTTTTTGGGTTTTTAGTGTTATTTTTATGATTGGATCAACACTTTTTGCAATTTCTAAGCTGAGAATCTATTCGGTAAGCCAAGCGGAAACCGATGCGCTCCTGCATTTAAGAGCACTGGAGCCGGGGAAAGTAATTGTTTATGACGAGACTTGTTTAAAATGTATCTGGCACAACCGTTATATGCCGGCGGTGTTTGCCAATATCCGAGGATATGTGAGTTCAATTAGCAAAAAACCGATTGTTCACAACCGTTCTATCTTTGTTGCCGAGAGTAGACCGGAAGGGAAGAAGAAGTTAGATAGTCTGGTAGCTAAATACATTTATGTAGTTAAATACGAAAACTATTCCGAAATAGTGCCGTTTTCTCCAGGTGATTATAATGTGGAACTCATCTTCGAGAATGCTAATGCGCAAATTTGGCGAATAAAGGACAATGATAAAAAGCTTCAATAATACTGTTAAGTTCAGGTTTATGTTTGTAGTCACCGTATTGTTTTTATTGGTAACTGGATTTTTCTATAAAAGCACAGCTTTATCTTTTCCCTTTGTTGACGAGCAATACAATTTTGCTATTGGAAAGTATTTGACGAAAGGCGAAATTCTCTATGATGACATTATTACAAACCATCAACCTATAACTCATATCTTAAGCGCTTTGGTGCAAGAGGTAAAAAACCCAAATACCACCTTTTCATTACTGGTGGCTCATCGAGTCGCTGTTGCTATCTGGTCCGGTATTTGGGCGCTAGTTATAGTTACCTATTTTGGGATAGGGGGATTTTTGTTTGTAGTTTTATACGAACTCACCAAAAGTTACATGTTCGGAAACCTTTTCTTGGCAGAATCGATAGTAGTTTATCCTTTATTGTTTATAGTAGGCGTTGTTTTATATCGCAAAACATTAAACAAGCTAACACTAATCATTTTAGGAATTTCTTTAACTTTGACCTTCTTTACATTGGGTCCAATTTGGCCGGCATTAGCTTTCTTAGGCAGCTTACTTATCTTTCAGCTTAAAAATTATTCAAAACAAAAACTATTATATTTATTCTTGGCCATTTTGGCGGTAGCTTTTTTGGTAGGAAAATATAGCTCTTTCACCGGCTATATTTACAACTATCTATTTCTTAACTTTGTCTATACAATCCCAGCATATCATGCTTCATACTATAGGGAGCCATGGATTGCGACGATCCTTAAAGCCTTCGCCAGCCCTCTGTTTTCTTTTATAAGGACCGATGTTACTTCTATCCTTTGGATAATTAGGTTGCTCTCGATAATGTTGATAATAAATATAATTTATTTGATTCAAAGAGGTAAGTTAAGATGGGCTCTGATGTTAGTGGTTTTGTTGGGATTAAGTAATATTAGGTTTGTGTCTCCCGGAGTCGGTTCTTACGGAGGTTTTCACTTATTACCTTGGTATTCGGTTTTGATCTTTGTTAGTTTATTAGTTTCTACCGAACAATTCAAACAAAATGTTGGTAGACTTTTTAAGATTATTACTATTGTAATAATAACGGCATCTTTTCTTGCAGGTTTGAGTTATGCAAAAGAAGCTTTATTTGTAAAGAGTGATCTACAAAAAGAATATACAACTAATTATTCAACACATACCGATATTGGCCAAATTATTAATATTATGAAAAATCCGGAAGATACTTTATTTGTCTCGCCCGATGCTTGGCTTGTTTATTGGCAATCAGATACTCACCACCCCCCTAAATTATTTGGTTACTATGCTTGGACGAGTGGCATTCCGGAGTTTCACAAAAAAATACATGAATTGTTTAATAAAAATCCGCCAACTTTTTTCTACTGTGAAGATTGCAAGGGCTTGGATTTAGGACAATTTCTTACTCAATATAAAGAAATTAAGAAAAATGGCGGTAGTACCCATCTTTTTGTTTTGCCTTCCAGAATTGAAAACCAAACAAATCTTCAATCAGAGAGACTGAAGTTTTATGGAATTGACTAAAGAGTGGGTAGCTAAAAAATTACCAACCAGACCTAAAAATGCCCATAAAGGAACATTTGGGAAGGTACTGGTTATTGCCGGATCGGAAAACTATCCGGGGGCGCCATATTTAGCTTGTGTAGCTTGTTACCGGGTTGGAGCCGGTCTGGTAACTTTGGCCACAGAACAGACAGTTAAGATAATAGTCTCCAGAAAATTGCCTGAGGTAACTTTTCTACCGCCCCATGAGGTAGTTGGAAAAATCAATGAATATGACGTTGTATTGATTGGTCCAGGCTTGGGACAAAGCGATCAAACGGTAAAGCTAGTGAAAGATCTTCTAAACAGCAATTTGCCCCCAACGGTGATTGATGGTGATGGGTTAAATATTTTATCCAAAGTAGGGGAGTGGTGGAGAAGTTTAAAGGGAGAAGTTGTAGTGACTCCCCATTCGGGGGAAATGGCCAGGTTAACAGGTTTAACTATTAAAGAAATCCAGTCAGACCGAATTGACGTCGCACAATATTTTGCCAAGAAATGGGAAAAAGTTTTAGTACTTAAAGGAACAAATACTGTGATTGTCTCCCCCAGCGGGGAGGTGCTTTTAAGCCCTTTCGCCAATCCGGCTTTGGCTACTGCCGGTACCGGTGATGTCCTGGCCGGAGCGATAGCCGGAATGTTGGCTCAGGGTTTAAAACCTTTTGATGCGACTGCAGTCGGAGTGTATATTCATGGATTGGCAGGGGAAATATTAAGAAAAAAGATCGGTAATGCAGGGGTTTTAGCAAGCGATGTTTTGCCGCTTTTGCCTAAAGCAATAAAATTATTAAAGGTAATTTAGTGTTTTAGTCTACATACCCAAACAGTGAATCGGTTAAATTGGTATTAGGGGTTTGGCAGGTTTTCTGTATGGTCTCTAGTGACGGAACTTTAGTTGGTGGAATTACTCCGATGTGACCGAATTTTTGTTTAGCTTCCCCTAAAGATAGCTCGTCAGGGATAACTATGTTATAGACAGGGATGTTAAGAGATGGATGTACTAGATGCATGTTTTTAAGATAAAAGAAATATCGAAACCCAACATTCTCCCCTGCTGCTGTGATATAGCTTATTCCTATACAGGGAAAACCTCTATTTTCCGAGTCCGTCTTTATAAAATTCACAACTGCTTTTTTCTCTATATACCCCTTGTGATAATAATCTTGAGTAATCATAAAATAACCATTCTTAATGGGAATAAGTATCAAAAGGCCGGCTACCAAAGCCTTACCTAAGTAGGAGGATTTAAATATCAGATATAGCAAAAGGCTGACCAGACTTAAAAAGATTATTCCAATGTTGGAAAAATAATATTCGGAGATTGGTGATGAAGAGAGTCCAAAGAAAGCAATTACTCCGGCAATCCAGATTAAGAAAATTAGAAACTCTTTTTGAGATAAAATCTTTTTTCTTATCAATAAAAATCCTAAAAGAATAATTATTAAAACAAAAAATATGTTAAATGTCTGACTGAAAGATTGTGGAGCAAAGAAGAGGACGCTTATATTTTTTACGACCATATTTAAAACCAGAGTGAGCTTGTATAATCCGGTTGCACCTACCTGAGGGGTAGTGAAATTACTTATTAAGCTAAGAGTTTGTCCGAATCCATGTCTTGCTTCAAACATCAGAAGCGGTAAAGAAGTTGCGAATAATGCAATAAAAAATTGGGCAACTTGTTTCGTATTAGGTAATTTTTTTGCAAAATAGATTGCGGCAGGGATTGCAATTAGTGCCGGGATCAGGGCAATATGGACATGCCATATTAAACCGATGAGTATCCCCAAAATAGGAAGGACTCTATAATCACCCCGAGCGATCTTGATGACTCCGTAGAAATACCAGATAACCCAAAGATTAGTGGTAACAGTCGGGACAATCCACCGGTCGGCGTTGACGGTGGTAAGTAAAGTTGCATACAAGAAGGAAGCGATTAAACCTACTTCAGTTTTAAATAATTTTGATAATACAAAATATAAACTGAATATTGTTACCAGGCCAATTATTATTGCAAAACTAGTTGTGCCGATAGGATCCATATTTGACAATAAGAAGAATGGAATCAGTAAGTAGTAGAATAAACCTCCAATAAAAATGCCAGGAGCAGATGTTAATTGTCCTATGAGGCGGAAGTGATGGTTTACGACAATATCTTTGACGATCCAGGAATATAGGTCTCCGTCATGGGCAAATTCAAACCGCTCAGTTAATTGATAGGATCTAAAAAATAGGCCAATAACTAAAATTAACGCCAGGATTAATAAATGGGATCTGCGCATCTAAATGATAGTAACAGTTGCGATTTGAATGTGCAATCGCTTCCTGATAGACTTTGGGTCTATGAAAGTTCAAGCAATTACGACAAGAAAATTTTTACCGCCAAAAGATAATTTATGGGATTTGCTCTCTGCAATAAAAACTTTAAAAGAACGCTCAGTCGTGGCGGTGACTTCTAAGGTGGTGGCAATTGGGGAAGAGCGCTGTATTCCAATAGGCAGCATTGCTAAAGATGAACTCATTGCTCAGGAATCAGATAAATATTTGCCGAGAGAACTTTCACTAAATAAATGGACCATATATACAATTAAAAATAACTTATTGGTAGCAACTGCCGGGATTGATGAAAGTAACGCCGACGGTTACTATATCCTGTGGCCGAAAAATCCGGCATTTTCAGCAAGAAAGATTTGGCAGTTTTTAAGGAAAAAATTCCAGCTTAAAAACCTAGGAGTTATTATTACCGATTCCCGGGTAACCCCTTTAAGGAGGGGAGTTTTGGGGATGGCAATTTCATATTTTGGATTTAAGCCGCTAAAGGATTACCGGGGGATGGTAGATTTATTTGGCCGCCGGTTTGAAATGGAAACAACCGATATAGCGGACTGTCTGGCAACGGCAGCAGTTTTAGAGATGGGGGAAGGGGTAGAACAACAACCCTTGGCTATTATTACAGATATCCCATATATAGAATTTATTGATAAAGAATTTAAACCCAAAACTTCCGATGATAGTTTTGAAATTCCCGAGAAAGAAGACTTATTTTATCCTTTTTTATCTGCAGTCCCTTGGAAAAAAGGCGGTGGAGGGAATAGATAGAGACCTTTTAGAAAGGTACCATAATTTCGCTATTGCGAAAAAATGGAACCATTAAAGGTTTTGATTTTTGAAGAATTCGATGGTTTTTTTAAGGCCCTCTTCTAGGTTTACTTTTGCGTTCCAGCCCAATTCTTTTTTGAGTTTTTCAGATGATGCAACTAAAGCCGGCACATCACCCTTTCTTTCTCCTTTATCATCTATAGGAACTTCGTACCCGACAATTTCAAAAATCTGCTTTACGACATCAGCGACTTTTACCCCGCTTTCCGTTCCTACATTATATATATGTAATCCTGTCAGGGTTAGAGCCAGGATATGGGCCTGGGCCAAATCATCAATGAAAATAAAATCCCTAATTTGTTCACCTTTCCAAAATAAGGGAATCGGGGTTTTAGTAAGAGCTGATTTTACAAAGTTAGGGATGGCATGGGTTTCCGGCTCATGTAGCTCACCCGGGCCGTAGGGGTTAAAGTAACGAAGAATTGTAACATCAAAATTGTGTAGGGTATGGAATAGCTTGCAAAACTCTTCCATAGTTACTTTGGTTATTCCATACGGATTTTCTTGCTCTCCTAAAGGATCTTCTTCCGTGATAGGCAATTTTTCAGGTTTGCCATAAACACAAGCACTTGAGGAAAAAATCATTTTTTTTACGTTAGCATTTTTCATGGCCTCAAGTAATTTCACAGTTCCTACAATATTATTCTGAGCAAACTCCACCGGTTTTTTAACCGACTCGCCAACTTCTATAAAAGAAGCCATGTGGATAACGCCGTCGTGGCCCGGCAGAATTTTTTCAAGTTCCTCCTGGTTTTCAAGGCCAATTTGGTGAAAATCTACCCTAGCATCTATGGAGTCTTGGTGTCCTTTTGATAGGTCATCAACAACTGTAACTGAATGCCCCTGATCCAGCAGTAATTTATTGACATGGGATCCGATGAATCCGGCCCCACCTGTAACTAAAACCCTCATGAGATTAATTTTAACACAGATTCTTCTCCGACAAAGCCGGATCAGAATGACAAAAAGGGAGGATTGCAAAAAAAGTTTAGTGTGGTTACATTAGAGGTGATGATTAAGGCAATTTTTGTGTTGGTAATACTGGCATTTATTATCAGGATACTCTTTATCTACCAGGGAGGTGTGTCGTTTCATTATGATATGGCGAGGGATGCCTATGAAGCAGAGCAGATTTGGAAAAATCATGACTTAAAAGTTTTAGGTCCTCCGACTTCAACATCGGGGCTTTACCACGGTATTTTTTATTATTATCTGATTGCTCCTTTTTACATGTTGGGTCAAGGAGATCCTAGGGTCGTGGCGATTTTCCTATCATTTCTCAATTCCATTGTGATCATCCCGATCGTAATTTTGGCTAAGGATCTTTTTAAGAGTACTAAATGGGCTATTCTTGCTGGATTTCTTTTTGTGGTATCTTTTGAGGCAACCCAATATGCCTCTTGGATTTCCAATCCTGCTCCTGCGGTATTCACTATTGCCCTATTCTTTCTGTTCTTACGAGAGTGGCAGAAAGGTAAAACTTATGGATTGTATTTAGCTACTCTTTTAGCTGCACTGTCTACCCAATTTCAATTTTTCCTGATTTATCTTTTTTTCTTAATCCCGATATTTGGAATTATTTTTAAAATCAAAACGCACCCAAAAGTAATCGGTATATCTTGCCTAGTTGCCCTTTTGGGGCTAATTAACTTTTTTGTTGCAGCAGTTAAATTTAAAACTTTTGAAAAAATATTTCTTGGTTTTTCTAATATCGGGACAGCCGGACAGATTGATTTTAGACCCCAATTTGATGAGTTATTCCATAATTATATTAATAGGTTTACAGAAATCTTTACATTTAATTTCTTCCCTACGAACGTTTTATTAGGAGGGGTTCTCTCTTTTGTTGTTGTCTATTTCATTAGAAAGGAGCGCATACTTTACTTCTATCTTTTCTCGAATATTCCCATATTTTTATTTGGTGGGCATACAAACACTTATGCAAATATCGGACTCTCAACTCCGGCAATTCTAGCGGTTGTAGTGTTGCTTCGGAGTATTTGGAGGGTTAGTAAGATACTGGTTTTTGCAGTTATTTTTTTAAGCCTGCTTTCCAATCTGGCAGCAATTTTTAAGTATAATCCCGATGGTCAAGTTATTTTGGTCATTCCAAATGATATGAATTTAAAAAATCAATTGAGTTTAATTGATGAAACATACAAAGAGGCATCAGGCAGCGCCTTCTCAATCAATACTGTTACTCTCCCCCTTTGGACCAATACCACTTGGGCTTATCTGTATTCCTGGTATGGTAAAGGTAAATATGGGTATGTTCCAGCATTTTACGGCCATGACCAGGTTGGTTTATTAGGGGTTGAGTCTTTGAAAAAAATTGATAAACCACAAGATAAATCATTTTTAATAATGGAGCCTGCTGATGGGATCCCGCCAAGATTTTACAATGAAGAGTCGGATACGGAGAACAGTAAAACAAAATTGACTAAAGAGATAAGTTATGGTTCTATTAAACTGCAAGTAAGGGTCCCAAAAACAAATGAGTAGAAATCTCACAATTGTTGTCCTGGTAATTTTATTTATTGGTATTTTGTACCGGCTGGCGTTAACAGCAAACGGGAATTTTCTTTTTAACATGGATAATGCCCGGGATATGGTTGATGTAAGGGAGATGGTAGTTTTACCAAAACTGCGGCTTATAGGTCCGACGTCTGCAATCGAGGGTTTTTATAACGGCCCGGCATGGTATTATTTACTCGCAATACCCTTTGTGCTTTCAGGGGGTGACCCGTATACTTCGATTTTAATGGAGATTCTGCTTTGGGCAATTGGGGGATTTTTCCTGCTGAAGTTAGTGAACAGATGGAGTAGCTTTCTGGTAATACCCATAGGTGCTATCTGGATTGCCTCAAACTACATAGTTTTAACTAACCTTTATGCTTTTAACCCAAATCCGGTAACGCTCCTTTCGCCTTTATTTATCTATTTATTAGTTAAATATTTAGAAAATGGAAAGGTAATTTACGTAATCTCTGCTTGGTTTTTAGGCGGATTGTTTTTTAATTTCGAGATGAATTTTGGAATATTTATCCCATTAATAATCCTTGCTAGTGTAATTTTGACAAAAAATTTAAAGCTTCTGAAACAAAAAGGGTTTTGGGTAGGAGTTGGCGCTTTTGCATTAACTTTGTTGCCACAAATTATTTTTGACTTAAGACATCAATTTATAATGAGTAGGGCAATTTTGAGGCACTTGTCGGAAAATTCCGGTAATGGATTCAACTTTTTGAATCGTTTCCAAGTTATTGCCTCCAGTTTTTATGACACATTTTTGCCGATACTGATGAACCATAAAATGTTTACCGGTATAATCCTACTTCTTTCTGTTCCTTTAGCTTACAATTTTATAAAAGAAGCAAAGAAAGATAAGTTAGTTTACGTTAGTATGATTTTTATTGCTGTTCCCTTTCTTGGTTACCTAATTTTACCTGTTACTGTTAATCCTTGGCATTTGGGGGGAGATATGGCGGTCTCGCTAATATTGATAGCATATCTTCTTAAAAAACTCATGGAGGGAAGGATAGTTAGCAAATTGATATCTGTTGCTCTTTCGATTTCAATTGTCTGGTTTGGACTACTCAATATTGGCAACTTTTTTCTAAACGACTTGGGAAAACCTAATTTGGACCCTTCGTTATATAAGAATGAAATATCGGCTATAGATTATGTTTATCAAAAAGCAGCGGGGCAAAACTTTAAAGTATATACTTATCTGCCTTCGGTTTATGATTATCCGTATCAGTATCTTTTTTGGTGGTATGGGCAGAAAAAATATGGATATATTCCGGGGGAATATGTTTATTCTCCCAATAAACCAACCTACATTCCAAGTCAAGAAAAATTCCAAGGCGTAAAAGACAATTTCTCGGGACTCATATTCTTAATAAAGGAACCGGACAGAATCCAAATGAGACAGGCTTGGGAAAATGATTTTAAAGATATGGAATTTGTTTCAAAAGAAATGTTAGGTTCTTTAGAGCTTGAAGTAAGGCGTGAGGTTAAGAAATAGCAATGACTCTATTTTGGTCGTCCCCTTTAGAGATGTTTATCTTGACAGTATTTTTTGGCAAAAGTTCTTTTGCTTTTTCTGCCCATTCAATTAAAACAATATTATTTGGATCTGATAAAATTTCTTTAAGTCCCATATGTCTAAAATCTTTCGTATCCTCTAAGCGGTACAGGTCTATATGATAAAGAGTTTGTGTTGTATCAGGAATTTTATGTTGCCTGATTAAAATAAAAGTAGGTGAGATAATTTTGTCTTTAATTCCTAATCCTTTTGCAAATCCCTGGACAAAAATAGTCTTGCCGGCTCCGAGCTCGCCGGTTAAAGCAAATACCTTTCTTTTATGGTGAGCTTGTCGAACCATTTTTGCCAATTGCCGTGCTATTTGTTGTGTCTGCTTTTCCGAGCTAGAAAGGTATTTTGCCATTTTTCTTTAAGTAAATATATCCTATTGACCCGATTCCGGCAAATATGAAAATTAATCCGATCCAAACCATTGGATTTGTCTGTTTTTGATTTTTAACTTCAATTTTAGATTCCGGTATGGCAGATGCACTCGCTCCGGCTACGGAGGCACTACGATAGACAAGTGTATCGTAACTTTTCGATTGACTTGAACTGGTTGTCTTTGTCTTAACAGACGATGGAGAGGTGGATGGGTTGGTTGTAGAGGAGGGGCTGTTTGTTGAAACACTGTCCTGGTCATTGTTTCCGAGAGATATTATTTTAATGGTTGATTCATTACTCCAAGTAGGGCCTGAGCCGGAAGAGGTGTATCTGCCTACTTTAAAGATGTAGTCGCCGGTTCCGGTAAAACCAGAATCGTCACTATCAGGTTGTATCTCTAAATTGCCCGACCAATTGCCTGAGCTATCTGTGGTAATGGGATATTGACTGGAATAACTACTACCATTTTTTACCCAGCTCCCCGAAACTTTTGTTTGTCCAAAGTAATTAGAACTGTCTGGTTTCTTAAAAGCTCCCTTCAGATATAAGTCAGTATTATGACTATCAGGTAATGATAAACTTATGGAGACGTTAAAAGATTGATCGGAATCTATTTGGGATGGAGTGTTTGAAATTACAAAGGAGGATGTAGGTTGGGATACGGAGGAAGGCGGAGGAGTTGAGGATGGCGATTGATTAGGTGGTACTGATGGGGTTGGAGAAGACGAAGGCATTGAGGTTGCTAAAATAAATGACCAGGTAGCACTCCAATCGCTCCATGTGCCAGATATATCCTTTGCTTTTATTCTCCAAAACCAAGTTCCTGGATTTAGAGTAGGAGTGTAATAAGTATTATTAGTGTAATAATCCTTGTTTAAACTTGAGAATGTTGAATCGTCATCAACTTGCACTCTGTAAGGATTTGGGGAGTAAAGTTGATACGAGGGGGCTTGCCAATTAAGAGTTGAAGAGGAAACAGTAGAATTGTTACTAGGACTTATCTGGGTTGGCGGTTCTCCAGCTATAACTGGTTTAGCAAAAACCAATAAACTTAGCAGTCCCAGAAAGATTGCCAACACATCTTTATAGTAACACTAGGGGATATGCCAATACAAAGTTACGTAATCGCTATTGTCGTGGTCTATCACGACACCTCTCCCTACCGTTCCGGTTAAATAACAGGCACTTGAATCGGAAAATTCATAAGCTACTCCATCAGCGGCGGCTCTAATTGGAGTTCCGGCATATTCTGCTATATCTAAACCCTTATGTTCGCCTAAAAAGTATATTTCCCCGAATTTAGTACTAATTTGTCCTACCCTACAAGATGATCCGCATTCACTGCCATCATAACTTGCCAGGGGTTTTTCAAATTGCCCTGAATCTAAAAAGGGTTTTGGATCAACTTTATTCTCACGCCCAACTACCGTATTATTTTCCACCTTGGCATTGTTCATTACTTCAAAATGCAAATGCGATCCTGTTGAACAACCTGAATTTCCTACAACGGCAATTGTCTCCCCTCTTTTAACGGGTCCCTTTTTCACACCCGCTCCGCTTAAAGCGCGTCTTATTGAATCTGTATCAGCTTTGAGTTGGACTATTAAAGTTTGGTAGCGGGCTTCATCATTTTTTGTAACTTTCAGCAGCTCATCTTTAGTTTTCTTTTGCTCGTCAAGTTGTTGTTTGTAAACTTCCAAATCCTTATTTAATTTTTCAGCCTCGGTTTGTCTGGTTACTTTATCCTGCTTTTGGTCATTGTAGGCAAGCTTTGTGGCTTGAAGTTCGTATAATTTTTTCTTGTCATAGGCTTGGGCAACCTGGATATACTTGAGCCTCTCTATCAAATCTGCGAATCCGTGAGATGAGAAAAGGAGGTCAATTGTGGAAACGGCATTACTATATTTATAAGTTTGAATGATTCTTTGAAGCAAAATTTCCGATAATGAATCCAGCGTGGCACCAATCCTGTTAATCCTTGTTGAAAGATCAGAGATTTCTCTTTTGAGTTTTTCTATTTTTAAATTTGTTTCCTCGATTTTTAATTCGGTAACTTTAGTTTGTCCGTCAATGAGATTAAGTTGGGATTTTAAGGTTTTCTCTTGATTTTTAGCCTCGGCAAGTTGAGCTTCCAGTTTTTGAATTTCTGCTTGCTTGTCCTTAAGTTGCTGAGCTAGTTCATCCGTAGACTGAGCATAAATAGGGTATAGGGTATAGGGTATAGGGTATAGGGAAACAAAAGTGACAAAACTAAATACTAAAAGAAATAGTAGTAACTTTTTCATCAGGGTTCATCAGATTTTTAAATATCGCCTGACAGCTGCAATTGAACCTAATCCTCCCACAAAACAAGCCAAAGCTAAACTTCCTCCCAGAAGCGCCAACATAAATAGTGGGTTAACCGGCAGTAGCTTGACCTCTCCCAGATACCCTTGCAAAAATGGTGTGAAATACCAAAGCAAACCATAACTAATAACCCAAGCTAAGGCAGTTCCTGTCAAACCATAAAATAATCCTTCTAAAATGAAGGGGGTTCGGACGAAGGAAGAGGATGCTCCCAGTAGCCTCATAATTTCTATCTCCGTTCTTTTTAACCTTATTTTAAAACCAATAATCATGATTATTACTAAGGTTGCAAAAACCATTAAGAATCCGACAGTGGCTACACCTACAGTTCTGATAATTCTGGTGACCGATGTCAAGGTCGTCACAAGATCTTCCGGAACTATCACATCCGATATAACAGGCTCCTTTTTTAGAATCTCGGCAACTGGAGCCAGATCTTGTGGGCTTTGGGTGGAAATTTCCAGTGACGCAGGTAAAATACTGGCAGTTACAAGTTCCAGTAACATCGGGTCGTTCTTATTCCTCTCCCGATAAATTTGTAGAGCATCCTCTTTGGAAACGAATTTTGTATTGGTGACTCTTCCTTCCTGTTGCAGCGCATTTTCTATAGCAGATATATCTTGACTACTGATACCATCCTTAAAAAAGGCGATTACTTGAGGCTTGCTCTCAAAATAACGTAAAGAAGTTTGCGATCCAGCTGCCAGAATTACAAAAATCTGCAGCACTAAGAATGTTAAAAACATCACCATTGAAGCGGCCAATGCTTGGAAAGGCGTACGCCTTATATTCCTTTTCGTAAACGCGATTGCTCTAATCATATTTTCCTTCTTTAGTATCACTAACTATTTTACCTGCTTTAAGTTTTATTACTCTTCTTTTTAAGGTATTAACAATTTCTTGATTGTGAGTGGCCATTAAAATTGTGGTGCCCCAGGAGTTTATCTCATTTAGAAGCTGAATTACTCCCCAAGCAGTTTTAGGGTCTAAATCTCCGGTTGGTTCATCAGCCAAAACTATATCCGGTTTGCCAACTACAGCTCTAGCAATGGCGGTTCTTTGAGCTTCTCCTCCTGATAGTTGTCTTGGGAAGAGATTCCTTTGCCCCCAAATCTCTACCAATTTTAGGGTATGTTCAACCATCTTCTGGATCTCCTCGTCAGACTTATTCTGTACTTCTAAAGTTAAAGCCACATTTTCAAAAACGGTCCTATCATCTAATAATTTAAAATCTTGGAAGACTATACCAACTTTTCTTCTAAAATGAGGTACGTCACGATCCTTAATTTTAGTAATATCTACTTTACCCACCAAGATTTCACCGTTTGTAGGCAAAAGTTCTCTTGTAAGAATGCGAAGAAGCGTGGATTTACCTGCACCGGATGGCCCGACAATAAAGACAAATTCGCCTTGTTTGATTTCCAACGAGATGTCCTCTAAGGCAAGAGATGAACCAAACTTCTTTGAGACAGAATTAAAATGAATCATACAGATTTTAAGGTCGTAGTGGATGATTACTTAATTTCTTCTACTTTACCAACATCCATGAACCATTCTACTCTAGGTACTGCCTGAGTTTCACCAAAAACCTTGACTTTTTTACCTTCGTATTTTGATAAATCTATCACAGATGAAGTTAAGGTTACAGGAACAGCACCTTCTCTTATAAGTAAATGCGTTCCTTCGGTATTTTCTTCAGGATCAGAAGGTTGAGGTTTGGCTTTGATAACACCTTCCGCGAAGTCCCTGAAGGTTGTGGTATCTTGTTCCGCGCTCTTTGCCTTTCCTGCCACAAGAGAGGAAACTTTTGAGCCACTAGATTTGGTTGAGAGAAGATATCCTGTCAGAGTACCCAAAACTAGTGCGGCAATCACTACCCCTAAAATGGTACGCATAGGGTTTTCTAGACTCACTATTGGTTTGGTGATCTTTTCTTCTAATTTTGTCTGTTGATCCATATAGTCTATATTAACCATAAAATGAGTAATTTGTCTACCCTGAAGTTTTGGACTTCTCTGATTGCACAGTATCTGTTATTAAGTATTCCTCACGAAAAGTCCAGTACGAAGTCTGTACTGTTATTTAAGCCACCATTTTGAGCTCTGCTTCAAGGAAGGCATTTAGATCCCCATCTAATACGGCATCTGTATTAGAGGTTTCCACATTGGTTCGGAGGTCTTTGATCATATGATAAGGATGTAGGACATAAGAGCGGATTTGTGTTCCCCAGGATCCTAAAGTTTTGCCACCCTTCAATTGCCGTTCTACTTCTTTACCCTGAGCTTGTTTTAGGGCCCATAACTTTGCCATCAGGAGTTTCATGGCATTTTCCCTATTTTGCAATTGCGATCTCTCGGTTTGGGCAGTCACTACAGTGCCGGTAGGGATATGTTTTAGTCTTACTGCAGTGGAAACTTTATTGACATTTTGCCCTCCGGCGCCACCGCTTCTGAAAGCTTCAAATTCTACATCGGATTCATTGATCTCAGCTTCTTGGGCACTTATTACCGGTAATACTTCAACTAAAGCAAAAGAGGTTTGTCTTAAGTTATCCGCATTGAAAGGGGATTGTCTTACCAACCTGTGTGTTCCTGCTTCACCTTTTAGGTAGCCGAAAGCAAAGGGTTCGTGGACGATCATGGAAACTGTTTTTATGCCGGCCTCCTCACCCGGATTTTCATCCGTCACTTCATATTTCCATCCTGATTTATCAAAATATCGCTGGTACATCCGGACTAACATGGAGGCCCAATCCATGGCCTCAACCCCACCGGCTCCTGAGTGGACAGATAAAATTGCTTCGGATTCATCGTGTGGTTTTGCTAAAAATAACTTCAGTTCTAATTTATCTAATTCTTTTGTGATCTCGCTAACTTCTTTTTTGAGATCTTCCTGCATGGAAGATTCTTCTGAAATCTCAATAGCGTTGTTAATCCTGGATTCCAAATTATTCAGGACAGTAAGCGTTTTCTGTTTATCACTAAGCTTCCGACTGATAGCTGAAGACTCCTCGGGACTACTCCAGAAGCCTTCTTTCATAGTTTCGGCTTCCAACTCCCTAATTTCTCTTCGTAAACTATCCCGATTTATTGATTCTGAAACTTTCTCAAATCTCACTTCGACCTCTTCTAATTGGTTTTTTATCTCATCCATGCGGAAATTATAGCAGGAATTTGTGGTCTTGACGAATGATTAAAGAGGAAATAGAATAGTTACTTAATATGGGTAGAAGTCCTGAATGTTTGTCTAATATGGGTAGGGTGCCTGATATTAGAGGTATAAGGGTATCAACGGTGTCAGCACTTGTAGGTAGAACTGCATCTTCTGTCGACAGCTTGCCGGCTAACCCTGGCTCAGTATTAAAAGACGGATCTGTTGACGATAGAGGAGGTTATCAGTTACCTTTCCGCTCTGTTCCAAGTCCTCTTTCTGTAAGGCTGCGACAAGTCTGTGATACGATTTAAGTAAATATCCTTCTAAGCTAAAGTTGACATTAATTAGGAACGAATTTTACCAAAACTGGAGTATTCAACTATAGGATAATTTTAAAGACTAACTTAAGATGTTAAGATGTGAACATGATTTTGCATATTGATACCAAAAGCCAAAAGATTATTAGGGTTTCCCTGAAAAAGGAGGGTAAAGCAGTGAAGAGTTTAAGTGAAAGTCGGGAGTATGGGTCACAAGTGCTTTTGCCATTGATTTTCAAATTACTAAGAACTACGAGCTCTGAACTCAAAACTCTGCAAGGGGTAGAAGTTGAAACCGGGCCTGGGTCTTTTACCGGACTTCGGGTAGGGGTGTCTGTTGCAAACGCTCTGGGCTTTGCCCTTGGAATTACAGTTAACGGTAAGAAGTTTGAGACCCAACTGAATTATTAGGTACCATTTTTCCGCAATTGCGTAATTTTGGTACTAGTGAATGTTTCTTCCTAACAATGATATACTTTCTATATGGTTTGGCAAAACTGGTTTTTACCTCATAAAGACACCCATAAAAAAGCTCACTTAATCTCTTGGGAAGGCCTAGTTATATATATCCTTCTTTTTATTTTACTGCAGGTAGGTTTTTCTATAGTGGGCTATGTAGAACCTGGAGTTTTAGGGATTGCTGGAAATATTGACCAAAAAAAGCTGATTGAGCTGACTAATATTGAAAGGCAAAAAAAGGGACTGCCGCCTGTTTCTGAAAACGGCGCCTTAGATCAAGCAGCAGCTGCCAAAGCCCAAAATATGTTTTCAGAGAATTATTGGGCTCATTTTGCCCCTTCTGGGAAGACCCCTTGGGATTTTATCTTAAATGCTGGTTATAAATTTACTTTTGCTGGCGAGAATTTGGCAAAAAATTTCACTTCTTCCGATGCTGTGGTCAAAGCTTGGATGGCGTCCCCTACCCATCGGGATAACCTTTTAAATCCTAAATATCAAGATATCGGAATAGCAGTAGCAGAAGGAAATTTAAATGGGCAAAAAACTATTTTAGTAGTCCAGGAATTTGGTACTGCCTCAAATATTGCAGCTAAGCCTAGTATGGAAGTCCAAGGAAGACAAATTACAGTACCGGAAGAGGATTTGACAAACAAACCGACACTGGCCCTTACGGTCACAGAGACTAGACCAAATACAAATGTATTAATAAACCCATATGCAGTATCTAAAGTAGCAGGCCTTTCAGTCATTTTCTTGATTGCTATTTTGTTAACGGTTGATGTTTGGGTGCTAAAAAGAAGAGGAGTTTTTAGGTTCACTTCGCATAATATTGCCCATATGGCATTACTTTCTCTCGCAGCAGGCAGTCTATTTATGGCAAGTCCGGGAGCAATACTATGATCTTGAAAATTTTAAGCATAGGTATCTTAATCTATCTTTTATGGGCACTTTTTCACCACAAGCGCAATAAAAGTTTGACTTTACCTATTTTTTTGGAGTATCTTTTAACTGCTATTTTGGTTTTGATCCTAATTTTGGGAGTTATCTATTAGATGAAAGCAATTATACCAACAGGTGGTCGGGGTACTAGAATGCGGCCATTAACCTTTTCAACCAATAAACACTTTATTCCGATTGCCAACAAACCGTTAATTTTTTATCCAATAGAAACGGTTGCAGAAGCAGGTATCAAAGATATTGCGCTGACATATAACCCCGGAGGGTTAGAAGAAGCAAAGGCACTCTTAGGTGATGGATCAAGATGGGGGATAAGTTTTACTTATGTATTGCAGAAAGAACCCAAAGGTTTGGCTAATATCTTTCAGGTCTGCGAGGAATACCTAGCAGGTTCACCTTTTGTTATGCATAACGGGGATAATATTTTTATCAATGGAATAAAAGATTTAGTGGTCTATTTTTTGAAAGAGAAACCAAACGCTCTTGTCACAGTGCTTGCGCATAAAGATAACAGGCGGCTTGGTGTACCTCTTTTTGATGAGGGGGGTAAGTTTATCCAATATATTGAAAAACCGGAAAATCCGCCTAATAACTTCGGTATTCCGGGACTTTATTTTTTTGATTCAAATGTTTTTAAATGTTTTAAAGGTAAGAATGCAATAAGACCGTCAGAGCGGGGGGAACTGGAAATTAGCGCTCCTTATAATTGGTTAATAGATCAGGGGTTTAGGGTAGAAGCCTTAGAATATAAAGGCATATGGATGGATCCTGGAAAATTCGATGATTGGTTGGAAGCAAATAAGTATCTGTTGGAACATGAATTGGAAGAGATTAGGGAAAGTCAAATAGATTCGACTTCAAAGATTTCCGGTAAAGTTTCGATAGGAAGAGACTCGGTGATAATCAATTCCCAAATAGAAGGGCCGGTGATAATAGGAGATAATGTGACTATTAAAGACTCTAAAATTGGACCCTTTACCTCTATAAGTGATAAATGTGATATTGCTGGAAGTATCGTAGGAAGTAGTATATTGATGGGTGGAGTAAAGATTTTGGATGTAAAATTGCATCCGATTGAGATTAGCTTGATTGGGACAGACAGTGAGATAATTGGGGTTGATGGCAAGGAGGCCAGGACTTCCCTTTTTGTAGGGGAACAATGTAAGATCCAAATTTAGATATAAAAGGACCAATGATGTCTTCGCAGTATGTTAATATTTTACTGCTCAGACATCAGAACCTTGCCTTTTTTGAAAGGATTCAAAAAACGTGAAACTATTAATTACAGGAGGCGCCGGGTTCATCGGCTCTAATTTTATCCATTATTGGTTAAAGTCTCATCCGCAAGATAGAATTGTTAATCTGGACGCATTGACTTATGCAGGACATCCGGAAAGCTTGAAGGATATTGAGACTAACCCTAATTATCAATTTATTAAAGGGGATATCGCTGATGGAAATACTGTGGAGCAAGCCATGGATGGTATTGATGTAGTGGTGCATTTTGCCGCAGAGTCACATGTTGACCGCTCGATTATTGATCCTTTGCAGTTTGTCAGAACAAATGTTTTAGGAACTGCAGTGCTCTTAAATGCAGCGCTTGAAGCAAAAATAAAAAGGTTTCATCATGTGTCAACAGACGAAGTCTATGGTGAGTTGGGACTAGAAGATCCTCCGTTTACAGAAGACACCCCTTACAATCCTCGCACTCCATATTCTGCATCCAAGGCCGGATCTGATCATTTGGTCAGAGCATATTTTGAAACCTATGGTCTGCCTGTTACTATTACAAATTGTGCCAATAACTATGGTCCTTATCACGATCCGGAGAAGCTGATCCCTCGATTTATCACCAACCTTTTAGAAGGGGAAAAAGTTCCCTTAATGGGAAAAGGAGAAAATATCAGGGAATGGTTGCATGTAGGAGATCATGCAGAAGCTATTGATTTTGTTTTACAAAAAGGTGAAGTTGGTGAAACTTATTTAATCCAAGGAGAAGAGAAAACCAATATGGAAATCACACAGACGCTTCTTAGTATAATGGGTTTGGATGAATCAATGATTGAATTTGTGGAGCATAGGTTAGGCCATGATTTCCGTTACGCTATCAATGGAGAAAAACTTAAAAGTCTAGGCTGGGAACGAAAGCACAGCGTGGATTCTGATCTACAAAGAATAGTTGGATGGTATAAAGAAAATGAATGGTGGTGGAAACCGTTAAAAGAAGGCAGACCAATTGTCGATCGGATGGCCCAAAAATCTTATGGATCAAAAATTCATTAAAACTACAACAATTGCCGGTCTTCTGATTTTAGAAAGACCAATCTTTTCGGACGAGAGAGGCTTTTTTAGGGAACTGTTTCATAAAGATGAACTAGAAAAAATTATCGGTTTTAAATTTGATGGTATACAGATGAATCATTCAAATTCTGTTCCCAGGGTAATCAGGGGGATACACGCCGAAAAATGGAATAAAATTATTTATCCGGTTTCCGGAGAAGTTTTCATAGCCATAGTTGATATAAGGCCGGATTCCCCAACTTTTGCCAAAGTAGAAACTTTTAATGTAGGTGACGATAATCGGATTGGGCTTTTTATACCCAATGGACTGGCTAATTCGCTTTGTGTAACTGGAGAAAAGAGCGTGGATTATATTTATTTAGTGGATAGCTATTATGACGGTTCGGATACCAGAGCAATTGCCTGGGATGATCCTGATTTGCAAATAAATTGGCCTATCGAAAATCCTATTATCTCTGAAAGAGATAGAAATAACCCAAACTTAAGAGATCTATTCCCGGAGAAGTTTAAGTGATGAAAAAAGTATTGGTGTTTGGTGGTAGCGGTCTGGTGGGATCAAGATTTGTGAAACTAAATGCCAACCAGTTTGATATTAGCGCGCCTCAAAGCCAAGAAATAGATATATTAAATAAAGATCAAATCTTAAAATTTACCCAACAGTCTAATCCGGATACTATTATTAATTTTGCCGCCTTTACCCAAGTTGAGGATGCTGAAGCCCAAAAACGGGATAAAGAGGGGATCTGCTATTTGATAAATGCAGTGGGGGCTAAAAATGTGGCAGAAGTTTGTAAAGAGTTTGGTAAAAAATTAATCCATATTTCAACAGAGTATGTCTTTGATGGCAGGAAAGAGAATAGTCCTTATACGGAAGAAGATAAACCCAGTCCAATCAATTGGTATGGAATTACTAAACTTTTTGGGGAGGAGTTTGTTGCGGAAAGTGGATGTTTGTCAACCATAGTTAGAATATCAATGCCTTTTTCAAGCTTCTATCAGGAGAAAAAAGATATTGCCAGGTTTTTTTTGGAGGAATTGCAGGCGGGAAGGAGCATTAAAGCAATTGAAGACCAAAGAGTTACTCCAACTGTAGTCTCTGATATTGCTGCAGCGCTAGCGCATCTGGTTGAGGCAGGCTCCAGCGGGCTTTATCACGTCAGTAGCACAGATAGTGTTACTCCGTTAGAATTTGCCAAAACGATTGCCGAGGTTTTTAAGCTTAATTATTCATTGATAAACTCAATAGGCCTTGATGAATATAATAAAGAAAAAAAGGCAAAACTGTTAAAGTTTTCTTGGTTAAATCCGACGAAGTTTGAGCGGGAATTTGGGGAGGGAATATTACATACGGTTGAAGAAGGTCTTGTACTTTTCAAAAAAGAGATTGACGAGCAAGCAAGAAATCAGCTATAGTAAAATGAACTTGCCGTCTTACGATGGTAAGAAAAGCCCAAAATAAAATATGGCAAATAAAAAAAGAGCTTTTATAACCGGGATTTCTGGACAAGATGGTTCCTATCTTACCGAACTTCTTTTGGATAAAGGGTACGAGGTGGCAGGTTTGGTCCGAAGAAATGCGGCTCTGGATTTAGGTAATATTAACGAAATTAAAGATGAGGTAAAAGTTTATTATGGAGATTTACATTCACCGGAATCTATTGCCCTAGCTCTTTTAGATTTTAAACCGGATGAAATATATAACCTGGCTGCACTTTCTTCTCCGCTTGGGTCATTTAGCGATAAACTTGGAGCAATTATGGTTACAGGGGTAGGTGCCCTGCATGTTTTCGAGCGAGCTAAGCGGGTTGTGCCCGATGCTAAGATTTATCAAGCATCAACATCCGAGATGTTTGGTGTACCAAAACAAGTTCCTCAAAACGAAGATACTCCTTTTAATCCTGCCAATCCTTACGCAGCCGCCAAAGAATTTGCACACAGAATGGCAACTATTGCAAGGAATGATAGGAAGGAACCGCAGTTTATTTCTTGCGGAATCCTTTTCAATCATGAAAGTCCCAGACGTGGTTTAAATTTTGTAACAAGAAAAATAACTGCCGCCGTAGCAGTAATTAAGAATAATAGAAAAGAGGGGATACCTTTAAACGAGATAGGTGAACCGATTGTAAAAAATGGAAAAGTAAAATTGGGAGATCTTGATGCCAAAAGAGATTGGGGTTATGCCCCTGATTATGTGGAACTCATGTGGATGGTGTTACAACAGGACAAAGCAGATGATTTTGTGGCTGCGACTGGGGAGATGCATACTGTTGGAGAGTTTGCCGACGAAGCTTTCTCTGTTGTGGGTTTAAATTGGAAGGATTATGTGGAAACAGATCCACATTTTGTACCTCCGGTGCAAACAGGTCCGCTGACTGGTGATGCTTCAAAAGCCAAAAAGGTTTTAGGATGGGAACCAAAGACTAAATTCAAAGATTTAGTCAGAATTATGGTTCATGCAGACTTGGCAAAATTTTCTTAACTTTCTGTTTCCCAAAAACAACATTGCTAATATTTTTATCTTCCATTACAATCGATCAATATGAAAAAAATAGTCAGTGTAGTTTTACCTACTTATAATGAAAAAGGGAATATCGCAAAGACCGTTGAGAAAGTTTTTGAACAAGAAAAAAATATACCCAACTTCGAAATAAGTGTTGTAATTGCAGATGATATCAGGTCTTCTGATGGGATAGAACAAGTTGCGAAAGAATTAATTAGGAAGAATAGGAGAGTGCATTTCATAAAAGTGGAACCAGGTTTAGGCGTTGGGCTTATTAAAGGTCATCAGTATGCGCTAGATAACTTACATCCAGATGTTTTAGCTCAACTCGATGCAGACGGACAGGTGGTGCCGGATGTTCTGGTAAGACTTATTAAAACTATAGAGGAAGGATATTCTCTGGCAATAGGTTCCAGGTTTGTAAGCGGTGGGAAAAATCAGTTATCCTTTGTAAGAAGAATTTTTACATATGGAGCCTCAATTTTTTGTCGATTAGTAATGGGTCCTTGGGATATTAGAGAAGTTACAAATTCCGCCAGAGCTTTTACTCCGGCGCTTTTTAATAAAATTAATTTAGGGAGATTGCCTTGGCAAGAGCGGACTTTTATTATTCAGCCGGCTTTTTTGCATGAAGCAGTACTCGCCGGGGCAAAGTATAAAGAAGTACCGCTCATTTTTAAAAATCGTTTAGAGGGTTATTCCAAAAATAAAGTTTTTAACTACACCTATGATGTTATTGTTTATTGTTTGGATGCAAGAATGCATTCGCTAGGGTTCAATATTCCTTTTTATCGTTTATCCAGAAGAGCAAAAACTTTAGTCAAATTTAGTTTAGTTGGAGCGATAGGAACTTTAGTAGACTTTCTTTTTTATAAGGTGTTTATCAATTTCTTAAATTTAACTCCAGCAACCGCAAAGGGTTTTTCTACAGAAATAGCGATCATCAATAATTTTATCTTGAACAATTATTGGACTTTTAGATATAGAAAAACTAAAACAAATCTCTGGCAAAAGCTTGGAATATTTAATGTAGTTTCCTTGGGAGGACTTATTATTGGGGTTTTGATAGTTAAATATTTACATTTAACTTACGGAGATGGATTTGTCATTATATTTGGTCGCCCTATTGCTTATAATAATTTCTATTTTTTTGCAACCATCCCGCCGGTCATGCTTTGGAATTTTACAGTTAATCATTTGATTACCTGGCGCCGAGAGGAGAATTAATTAAACATTTCAAGGTTGGGAATGGGGGCAGTATTTGCTAGTATAAAATTTTGGGCATAAAGGTATATTGCCAGTAGTATTATCGGGAGGATAATTTTAAATTCTCGGCTGGTTAAGATTTTCTCAAAAGCAATTAAGATAAAAGGACTAATAGGTAAAAGGTAGCGGCTTATGTCGCGGTGGGCCACTAAGGTAGAGGCGGTAAGATAAGTTAGAACAAAAAAAGCTAAGGGTAAAAGCTTTTGTTTCAGGAGCATTACTGCTCCTAAAAATCCCAGCAGAAAAATATAGATGATGTCCTCCAGCCAAATATCTCCTACCCAAAACTGCCCCTTATTGAAAACTTGAAAGGGTGGAAATGTTAAATGAATATTGTCTCCGCTTTTAAAATAAGCCCAAAAATCTCCATATGTTTGGTTATACAAGTAGAATATGCCCATAAGTCCTAATGGGATTAGTATCAGGGGAAAATACTTTAAGTGATCCGCCAATGCTTTTTGAAATACAACCAGTTTGATTTGAAGGTAGAATTTATAAAAGATATATGAAGCAAAAGCAATGAAAAGCAGTATTCCTGGGGGTCTGGTAATTTGAGCCAAGAGTCCAAAGAGCCCTGCCAAGATAATATTGGGAACTTTTTTTGACTGCTCAAATTTCATAAAGAAATAAATGGCGGCGATAATAAAAAGAATAAAGGTAGGTTCTGATGAACCGACGCTGTGAACTACTAACCACCTGGCAGGAAAAATTAAAAATATAAAAGACAAAAAAAGTGGATGATTGCTTAACTTAAAATCTTTAACTAAAAAGTAAAAGACTAAACTAGCGAGAATTGTGGATAAGACTGACACAAAAAGCATTGATTTTAAATATCCTAATATCGGAGAAAAAACCGCAATTAAAAGGGCATATCCGGGAAAATGTGAGGCAAAATAATTAGCCGGTAGGGACAGTGGTAGGGCAGAAATGGCGGCTGGATCATAAAAAGTTTTTGCAATAACGACATATTCCAAACCATCAAAGTTTCGATAAATTGTAGAAAATCCTTCTTTGAAGGATAGCCCCCAAAGATTAGGCATAGTTAAAATATGAGGTAGCCATATTAGAAAAGTGGCAGCTAGAGTTAAAAGCGCCAGGATAATACAATCTTTGACTGACTTACTCATCTACCAAATCATAGCAGAAAAATGGGTTTGTGTGCTACACTCTAATCCTAATGAGTATTGATTCGCTTTCTGTTTTCTTTCCTTGTATTAACGAAGAGGGCAATATTGAAAATGGTGTGAAAAAGGCAAGGGAGGTTTTAGAAAAGCTTAAGCTCAAGTATGAGATTATTATTGTTGACGATGGCTCAACTGATAAAACCGGTAAAATTGCAGACTTCTTGGCTCGGCAAAATCCTAATATCAGAGTTATTCACCATCCCCAAAATTTAGGTTACGGTGAGGCTTTAAAGTCCGGCTTTTATAATGCGCGCTATGACACCATAGTCTATACGGATGGGGATGGACAGTTTGATTTTGCAGAGGTGACGAAATTCTTGGATAAGATCTCGGATTATGATTTGATTATCGGATATAGGTTAAAGCGACAAGACCCATTTTTCAGAATACTTTTTAAACAGGGTTGGAAATTATCACTTTGGGCTTCTTTCGGATTAACTTTAAAAGACGTTGATTGCGGTTTTAAAATGGTTAGAAAAGAGGTTTTGGAAAAAATTCCTCATTTAGAATCTACCAGAGGTGCGATGATTAATGCGGAGCTGGCCATTTCCGCCAAAAAATCCGGCTTTAAAATTGCTGAGATAGGAGTTAATCATTACCCCAGACTCTTCGGTAGACCAACAGGGTCAAATTTAAGAGTAATAATTAAATCATTTATGGATCTTTTTAAACTTTGGTGGAAACTAAAAGATCAAAAGTTGTTATTTATTCTACTGGTAGGCATACTAGCGCTGGCAACATTTTTAAGGTTCTTTAGACTTTCGGAGTATATGACTTTTCTAGGGGATGAGGGACGGGATGCCATCATTATCAAAAAGATGTTAGTTGATTATGATTTCCCTTTGATCGGTCCTCCTACTTCCGTGGGAAATATTTACTTAGGTCCACTTTATTATTACATGATGGCCGCTCCCATGGCGATTTTCTGGTTGAATCCGGTGGCAGCTGCCGGCATGAATGCCTTTTTGGGAGTTTTAACAGTGGCCTTTATTTATTACCTAGGTAGGAGTTGGTTCAATCGGCAGGCAGGACTGGTGGCAGCTTATCTGTATGCTATATCACCTGTGACAGTCATCTATGCCAGGTCTTCCTGGAATCCAAACCCTGCTCCATTTTTTGCGTTGCTGGCGATCTTTGGTTTTTACAGGCTTTGGAAAACCGGTAATTTCTTATGGTTAATTTTGACAGGAATAGCAGCGGCTGCAGCAGTCCAGATGCATTATTTGGCATTAATTTTGCTCCCTGTATTTATAATCTTATGGTTACTAGGTGTCCTCGTTGTTCACCTTCCAGGTGTCCACAGGAAGCATATCTTTAGTGGTACGTTGGGTGCAGTTGTGGCATTTTTGGTTATGATGTCGCCATTGGTTTGGTTTGATTTAAGACACAACTTTTTAAATTATCGGGCAATTACCGAGCTACTGGGCGGCGGCAGCGCTGTGAAGGCTGACATCTTGACAAATATTGCCCGGATACCGGCGATTTATTCTTATAACCTGATAGGTAGATACATGGCAGCGGAAAATTATTACCTGATGATAATTTTGTCTTTGTTAGTGGTTGCGGCGCTACTATACAAGTTTTTCTACTGGCCAAAGTTAGTCCTAGGCATTTGGTTGGTGGTGGGGCTTTTGGGACTCACTTTCTACCAACAGAGTATTTATGACCATTACTTAGGATTTATGAATCCGGTGCCTTTTTTACTGTTGGGGGCAGTTGCTTTTTATGCATCTAATATTTCAAATAAGACAAGATGGTTAGTAAATGCAGGTATAGTAATTTTACTGTTAGTTCTGACGGTGCTTAATTTGCAGAGGAATCCACTTTTAAATCCTCCAAATAATCAACTCAAAAGGACTCAAGATGTGGCCAAATTTGTGATCAATCAGGCCGGTGGTCAGGATTTGAATTTTGCCCTAATTGCCAAAAGCAATTATGATTCTGCTTATCAATTTTATCTAGACCGATATGGCAATAAGCCAAAACAAGTCCCGTTTGATATAACCGAGCAGTTATTCGTTGTCTGTGAAGATTCAGTTTGCGACCCAACCCACAGTCCAAAATATGAAGTTGCAGCTTTTGGTTGGTCGAAAGTTGAGTGGATGCAGGATCTTTTCGGGGTTAAGATATATAAATTAGTTCACAATCCAAGTGGCAAGCCATGAACATCCTAAAACTGTCAGTAGTCATACCTGCATATAACGAAGAAAAAAATCTTAAAAAAGGAGTTTTAGAAGAGGTCGGAGATTATCTGGAAAGTCTTAAGATCCCCTTTGAGGTTATTGTCGTTGACGATGGTTCTTCAGATCAATCAGTTGAACTTATAAAGAAGTTTATTACAAGCCATAAAAATTTTTTTCTTATTCAAAACCTTCATGGAGGAAAAGCAAATGCTGTGATGACAGGAATGCTTAAAGCGAGGGGGAAGATAATTCTTTTTACCGATATGGATCAGGCTACACCGATTAACCAAATTGAGAAATTTATGTCAGAATTTGAAAAGGGAGCTGATATTGTGATCGGTTCAAGGCATGGCAGAAAAGGTGCGCCTTTAGTTAGGAAATTATCAGCGTGGGGGTTTTCGCTGCTTCGTGGGATAATCTTAGGACTACCATTTAAAGATACTCAGTGTGGATTTAAGGCATTTAGTAAGACTTCAATTGATAAAATTATTCCTAGAATAAAAAGTGAGTGGGGAGTGGTGCACTTTAGCGGAGGAGCAGTTAATGCCGGGTTTGATGTTGAACTTTTATACCTAGCCAAAAAGTATGGCTTTAAGATCGCTGAAGTAGAGGTGGAGTGGAGGTATGTTGATACTGAAAGAGTACAGGTAGTTAAAGACGCCATGGCGGCAATTTATGATATGCTCCGAATCAGGTGGAATGACTTAAGAGGCAAGTACAGGGATTGATGTTTAATTAGACAATTTGGGCTTCGGAGTTGGTATAATGTTAAAGTGGATTTTTTAGTTAAACATCGCAAGGAGCTTCTGGTTATTGCTGGTCTAGTAGCGCTGTATTTTATTCTCAGATTACCTAATTTAACCTTGCAGCCTATTTTTGCAGATGAGGCTATTTATATTAGATGGGCACAAGTGATGAGGGCCGAACCAACGCTGCGTTTTTTACCTCTATTTGACGGTAAGACTCCCCTATTTATGTGGATTATGATCCCTTTTCTAAAATTTGTACAAGATCCACTTCTTGCGGGAAGGTTGTTATCAGTGGTTTCTGGTTTTTTTACACTAATGGGAGTATTTTTTTTGTCCAAGAAAGTTTTCAATATCCGGACCGCTTTTTGGGCAAGTTTACTTTATGTGATTACTCCTTACACAGTTTTTTTTGACCGGATGGCTCTTGTTGATTCGATGCTCTCCGGTTTTACTATCTGGGTGGTCTATTTTGCCATATGGTTAGTAACTAGTTTAAGGTTAGATATTGCTATGGTTTTAGGCTATTTGTTAGGAGGTGCAGTCTTAACGAAAACTCCCGGACTATTAAATCTTTTTTTACTACCATTAACAATAATAGGTTTTAAGAATAAAGGCGGGAGCCATACTTTAGCGAAATTGATAATTTTATGCGGAGTGGCTATCGCGATTGCCCTTATCATGTATAACATGTTAAGGCTAGGACCAAATTTTCAAATGTTGTCCTCACGAAATACAGATTATGTTTTTTCTCCACTGGAGCTTATGGGCAGGCCGCTAGATCCATTTATTCCGCACTTTCACGACATTGCCGATTGGTTTCCAAGACTTTTTACTTGGCCGATTTTACTTAGTGTTCTGATGGGGATAATTTACATCTTATTTGGAATCTGGCAACAATCTTTTAGAGGGCAATCCTTATTAGGTGGGATAATTCTGCTTTGGGCGTTTATTCCATTACTTTTGAATATGGGTTTTCTTAGAACTTTCACGGCTCGCTACCTCTTGCCATCAATTCCGCTGTTTTTAGTTGTAGCCGGATTTGGTGTAACTAAACTACTCCCAAGGCTTGCCTATATAAAAAGGTTCCCGGTGATACTGATGCTGATAGTACTCTTGCCGCTTCCTTTATATTTTAATTATTTTCTGTTAACTTCGCCCGATAAAGCGACTCTGCCAAGGGAAGAAAGAAAAGGATATTTCGAGGATTGGACAGCAGGCTATGGATTCAAAGATATTTCAAACTTTCTTTTGGAAAAAAGCAAAGAGAGAAAAGTTGTTTTAGGGACAGAGGGTTTTTTTGGAACATTGCCTGACGGGATACAAATTTATTTGGATAAATCAGAAATAGCAATAGTTGGTAGTAGCGCTACCATTTCTGCCCAGATTAGGAATGCTGCCAAAGACAATTTAACTTACTTTTTAGGTAATAAAAAAAGTCTAGAAGGCAGTGTAGAAAATGTAGTGTTAATCAAAGAATACCCTAAATTTAAAAGTTTAGATGCTCCGCAAGACGCCACTGTTTTATATCAGGTATTGCCATAAAAAGATTTATGAAGAAATCCCTCGTTATCCCTTTGGTTTTGATTTTATTAACTCTACCTTCCCTTCTACCTTTTTTCAATGCTAAGTTTTTTTATACTCAAGATCATATTTTTATAGCAAGACTAAGTCAAATGAGTACTGTTTTATCTGATGGAATCTTCCCAGTCAGATGGGCACCGGATCTGCGCTATGGCGAACCGCTGTTTAATTTCTATGCACCGCTTCCTTATTACCTTGGCGCAGCAATTGGGCTTTTAGGGTTTAATTTCATCTGGGTAGCAAAAATATTGTTTATGCTGTCAAGTATTCTGTCTGCCATGACTATGTATATTTTTTGTCGTAAACTTTTTTCTAAAAGGGCGGCAATTTTGGCAAGCACTCTTTACATCTGGGCGCCATATCGGGCAGTCGACCTTTATGTTAGAGGAGCGTTATCCGAAGCTTGGGCATTTGTGTTTTTTCCGTTGATCTTCTATGCGTCTTTACAAATATTCGAGAAGGCAACTTTCAAAAGAATTATCTTATTTGCTTTCTCTCTGGCAGGACTATTTTTGACTCATAATGTTACAATACTAATGTTCATACCATTTCTGCTTTTGTGGTGGATGTATCTTGCATTAACAAAAATAAACTTAAAACTTATTCTGCCTAATTTGGCAGCTTTTGTTTTGGGTTTGGGTTTGGCGGCATTTTTCTTGCTGCCGGCTTTTTTTGAGAGGCAATTTATTCAAACAAAATACCTAATCGTTGGGTATTTTGATTTTAGAGCGCATTTTGTGGCTTATCAGCAGTTTTTCTCTTTGTTTTGGGGATATGGATCTTCGCTGTGGGGGTCGAAAGACGGTATGTCGTTTCAATTAGGCTTGGTTAATTGGGTTATTTTAGTATTGGCTGGAGTTTATGGACTTCTTTTTAGAAAAGAGAAGAAACTACTGGGTCTACTTGCATTTTTAGGATTAAGCTTTTTCCTATCGATCTTTTTGCAGCACAACAAATCTGCATTTATTTGGGAAGCTATTCCCTCAATGGCTTTTATTCAATTTCCATGGAGATTTTTGGCAATTTCAGTTTTTATTGTAGCGATAACAGGAGGAGTTGTGGCAGATTATTTCAAAAAGAAATTTGGGGTAATATATTTTATCTTGATTGCATCTATAATTTTAATTAATTTTCAGTATTTTAGGCCGAAAGAGTACATTGATGACAGTTTTTTTAATAAATTTTTGCATATCGAGAGTATGCATAAGGGTGTAGATTTAACTAAAGACTATCTGCCGATTTGGGTGCAAACAGTGGACGGGGAAAGGTTTGATACTCCCCGGGCTGAAAAAGGGGAAATACGGGTCAACTCTTTTACTAAACGATCCCAATCTGCACAAGGTAGTTTCAGCGTGATAACTGATAGCGTGATCGAATTACCAATCACATATTTCCCGGGATGGGAAGTCAGAACTGACAATCAATCAATCAATCTGCAATCACCATCCAAGCAGGGGTTGATCAGGTTTGAATTGCCAAAGGGCCAATATAATGTTGGAGTTGAATTTAAAGATACGCCTGTCAGGGCGATCGGTAATGTAATATCTTTGTTTTCACTTCTTTTGGTGGTAGGAATATTTGCGATAAAAAGATACAAGTTCAAATGAAAAAATTTCTTCTTTCCCATATGTATTTTTTAGTTGGATTTATACTTACTTTTTCTTTGCTTTGGCCTCTTTTTGCAGCGCCTTACTTTACTCATCATGATGATGTTCAGGTAATTAGGCTTTACGAGATGGATAAATGTTTCAAAGATTATCAAATTCCCTGCCGCTGGGTGCCTGACTTGGGCGGCTTATACGGATATCCTATTTTTAACTATTATGCCCCTTTGCCTTATTATTTTGGAGAACTCATCTATTTTGTAACGCACAGTTTACTCATTTCGGTTAAGGTAATGTTTGCTGTAAGTTTCTTGGGTGCTTATATCTTTATGTATTTACTGGCACTAAAATTTTGGGGTAAGATGGGCGGTGCGCTCTCGGCTGTTTTCTATAGTTTTGCACCATACCATGCGCTTGATCTTTACATAAGGGGAGCAATGGGTGAGATGTGGGCTTTGATGTTATTTCCGTTAATTTTTTGGGCGGTTACAAGATTAGAAGAAAAAGTAAATATTGCCAATCTACTACTTTTTGGAGTTTCTGTTGCGGCCTTGATTACATCCCACAATTTATCGGCTATGATTTTTTTGCCGATTATAATTTTATGGATAGTTTTATTATTCTTAAAAAAAAAGAACAAGCAATTTCTATGGTTCTGCTTTGGTTCGGCTATTGTTGCGATACTACTATCTGCGTTCTATCTACTGCCTGCAATATTCGAGAAGAATTTGGTACATCTTGAAACTACAGTAGGAGGGTACTTTTCCTATACAGAACATTTTAAGGGAATTAGGAAATTATTTTTAGATAGGTCATGGGAGTATGGTTCATCAATAAGGGAAGTCCCGGGTGGAGAAAAGGATGGGCTTTCTTACCAAATTGGGTGGGTACACCTTCTTGGATGGTTTCTCGCAGGAGTTACCGCTAAGGTTTTATGGAAGAAAAACAAGTGGTTGAGCTCGATAATCATATTTTGTTCTCTGGTAACTTTTTTGGCTGTTTTTATGATTCATCCAAGGTCAGAATTTATATGGAAAGCTATTGATCCGTTAAAATACTTACAATTTCCTTGGCGGTTTTTGCTTATTGTAATATTTTTTGTTTCACTACTGTCAGGTAGTTTATTCCGTCTGAATTTTAAACACAGGAATTTATTGTGGGGAGCATCAGTCTTTCTGGTGGTGGTCTTAAATTTCTCCTACTTTAAGCCGGAAAAGTTTATACAGACAAGTGATCAAAAACTATTAAGTGGTCAAGATTGGGATAGACAAATAAAGCGGTCAATTTTTGATTATTTGCCTATATATGCAAAAGAACCACCGGCGGAACTTGCAAAAGCAAGATATGAAATTCTAACAGGAGACAGCCAAGTTTTTGATTTTCATGAGGGTACGAACTGGATCGTTTTAAACGTAAAGACCAATTCTCATACAATCATCCGTTTATCGCAATACTACTTTCCTAATTGGAAGATATTTATAGATGGTAAAGAGGCAGAAGTGGAATATAAAAATAATAACTTGGGTCTGATGACCTTGATATTAGGAAAAGGAGATCATGCGATTACGGCCAGGCTTTATGATACTCCGATTCGGTCGCTAGCTAATTTAATAACCCTCGTAGGTTTGGCAGTAAGCGCAATCTTATTTTTAATTTCTTTTCAAAGGGTCCGTCAATGGATTTCATATTACAGAAAAAGAATGAATTAGACTAAAAATTATGCAAGAAAGCGTTGAACAAATTGATCCGACCCAGGAGCTGACTACGGATAGTATCAAGGTGCGAGCAGTTAAAGGCGCAGCAATACTAACCGGAAGGATGATTTTAATGCAGGGAGTATCTTTTTTCTCGATGGCGCTTTTAACTGTTTTCCTTGCTCCTGCCGAATTCGGTATTTATTTTGTGGTATCGGCAATAAAAAACTTCTTGGCTTATTTTAGCGATATTGGTTTCGCCGCAGCTTTAATTCAGAAAAAAGAAAAACTAACAGATATTGAACTAAAAACCGTTTTCACAACGCAACAAGCACTTGTTTTGACGTTGTTATTAATAGTATTTATATCAACTCCATTGATTCAGAGTATTTATAGTTTAAATCAGCAAGCCGTTTATTTACTTTGGGCTCTTCTTTTTTCTTTACTTCTCTCCTCTTTAAAAACTATACCTTCGGTTTTACTGGAAAGAAAAATGGAGTTTAACAAATGGGTGATCCCTCAGATTAGCGAGAATATTATTTTTAACCTGACAGCAGTCTTTTTGGCTTGGCAGGGTTTTGGGATAACAAGTCTGTCAATAGCCATAGTTTTGTCCGGCTTGATAGGACTTTTTCTTACATACATAGTTCAGCCATGGTTTCCCGGAGTTGCTTTTTCGGTTCAAGCTTTTAAATCAGTATTAAAATTCGGTGTTCCATATCAATTTAATACCCTTCTTGCTATGGTAAAAGATGACGGTATGACTCTTTTTTTGGGAGGGATAATTGGTGCATCCGGAATTGGACTTTTGGGGTGGGCCCAGAAATGGGCTTATGCCCCCTTGAGGTTTTTTATGGATCAGGTAATAAAAGTGACATTCCCGGCATTTTCCCGGCTGCAGGATAACAGAAAAGATTTGTCGGATTTGGTTACCAAATCTATCTTCTTTGTTTGCCTTTTGGTTTTTCCTTCTTTAGTCATACTGGTGCTTTTGGCGCCGGTTTTAGTAGAAATTATTCCCAAATATAGTAAGTGGAGTCCTGCGTTATTTGCGTTGTCTATTTTAACAATCACTTCCGGTTTGGCAGCAATTACTACTCCTTTGACAAACACTTTAAACGCTATAGGTAAAATAACTCTTACTTTTAAACTAATGATTATGTGGACTGCCCTTACTTGGATTTTTGTTCCCTTGCTTGCTTTTTTGTATGGGGTAAACGGAGCAGCTTTGGGTTTTACATTGGTAGGATTTAGTTCTTTCGTTGCTTTGTATCTGGTCTCTAAATATGTTGATATAAACTACTTGCAAAGCGTTGGGAAACCTTTACTTGCAAGTAGTTTGATGGGAGTTTGTGTATTTCTCACAAAGAATATCTTCATTGTATCTTTGCAACAGGTAATTGTTATGGTTTTGGTCAGTCTAATATCCTACTCATTGGCGGTCTTTATACTTGAACCAAAACTGCTCCCTTTAATTAAAAATCAATTCAAAAAAAGATAATGAAAAAAATAATATTCTTGCTGATGTTTTTATTTTCTATAATTTTAGTACCAAAAACTTTTGCCCAAGGTGATTCTTTTGTTTCGATTGTAAATCCGGTCAGAGGCGCTGATTTTTGGGACATAAAAGACCAGAAACCAGAGACCGTTATTTTAGGACAGACGGCTATTTTAGATAGATTCAACTTACCAGCCACTTGGCTACTGCGGTTTGATGCACTGGATAACAAAAACATCATCGATATGCTAAAAAATAGGCCTTCTGACGAGAAGGGATTATTTTTAGAAGTTACTCCAACTTGGGGGACTCAGGCAAAAGTTACTTATCATCAATCAGACAGTTGGCATAGCGCAGGCAGTGCTTTTTTAACAGGATATGAGCGGTCGGAGCGTGAAGAACTGATAGATGCAAGTTTTGAGAAATTTAAAAGCACTTTCGGGTTTTACCCAGTTTCAGTTGGTGCTTGGTGGATTGATAGCTATTCTCTGGGATATATGCAAAAAAAATACGGGATCACTGCCGCTTTAATTGTTTCAGATCAATACTCAACCGATAATTATCAGATTTGGGGACAATATTTTTCTACTCCCTATTATCCTTCTAGAAATAATGCCCTGCATCCTGCTCAAACTAAAGAAAATAAATTGGATGTTGTCATCCTGCAATGGGCTGCCAGGGATCCGGTGAATGGGTATGGCAATGGAGTTTTGGAAAGTACTTTTAGTGTTCAAGCCAACGACTATCGTGATTATCACGATTTGAATACTAAATATTTTTCGTCTTTGGTCGACATATACACAAAACAACGATTTAATCAGTTCGGCCACTTGGTTGTCGGTTTGGAGAATTCTTATTCATGGGGTGAGTATTCAGCAGAATATGAGAACCAGATTAAAATACTACTTGAGAAAAAAAATGCCAATCAGCTCTCGATTGTCTCAATGAAGGACTTTGCCACTTGGTATAAATCAGCTTTTCCAAATCTTTCTCCTGAACAATTAATTATTGCAGACGATCCCTTGGGAAGTCCTAAAAAGGTGGTTTGGTTTATGAACCCTTTCTTTCGAGTCGGTTGGTTTTACAATGCTGATGGATCTGTCTTCAGGGATTTAAGACAATATATTGACGGTGAAGAGGAATTATGTTTTAAGGCAAGATGCGAAGCAGTGAACTTTGCAATCAGCGCCACTCGAGTCCTGGATGAAGTGAGTTTCGGAAACAGTTGGGTGGTAGATCAGGGTAAAATTATTAACTTTAAGATAGAGAAAGAGGACGAAGAATTTGTCATAAGTTATACAAATGAGGCTGGGAATTTAAGACAAATAGGATTACTTCCGCGGGATATCAGCATTGACGGAAAAGTTTTTTCTATTGACACGGCCATACTTGCGGCAACTAAAAAAGAAACTCCGGCAGTAAAAAATTCTGCCATATCCGACAGCTCTTCGAAATGGTCTGTGGTATCGGCAGTACAAAAGGTTTTTGAGTTTTTGACCTTTTTAGTCCTGGCAATAGTTCTGCCCGGATTTGTGTTGACAAATAAAACTTTTAGAAAGGATACGCCTCTCTTTTTAAGAATATTTATTTCCGCAGCGGTGGGATTTGTAGTTTTTACGTTACTGTTTTATATAACTAGTTTACTGAAAATTAGACCATTAGTTTTTGTTTATATTTTAATAAACTTGTTCTTTTTCTTCCGCTTTAAACTTTACAGTAATCTAATTGTCAACCTACCAAAAATTCGGGGATCGTTTAATTTAATTCTAATTTTAATTATTCTAGCCGGAACAGCTTTTCAGGTCATACCTACATTTAAGAGCGGTTTAACATTTGGATATGGCATAGGGTTCTGGGGGCCAAATACCCATGATGGAGTTTGGCATATGGCATTAATTAATCAATTGATAAAGTCCGTGCCAGCTGAAAACCCGGTCTATTCAGGTACAGTTTTGAAAAATTATCATTTCTTTTATGATTTAGCAGTAGCAGGTACAAATTATCTATCAAGACTCCCGGTTTCCGATCTTATATTTAGATTTTATCCGGTTGCATTTTCTCTGATGCTTGGAGTTGGTTCTTATTTTCTGGTAATGAGGCTTTTTGAAGGGAGAATTGGAGTTAAAAAGGCGCAAGTCGCGTCCCTTTTTAGTCTCTATCTAATTTATTTTGCAGGAAGTTTTGGTTGGATAGTTGAATTTTTACGGGAGAGGCATTTCGGAGGAGAGTCGGCATTTTGGGCAAACCAGGCAGTTTCTTTTAACTTAAACCCGCCTTTTGCGGTTTCTTTGGTCATTGTTATAGCTTTATTCCATATCCTTTTTAACTTATCAAATTTTTCCCGGACGAAGAATATTTTTTTAGCGATACTTTTAGCAGGGTTTTTAATCGGTTTTAAATCTTATGGCGCTATTTTAGTGTTGGCATCAATACTGCTTGTAGGTTTGATAAAAAGACAGCTTTCTTACCTTGCAGTTTTTACCGGCGCATCATTGATTTCTGTATTAATATTCTTGCCTAATTCTGATATAAATTCAAACCTGCTGGTCTTTGCGCCATTTTGGTTTATTCACTCAATGGTAGATTCCCCGGATAGGGTTGGATGGGTTAGGTTGTCTTTGGCAAGAGAAGCAGGGTTTTTAAAAGGAGACTGGTTTAAGTTTATTTCAGCGGAAGCATTAAGTCTAGGAATATTTATTGCCGGCAATTTAGGTTTACGGGTTGTCAGTCTTCTATCGCTTATTAAAATAAAAAGCATCATTAAAGATGAAAAGTTGTTGTTTATTTTTATTCTTGCTCTTCTTTCGTTTTTGATCCCAATGTTATTTGTTCAGTCGGGAAATCCCTGGAATACAATTCAATTTTCCTACTATGGTCTTTATATAGCTTCTCTTGCCAGTGGTGTAATGTTTTCTTTGGTAGTTTTTAGGTTACCAAAGTATGTTTCAGTTATTGCAGTTTTTGCAATAATTGTTTTA
>MFCP01000020.1:30957-48821 GCA_001776635.1 Candidatus Daviesbacteria bacterium RIFCSPHIGHO2_01_FULL_40_11 | reverse complement strand
AAAGTTTGTTGAAAAATCTTATTTATGTGACTCACGAAAATATTTTAACATGGGGAAAGACAATCCCCATACCAAGAAAAATAAGCGATAACCTTGTGGTAGAGTTAAAAAGTAATGATCAAACATTCCCAGGAAAAGAATTATTAACCAAGGCAAGATGGGGTGTAGAGTGTAGGATGTAGGATGTAGCCGTAGAAGCTTAGAAATAGGAAAAACGATTAAAGCTACTAGTCCAATTAGGCCTATCAGACCTGTTTCAGACAAAGTTAATAGGAAAATATTATGCACCGGTTGCAAAAACCTGCTGGGGCCGATCGCCAGATCAGAAGCCTGTGCCGGAATAAAATTATTTAAGCCCACTCCAAAAATATGGTGCTGTAAAAATATCTGCCAAGCGCTTCCGATTAATTCTTCGCGTCTAAGCAGCGTTAAATTATCAAAATTGAATAGACTGGAAAATCTGGTAAAAAGAATTGGGGAGGCAACCAGAAAAATAAATATTACCCATACAAACCATTTTCTTTTTACAGTTAGTAGTAGTGATGCTATCCCTGCCAAAATTACAACTCGAGACATGGTCAGGAATACGGCGAGACCACCAATAATCATCACTAATTTTGATCTCCCATTTTTTCCCCTTAATACCTGATACATAATACATATCCCAATCAATATAAATCCAGCCAAAACATTAGGGTGAGGAAAAGTAGCATAGGGCCGCAAAAACTCTCTGCCGTAAAAATCAAACTTGGCAATCCCTGGTGTTGAAATAGTAAAAGTTCTCTCACCTAAAATCCAAAGACCTAAAGTCCCACCTTTAATAAACTGCGAAATAGCCAAAATTGCCTCCCCGAAAACTGCCAATGTAAGCGGTAAATAAATTTTCTTTCGTAAATTCTTAAAATCCTGTGAGGCAATGAAAACCCCAAAAAATCCGGAGAGTAGGTATTGCTCCAATCTAATAAGCCCCGCCTCAATATTAGATGCTCCTATTAAGGACAGTGCCTGGGTAAAGAGGAAAAATAAAAATAAATTTAGCGCAAACTTGTTTATTTCAGGCTTCCGCAAAACCCATACCGAGAGAAGTCCCATCACCAAAATATCCCAAAAATATAAGGTGGGAGATAGATAATCTACTCTCAAAGAATAAATATAACTAAATTGCGGCCAAAAATGCTTTCCGAGTTGGGTGGGGAGAAAGAGGATGGTTAAAAAAAGCAAGATTTTTTCACTCCAAGTGAGAACCATAAATGGGGACAGGATAAAATTTACAATTTTCAGTTTTCAATTTTCATTGAATTATCAATGATCATTGTAACATTGAAAACTCATTGTAAATTGATAATTAGAAATTGAAAATTAATTGGCCGGCTTAATTACAATGTGTCTATCACGACCCTCTCCAACACTCTCACTCTCCAACCCTTCCATCTCGGAAATAGACATATGTACAACCCTCCTTTGCCAAGGAGACTGTGGTTCAAGCTCCAGCTCTTTCCCGCTTTCCAACACCTGTTTACCCCAACTCTGAGCACTTTTAACCAGCTCTTCTTCTTTCTGTTTTCTCCAGCCTTCTACATCTATAACCACTCTTTTAAATCCTGCGCCGTCTGGTGCGGAACCTAGTTTTCTTGCAACCATTTGATTAACTAAAAGTTGTAGGCCGTCCAAAGACTCACCTCTTGCTCCAATTAACCTTCCGGCATCTTTAGTCTCAATAGAAACAGAAAAACTATCTTCTTTTTCTTCAATATCATAACTGCCTTCTAAAAGAAGCATTCCTAATAGATTATCTAAAATATCTGATAATTGCTGTTCCATAATTTCCTTCTGTCATTCCTACGAAAGTCCTTCGATCCCGAGGGACTTAGGCCCGAGGGGCAGGAATCCATACCAATAATTGTATGGATCCCGTTGTCTCTTGACACGTATTATCAAGTCCGGGATGACACTTCGTGTCACTTTCTAAATCTAGCAACCATATCGCTGAGGCCACCCCAACCGGAGATACGATGTTGCTGAATTATACCCAATACTGTATACGTATTCCAATAAATTGCAAGCCCTATGGGAAAAGTAAAGGCAAAATAGCCAATCATTATTGGCATTAAATACACCATCTGGGATTGAATTGCTCCCATGCTTTCTTCTATCCCTTCTTTTTCCTTTACTTCCTTGGGAGAATCACTTGGGTAGTGTTTAACCGGTTTTGGTAAGGTCATCTTAGATTGCATAAAAGTTAATGCTGCCGTCAAAATGGGAATTAACAGTAAGCCAACTCCCAAACTGGCAAACTCGGAGGGCTTAGCTCCTAAATTAAGTCCTAAAAAATTGGGATCTATGGTGGAGGGAAGTTTAAGTTGAGGAAAATATAACAAAGAATTTATATGGTTTAAATTACCTCCTGGTCCGGGCAAGATATTAATAATTGCTTGGTACAGAGCAATAAAAACCGGGATTTGAATTAAAGCCGGTAAACAACCTGCGGCCGGATTCACACCGTGTTCTTTATAGAGTGTCATCTGGGCACTGGCAAAAGCTTGTTTATCTCCCTTATGTCTTGTCTTTAGCGCATCCAGGTGGGGTTTTAAATCGGCCATTTTTTTGGTGGCTTTAATTTGAGAAGCCATAAACGGCCAAACCAAAATCCTTATCAAAACTGTCAAAACCAGTATGGAAAATCCTAATGCTCCGGGGATATGCAAAGCCGAGAGTCCTTGAAAAATTAACACCAGAATATTAATAACCGGACCAAAAAATATTAAATTAAAAATATCTCCAATGCCGCTCATTTACAACTCCAGATTCTGTTAAGTCCCAACCAACTCCCCCTAAATACCCCAAATTCCACAATTTTCTGTTTGGTATATTCAGAGCAAGAAGGGTTACACTTGCACGCACCACCTGGTGCAAAAACGGCTAAAACCCCCCCATCAAAAGATAAGTAGGTTTGGTAGAAGTTTATTAATTTAACTAAGATTAACTTCATAACTAAATCGATATTAGGATATTACGAGATTAAGATATTAAGAGGTTCCACTCCCAGTATCCTTATATCTTAATATCCCTTCTCGCTCTAGCCCTTCCTCCAGATCTAAAAGTAAGTCTCCTGATTTTACCTTAAGCATACCCGCTTTGGGAAGTGCCAGTATATTGATGCCTTGCGGCAAGGTGGAATATAAGGCTTCAAAAACAGCTGAAGTTAACCTCCTGGCTCTGTTGCGCTCCACAGCTTTCTTAAAAACTTGACTAGAAACAGCTATCCCAACCATAGGCATCTGATTATCCCTAAATCGCACAAACAGCTTTAAATATATTGTATCCAGCTTTTTGCCTCCGGCAACCCATTTGAAATCTTTTTTTAAATTTAAACGTTGAGATTTGGGGAGCATTAGACTGTGAGCCGGATTCTACCTTCTGCCCTTCTTCTTTTTAAAACTTTCCGCCCTCCACTGGTTGCTTTCCTGGCTCTAAACCCGTGCTTTCTAATCCTTTTTAATTTCTTTGGTTGGTAGGTTCTCTTAGGCATGTTGGTAGTTTACCTTGTTAGTAGATAAAAGGCAAGTTGAGCATCCATATAAGTCATCTTCTTTGAGGACGTCTCAAGGAAAAATTTCCTCTATACCCTTTAAAACTCCCACTTGTCTCATTCTAGACTGACGCGCTATCCTCTCGGTAACCCACTTAGCATAACTGGGGGTGATCGGTAAACCTCCCAAACTTACCCTAGGGTTCCATGAACCATCAAGAAGATATAAACCCTTATCAAGGTTTATTCTGACATATTCTCCAATATCTGGAAACTCAGAAAGCTGGTAATTGACTTCACGAATAGCAGCATGATATGCTCCGACTTTTTCTGGATCTAATCGCCGGGTCTTAAGTTTTTCTCTATAGATTGAGACAAAAAAATTCTTATCATATTTAGGGTTAACGGACTGTCTTTCAATCAAAAATCCCCCAGCTAGGCGCGCGCTAGCCGTAAAAAGAACTCGCAAGTTACCTGACTCCAGTCCCGCCTTGCAGGCTACCTCTTCTAATACACCAAAGGGGGGTTGATCGTAAAAGTTTTGGCCAGGCAGTAGTTTCTCTGGAGCTTCAAGAACAGGGGGTTTAGATCCATTTGGTTTGTCTATCTCCATCTTTTTACGCTTTTATCTTTTGTTATAAACTTCCGCGGACTTAAGAGTCCGCGGTTTTCTTTGATAAGTTTACAAGAGCAGCAGAAAACCTACCCCAGTATACCACCTACCCCGCGGAAGACTGTAATCGCTTTAAGCATTCATCCCCCGTCATAAGATGGCGGGGTTTTCTGCTAGCGATTATAACAGCTATGAGTGCGTAACAAAAATCTTGATCTAGTTTTTAATAGTTTCTCTATATTGCCAAGTTTGAAGCAGTGGATTAAATTGTGGAAAAGTTATTCACAATGGACAATATGGACAATCTAAGGCTCTGGCATAAATTTTTAGAAACTGTCAAACCAAGCTTAAGTTCTGCAAACTTTAGAACCTTTTTTTCTAAAACCTTACTGGAATCAGTCAAAGAGGACAAAATTGTACTCACTACCTCCTCGGCTTTTATTAAAGAGACCTTAAACCAAAGACATTTACCTTTAATTGAGGCTGCTTTTGAAAAACTTCTGGGAAAAAAGGTTGTCATTAGCTTTACGATTAAAGAGACCACTGTAGAAAATCAGGATCAAGAAGAAACAGATTTCTTTAAGCCCATCCAAAGCCCCACTACCATCCTTAATCCCAAATACACTTTGGAGAATTTTGTGGTGGGGCCATCAAACAATGTGGCTTACGCCGCAGCCCAAGCAGTGGTACAAAACCCAGGGATTAGTTACAATCCCTTGTTTCTTTACGGTGGGACGGGCGTAGGAAAGACTCATTTGATGTTAGGATTAGGAAATGCTCTTTTGTCTAAAAATGGGCGGCTTAAGATAATTTATTGCTCTTCGGAAAAATTTATGAATGATTATGTCACAGCTATCCAGGAACACAAGATGGGGGATTTAAGAAAAAGATACCGCATGGCCGATATACTACTCATTGACGATATCCAATTTTTCTCCGGCCGGGAAGGGACTCAGGAAGAGTTTTTTCATACCTTCAACGAACTGCAGTCCAAAAACTCTCAGATGGTTTTAACTTCGGACAGACCTCCTCAGGAAATTGCCAAATTGGAAGATCGGCTTAAAAGTCGTTTCGCCGGAGGACTAATGGTGGATATCCAACCGCCTGATTTCGACACCAGAGTTGCCATTCTACAGGCGAAATGCATTGAACATGGGAGCGTACTACCCGAAGACTCGCTTAAACTAATCGCTTCTTCTCTTGATTCAAACATCAGAGAATTAGAGGGCAAACTAATTCAGGTATTACAAACTTTAAAAACCCAAAACTTATCCACTGATCCCGAGAATGTAGCTAAGTTTTTAGGACAAGCTCCAAAGAAACCAATTACAACTGACCACAAACAAGTTTTATCCACTATCTGCAGTTTTTTTGATATCTCCTTAAAGGATCTAACTGGACCAAAAAGACAAAAAGAGTTAGTACTGCCACGTCATATTGCTATGTATATCCTATCAGAGGAACTGCGACTAACAGTAGAGAAAATCGGACAAGTATTAGGAGGCAGGGATCACACTACAGTCATGCACGGTCGGGACAAAATGAAACAGTTAATTAATAAGGACAGAGAAGTGCAACGGCTGTTGATTGGAGTAAGACAGAGGATCATGAGTTAAGATTTTTCCACAAATGACTACCATTTATCCACAATTTATCCACTATTTTTAAACAACCCTTCAACACGAAAATTTACCAAAAGATAACCTTCAGTTCCTTAAGTTATCAACATATCCACCATACATATTAATATAACTATTATATTTTAAAATAAAGTATAATCTATTCACTTTGTGGGAAACTATTAATATGCGGGTTAATTGGTGGATAATTGGAATTTTAGGATTACTTCTTTTGGTAGCATACCTTCTAGGTAGACTTCATGGAAGAGGAAGAGACAATATTCCAACAGACTTAATTGACCTTTATCAAAGAGTACAAGATCTACCGGCAAAAGTATTGCAAGTTATTCAGGGATCAATCAGTCCCCAAAAGGGTAAAATGGCAGAGCTTTTAACCTATGCTGAGCTTCGCTATGACTACGATCGGATTATTCCTCTTGGTTGGCCGATTGACTTTATTGGTATTAAGAATAATGAGCGGATTGATTTTATTGAAGTAAAATCCGGAATAACTCACCTCTTGACAGATGAAGAAAAACACATTAAAAACCTTATTGCTGCTGGAAGAGTTCATTTTCGATTAATTAAAATAACAGAAGAAGAGATTCAAAGGTTTGTCTCTGCCCGGAAAGAGAGTTCGTAATAAGTTATGAAGTTTACAGTTTTACAACAAGATCTCCTGCCCTCTTTGCAGGCAGTTGCGAGATCGATCGGTATCAGATCAACTCTGCCAGTTTTGGATAATATATTATTATCTATTGAGGACCCGTCTGCCGGACGGGCAGGCCAAAGATTAAAGATTGCTGCCACAAACTTGGAAATAGGAGTAATTAAATATATTAATGTGGAAGTAAAGTCTCCCGGCGAAATTACAGTTCCCGCAAAAACCTTGGTTGAGTTGATTTCCGGTTTAGGGCAAAACAAAGTGAGTTTTGTCTCAGAGGCCGAGGTTTTGACTATAGAGTCAGGCAAGTTTAAAGCTACGGTTAATGGTATTTCTGCCGCGGAGTTCCCAGCGATTCCCTTGTCCTCCGATAAAGGCATAAGTTTCCCCAAGGAAGCGTTCCTGACCTCTGCACAGATCCTTTTTGCCTCGGCTGTTGACGAAGGAAGACCGGTTTTAACCGGCATATTAACAGATGTTTCCGATGGAAGATTAGATTTTGTGGCAACAGATGGTTTTAGACTGGCTCACCGTAGCTTAAGTTTGCCAAAGGGTAAGATGCAGTTTAGGAGCTTAATTCCCAGAAGGACTTTCGAAGAACTGCTTCGGATCTTATCTGAGGAACAAGTCGAAGAGGTGAATATCGCAACTAGCCAAAATCAAAACCAGGTTGTGTTTAGTTTAGGCAGTACAATAGTTTCATCAAGACTGATCGAGGGGCAGTTCCCGGCCTGGGGAAAGATTATTCCACAAAAAATTGTCGCTAGAGCCTTAGTAGAAAAGGATGAACTGTTAAAGGGAGTTAAGCTGGCTGCGATTTTTGCCAAAAACGAAACCAATGTTGTGGTATTGACTACAAAAAAAGGACTGTTAAAACTGCAGTCTCATGCCAAGGAAGTTGGTAGCCAAGAAAATGAGGTAGAAGGAGAGGTAGAAGGAGAGGAACTTCAGATCGCTTTTAATACTAAATTTTTATTGGATGCTATATCAAATGCGCCCTCGCAGCAGGTAATGATTGAATTTTCAGGATCCCTTTCTGCCGCTTTAATCAAACCAATCGGCGTTGAGGGTTTGGAGTATATTGTAATGCCGGTGAGACTGAGCTAAACTCCTCTATAGGCAATTGTCTTAAAGTGATAGATTTTCTCTTCTCCCCATCTTCCTACCCCATCAAATTTGCTGTCAGGCCCGATAAATAGCGTGTAGGTGGTACCTAGCTGGTATGGTTTGTTAGGTATTATTTTGGCTGTTTTTCGATCGGATGATAGTTCAACTTTAAAATCTATTTTTGGTTCAATCCTTACTTTAAACTCTCCTACATTTTCCAGAGGTCTGTTAAAGGTAATTTCTACTATTTCTGCGGCAGAGATGATAGTTTCGTTCAAGGGATTAGGTTTAGTGGAAACTATTTGGGGTTTATCCGACAGGGAAACAGTTACAGATGGGGTCGGAGGCGTTGATGGTGCAGGAGGTGTTCGGCTCTTCCAGAAAAAAACTCCCGCAAGAAGAACGATAATTAAAATGGCGACTGATTTAAGGTTCTTCATATACCCATGTATGGCTTGGTTTGAAAAGAGAATTCATAATCTTTATCCAGAAACTCTCTATCTTGCGATCTGGTAGATTTAGATACTTTAATAGTATAGCCGGTATTAAAATCCCAAGCATTAGTCGGTTTAACAGACAGTTCGGTTAAGCTCGGGTTAAATAAGATAACAACTTCTTCTTTGGGGAAAACTTCCAGGGTCAAGCTTTCATTGTCTACAGGTCGATCAAAGGTGATTTTAATGGCTTCATTTACCTTAACCAATTGACCGGAAATGTTACTGACTATTTTAAATTTTGGAGGGGGAATAAACTGGGTAATTGGTGGTGGGCTAGCGTTTCCGCTTGGGCTTGGGGTAGGTTTTTCGGAAAACTTTAGTATTTGGACCAGCATGATTAAAACTACTATGGTAAGTAAAGCAAAAACTAAGTAAACGGTTTTAGATTGTTTCATAATTTTTTCTAACTCATTGTGCACACATTCTGGCTTCTTGAATTGGTTCAACCCACCTGCCATCTACAGACAGTCCAAAATGTAAATGACCTATATCTGCAAAGACTGTTCCTACTGTTTCTCCTGATCTTAAAGAGCTACTATTGTTTAATCCTGCGCTTAGATGGGTTAAATCTAAGTAAAGCTTTTTGTCTTGGGAGGTGTTAGCAGTGAAATTGACTCTGTATCCCCATTCTGCATTTTGCCCGATTTTAATTGGTTGGGATTCTGCTCTTGTCCATGTGGTGGGTTCATTGCCGTTAATATACGGAAGCTTAACTTCGCTCACTCCGGCTACGTCTATTGCATAATACAAAGCCGGGGAATATCTCTCATAAGTTCCATCCGCATATTTCGTGCTTGAGGTATCGCAGGCATAGAAGTAGGGATTGCATCTGGTGGGATATTTCGGCGCCACCCCGTGGCCGCAACCGCTAACTGGATTGGCTGCCGTGCCGCAGATAATACTTGGGTTACTTCCCACGGGGCAACTAAGGGAAAATCCAATTGGACCGGGATCAGAAGGGGTAGTGCCTGATGTCGCTTGGCAATTTTGTAAATCTTGCCAGACTTCATTGCAGTAACTGTAGCTACCATAAGTACAACTGTTATAGTAAGCATTAATAACTTTGTTAATCTGGTCTTGAGTAGGTTGTGCTGTTAGTCCGTCAGCTTTTAATTTTGCTGCTGCAATACTTAAACTTTCTGTGATGCTGCATAAATCTTTCCCTGGGTTATAAACATCAATAATTTGCATCAGTCCTACTGCTTGAGCATTCCTAGCTCCGTTCGCGATTTCTTCAGGCGTACAAGGATCATCTTTGCCGTCAATCCTGTGTAACACCTGGCCATTTTTCTCACAAAATATAGGAGCTCTATTACAGAACTGATTGGATTTTATGGCATCGTGATTGTTATCGGCATTAGCGGTAAAGTCTGGATTCTCATGCATGGCAACACTGGCTAATACTTGCGGAGGGATTCCCGCTGAGGCTGCAGCCTTGATAATCCAATCCAGGAGGATAGAGCTTTTGACAGGCTGGGAATTTCCGGATCTGGTAAATTTACAACCAGTCAGGTTATTGCTTATCGGCGGTAAAGGCGCCGTCTCACCGGTGGGGGTGGTTCCTGGGATACCGCCGATTGCACCGAAAATCACCAATAAAAAGAATGCTCCGGCAGCAAGCCAAATCAATCTTTTTTTAGATGCAGAAGAGGCAGATAATCTTGCTCTGTGGTCTGATAATCGGTTTAGGAAATTGCCCCCATGGTGCATGGCCCCGAGCCCTGTCTTTCCCAATAAGTTATATGCACCGCTAAGGCCGGGACCGGCAATACCCCTGCCTATTCTGCCGGCATTTGTTTTAATAAACCTCCCGACAGACGAACCTAAATCTTTTGCTGCATTAGGCATTTTAAAACTGGGGAAGTTAAGCCTTGGAGGTTGAAAAGAGGGTGTAGATATTTGCGGGGAAGAAGGAGTTGGAGTAGGCATGGTGTTTGGTGCAGGTTCCGTTGGGGGAGCGACAGCTTCCGCTGGTGGCTCAACTGTGGGCTCCGCTACTATTATTTGATCGGGTGGAATAGTTTGGGGAATGGGACGAATGGTAGGCGGTCTGGGAGGAGTAGTAGGTAGGTTGGCTTCACCACTCTTTGTGACAGGTTCCTGAATTGCTGGTGTTTCAGATGCAGTTTGGGTTGGGCTTGGCTCGGTAGAGGGAGGTTGTAACTGTGTGGTTGCTCCGGCGTTTATCTCTTTTAGGAGAAGAGAGTTTCCACTGTTAAAATCTGCAGCAAAACGCTGAGTCAGCTCTTCGTTGGTAGAATACTTATTATAAAAAGGAAATTCTTTTCTGGCCCATTGAAAAATATCATATTTACCGATTCCCTCATAGTTGTAAAGCTGCCCACCATTATAGTCAGGATGTTTGAAAAAAGTAGCTTTTTTATACCAGGCTTTCCACAGTAAGGCTTGAGCCAAAAATTGTTTAACAGTCAGTGCCATATTTTTAGTTTACCTTATCCGGTCTGTCTTGCCAGTATTTCTGCCGGATTGGTGGTAATCAGTTGGTGTTCTCTTGGTGATGCCACCACCTTCATTGCCACATGGGTATTGCCGGCAAAAAATATCCCTTCCCCCACCCCTTCTGACATAAGTAATCTTTGTTCTCCTTCCGATAAATCAAAAACTTGGGCCAGTAAATCAATTGAGGCAGGAGCCTGTTTGAGCAGTATCTGGATTGAGGAATTGGAGATAATCTCTTTGCCCCGATCAGATCCCAAAAAATCCTCCACATCCTGGGTAATCGTAGTGAGACCCAGATAATATTTCCTGGCTCTTTTGGCCATATCCACCAAAAAGTCGGCAGAATCTTGGTTTCTCATCAAATACCATGCTTCATCTACAATCAGCAGCCTTTTTTTTAAGCGACTTCTGATTTTGGTCCAAACATAATCCAAGATCATATGTATAGACAGCGGTCTTAGTTGGTCCGGCAGGTCACGCACTGAAAATACCGTAAATGAGTTAGTAAGATCAATATTAGATTGAGCGGAGAATATCCCAGTTAACGACCCTTTGATAAACCTCTCCAGTCTCGCCGCCAGTTCTACGGCGGGACCTTCCTCCATGCCAATTAAAACTTTGTAGAGATCTTCCATTAAAGGCGGCTGTTTATCTTGTGTTTTGGGATCATCCGTGATGCCTTTTAGCTGATAGGTTTGCTTTAAAGCCCGGTCCAAAATAGCTGATTCTTGTGCATTAAGTGCGCCCAGAACGAGTTTTAGAAAGGCAGTTATAGAAAGAATTTTACTCCCCAACTGATTTTCTGCTGACATACCTATTTGTTTGGCAGGTAGGTCAAAAGGGTTAATTTTAACCGGAGATGAGGCAGAAAAGTTAATAAACTCACCGCCTACAGCTTGGCATAGTGGTAAGTATTCTTGCTCCGGATCGATCACAATAATCTCCGTTCCGAACATTAAAGACCGCAGGGCTTCCAACTTGACCAGATAACTTTTGCCAGCCCCGGCTTTGGCAAATATGACCGAGTTGTAATTTTCCAGGCTAAACCTATCAAAAATAATCAAAGAGTCATTATGTTCATTGATGCCATACATAATCCCTTCATTGGCAGTAAGTTCCGATGAGGCAAAAGGAAAAGTTGTGGCTAGAGATGTGGTATCCATATTGTGGGTTAAATTTAAAAGATCTGCCCCTTGCGGCAAGGTAGATTTAAAGCCATCTTCCATTTGCAGGGTAGTTTGTCTGGCAGTGATAGACAAAGAAGCAAGGGTGGATTCAACCAGCTTGGAGGTATTTCGTAGTTCTTCTAAAGATCTGGCCGGTACAGTAATATAGAGTGCAAACTGGAAAAACCTTTCAACGCCTCTCACCAATTGGTCCTGTAGCGCTTTGGCATCTTCCAGGGCCACCTCAACAGCAGGGTCTATAGCCCTACCTCGCTCTAGATCGGTTTGTATGGTGGCCTCCATTTCAGCTACTTTGCGCTTGAGTTCATCCAAGACCCCTTGTGACTGAGAAGGATAGATGAACATGGAAATGAGTAACGAGTGGTCAAAAGAGATTAATGGTTCCAGCCAGTTGAGTTGGACGAACCTTGGGTAATTGGACACAAAATAAGTTCTAAAGAAATGATCGTCAACCCTAAGGTAGCTAAAATCCACCTCTATCTCTGCTGGAGCTAAGACATCTTCCAAGGTCAATCGAGGAACGTCTTGGTCGTTCTGGACTTTTGGTTTTTTAAATAAGGTGGGTAGTTTCATTCCTCTAACTCCTCTACTACAAACGGATGTGTTTTGGCCGCTTGCCCCGATTGAATTGGAGGTTGAGCTACTATTGGTTGCTGGTTTACTGGTTTACTGGGTTGGTTTATCCGGTTTGATTGAATCGGTTGCGGGTTTCTGAGTCTGACTGCTAAGTCATGAGGGTTAACCGGCTGACTGATCGGTTTTTCTACTCTCTCCCCGTTATAGATGTTATAGAAAACTTCAATTAATTTTTGCTTGGAGAGTTGGGTTGCTTTAAGCCCGATTCTGGCGAGTTGCCTAATAATCTGGTCTCTCCTTGGCAGCAGCACTGTTTTAATTTTTTGCTCCAAATTTATCTTTGAGGAGACTAACCCCAATTCTAAGCTGAATAGCGGAATGACTATATAAAATTTTTTATCTAACACCTCGTTTTCTTTGACTGTACTTTGGATAAATTGTTTGTATTCGGTTATCATTTGCGAAAGCAAAGGATTTGCCTGTGCTTTTTGAGCCTTGTCCAACACCTCTAAGTAGGAGCTAAGATTGAGCCTTTCCGAGTGAATGACAATTTGAATGCTGAACGAAAGAGAGTTTAACATCTGGGCAAAGCTTCCGATGATAGCCACCTGTTCTCTATCTGAAAGTAATCCAAAATTCACAGCAGACACTTGTAGAACCAGCGCTCCGCCGCCGTTTTTAAGAAGAAGAATATCATTAGCAATATCAGAAATTGATAAATGTTTTTGTGTTGTATTCATTATTTTGCTGTAATCAACAATGGTGGTAATACTTGACCCGTTAATTCTATCTGCAGTACATCAAAAGTAAAATTGTCTTTTTCAAGTTCTAAAGTATAGACTCCGTTGGGTAGCGGGGTTGAGCCTGTGAATTGGCCGAGTTTATTAGTTTTTAAGGCTCTGACAGGCAGTCCTTCTTTATCATAGATTACCGCCACCGTTCCTTCCAGAAAATTTCCCTCCCTGTCTTTGACAATTCCATTGATTACGTTCGGAAATGTAGTTAAGGCAAGAGTAGTTTGTGGGGGTTTGACGGAGGGTACAACCTTTATTTTTTCTCTTGGAATAGATTGAGGAATAACAGTTTCGGTTTTTAACTTCGGTTCCTGAACCGTTTTAATCTGTTGTTTTACTGCGGATGCCTGAGCAACCAGGTTTTGTAAATCAGCCAATGTTTTGTTTACTTGTTGACTATAATCTACAGGGACAGGGGCAGGTTTACCCGCCTGGTCTTTAATTTGGGATAGAGTTCGCTCGGTTTGGATAATCCTTATTTGTAACTGCTGTGCTTGGCGAGCCAGATCTACTGTTTTTCTAAGCTCTTCTTGGGTAGGGAGCGGTTCGATAGGTCGGGGGGTCGGTGTTCCAGCTGGTTGGTATATCGGTGTATCTGATCCGCTGGTTTGCCGATTTGCTGGTCCACCGGTAGTCTGAGTTGTTCCGGCAAGGTACATTAGTAAACGACTCCCAAATAAAGCATCTTCTTTGTACGTTTTGCCATTTTTCTGCCAAACTCTTTTAGTGGGGGAGTAAATAGCCTTCAAAAAGGCTTTTGCCCAGTGGTCTAGCGGCCTTGAGCCTATTGGCAAAAAAGCAAAAGCCACACCCAAAAGTGCAAAGATGATTATGAGGGGCCATGCCATCAGAGGATAATCATGGGCCGAAAATACAAATATTAGATAAGCAGTACCGGCACCGGCGGCGAGGTACACAAATTGTTTCAAAGTCATATCTCCGATTAGCTTAAATTGAAAGGAGGTGACATTTTGTGGGATAGGATGTAGATCTTCCATGTACTATCTATATACCTCGTGAAAAAAGTGTTTGCAAGAAGCTCAAAAAGGATCATTTTGGGGCAATCTAGGTAAAATGGTACTTGAAAATTGAAAACTCCCAAGCTATGCTGGGGATGTGGTATCTCGTCCCGTACAGTCTGGTACAGGACAAGAGATGAAAAGGGAATCCCGAGAATTTCGGGAACTGTGCCGCAACTGTAAAGTCAGGAGACCGACCACATTTTTCATTTCCCGAGCAGGAGCAATATGCCGACATTAGTAGAACGACCAGAAATTTCCTCTTTTATTACAGCTTGGCAAAGCAAACCCAAAGAACAAGTTATAGAAGAATTGGCTTCTTTAAGCCTTGAGACTAAAAGAATTCCCGATCCTTATCATTTTTTGATTACAAGAGATGGTGAATTATTTTCTCCTTCTGCGCAATGTAGGATTAAGGATGTAGTAGAAGATAAAACCGGTCCCCTGGGTAGTCTTGAGTACCAAGCTGTCTGTTCTATTGAAGAGTGGGCAGCCAGCAGCAACGAGGGTGCGATTGCTTGGGTCAGCCCTCCTTATCCGGGAGTTTACCCTGCCTCTAAAATAATTATTAGCGAGATAGAGCACACAAAAGGGAATAAAAAATTGTTTAACCGTGCCATCATATTAGATTTTGGTGAAAGGAAATGTTTGGAATTTGCCCAAAATCTGGCGCAGTTTAGCCAGAATCGGCCGTTACTGTCGCAGCCTGATCAGATCAGATCCACCCCTTTTATTTTAAATACCCAAGGCAAATCTTGGATTAATATTTTAGAACAACTGATTGACGATCCGGCTTTGTGGAACGGCGTGAGGAAAGGGGAGGATCAAAGAGCTAAAAAAGAAGCCTTAAGAGAGGCTACAAGGGTTCAAAAAGACCTTTTTATAGCAAGCGAGCAGTATATGTTTCCTTCAGATGAGACCCAAATGGCTGTCCTGCAAATATTAGGGCCTAAACCGGGCAGTTGCCCTATCCGTTTTGCCAGAAGAAAGACGGCTTTTAGAACTTTTTCCGAAAACGCCCGTACATTTGCTGGCTCTGTCAGCAAAGATCCTGATTATTGCCAAAATTGTCCGGTTTGCGGCGGTGAGATCGTTTGTGTGGTTAGAGTGGGGGGCAGCTGTCCTAAATGTGGGGCAGTTAAAAGATGCGGTTGACAAATTGTCCAAATTAGTTTAAAATGTAAGAAATTAGAAATTCAAACTATGAAACAAGTTTTGCCAAACAAACCTCAAGAAGAATATTTAAGGATCCTTGGTAAAGGGATGGTGACTATCCCGAAAGAGTGGAGGGATGAGCTTGGGCTGGAGGAAGGAAATATTGTGAAGGCTCAAAAAGTGGGCAATAAACTGATGTTAGAAGCTAAGTCAGAGACTGTGCCGTACAGAGTTTTTAGCAAAGAGGAGATAGAGGCGTGGTTAGAAGAAGATCAACTTTCTGACTCTTTAGCAAAAAAGGTAGAGAAAAAATTAAAATCCCAAAAGAGTGATTAAAGTATACCTTGATGCTTCGGTAATAATTGCAGCTTTACTTTCACCTGCGGGCGGCTCAGCCAAATTACTTGAATTTGTTAAGCTGGGCATAGTTGTGGGCGTTTCATCTCAAACAGTGATTGATGAAGTAGAGGCGCATTCTCTTAAAATCAGACAAAGGCCTAAGGAGATTAGAAAATTTATTCAGGAGAACTCTATTATAGTTAGAGAAAGAATTGACGAGCTTGAATTAGAACTGTTTAAGGGTTTGATTGAGGAAGAAGACATTCATGTTGCGGCAGGGGCAAGATTAACAAAGTGTGATTATTTGGTCACTTTGGATAAGAAACATTTGCTTAAAGAAGAAGTTAAAAAAATACTCAAGCCCATTAAAGTTGTTGCCCCAAAAGAAATACTGATAGATTTAACTAAATAATTTAGCTTCCCCTTCGTCAGGATTTTGTAAGAATTTAATCAAGCATTTCGCTGACGCTCAGTGTAAACTTGCCGAAGAAAGGAAAAATTATGGCAATTGAAAGAATTTCCAGTGAGATTAAAGATGGGGTCAAGAAGGGTCAAAAGTATGCTGCCCAAACAGCCAGCGGCGCCTTTGATGGGGCTAGGTCAATAGGGACAAGTATTTTCGGAGAGGCCACATTCTATCGTACTCCCGGAGGCGGTTGGGCAATAGTGGTAACAAAACCAGGGTTAAGACATTTAATAAGAAAGGGTATGCGTTGACAGCAATTTCCGGAAGTTCTATGCTGGAATATGCCATAGAATTTCCTGGGGAAGTAAACTATGGCAGGAATAGAAAATATGGCAGAAGGAGTACCAAGTCCGGAACAAGGAGCAACAGTAGGATCCCAATCAGGTCCAGTCAGCACAGAGAAGCAGATCTCGCCGCAAGTTCCTGGTGAACAGAATCCTCAGAAACCCTGGTCTATTTCATCAGAATATGATCCAAAAAGAAGGGGAGAATATCTAGTAACAGAAAAGGATAACTATAGTGTTTTCACTGATCCAAAAACAGGTAAAGAGGTTGCCAGGGTGTTAAAAATAGCAGGAGGCTCTGCTCTTCCTCCTGCTGAATTTGTCACTTTTGACATAAGTACTTACGCTGATGATCCTAAGTTGAATCAAATTGCCGGAAGAATAAAAACGACTGGTGATGCGGGACGCGTAGACGAAGAGGTTTTGTATAAAGCTTCTACGATTATCAAACAATGGGATGACGGATTTGAAGTAGATAGCATTAAAGCTCAAGAACTTCAAGAAAAACTGGCTGAGTTGCAATCAAAGGCTGATGATCCGTTGCTTCCTTATGCTGAAAGAGTCAGATTGGAACAGCAAGTGGCCAGGGAAAAAGGCCGAAGCGAGTTTAATACTGCTGTAGCAGTTTATGAATATTATATGGATCATCCTATTACGAAAACTCCCGCTTGGCAGCTTGAGCTTCAAAGACGCAAAGAGCAGAGCCGGACAAGGATTGAACAATTGGAACAAGAAGCAGAAAATGATCCGGCTAAGCCTTTGAAGGAGCTTTTTAAAAGAATTCTTGAGTCCTATAAAAGGATCAAGGAAACTAGGGTACGCGAACTGCAAGGTAGAGGAAGAGAGTCAATGATAGAGCAGGAAAGAAGCAAAGGGCGTATGCAGGAACAAATATTGGATGATGCTGCCGAACTTGCACCGCTAAAAGCAGAGATTGGAGGTATGTATCACTATCTATGGGATGGGGTAAATGCGTTAATCGGTTTTGAAGAAGAGGGTATAAACAGAACAATCAAAAATCCTTTTGCAGAAAGACTTTTTGCATTAACAAAAAAGCTACGTGCCAGAGATAGGATGAGTACGGCAGAAAAAAGGTATACACAGGCTGAATCTTATTGGGGCGGATCACTAATTACTATATTTTCATGGCCGGAAAGCTCCCGGGATATGATTTTGACTGCAATGGATTGGGTTAAAGACAGAATGGCTGCTATTGGTGAACGTGACCCTGGTACAACAAATAAGCTTCTGGAAGAAATCAGAGGCAATGGACCAATGCTTCTACAAAATAGCCTTCTTCGTATAAACAGCGAGAAAGTTTTAGTACCGGAAGGGGAAATTTTAGAAACCAATCCTGAATACTTAAGGGCAATAGCTTTTACCGAAGGGCCTCCTGATGTGTTTGGCAACGAAAAAATAATGAAAAAAGGCAATACCGAATTCGGACCGCAGGCTAAAGAAAGGTTTGCTGCCAAATTCATCGAGAATTTTAATGCCATGTTTTTAGAGAACAAATATGCAGCTTATCTAATGCACAGGTTAAGAACATACAAAG
>MFCP01000020.1:0-30946 GCA_001776635.1 Candidatus Daviesbacteria bacterium RIFCSPHIGHO2_01_FULL_40_11 | reverse complement strand
TGGACAGGGCATGACTGGCATATTGATAAGGTAGAAGAAGGGGATATAAAAGACTATCGGGCAAAAATACAAGAAAAATTGATGGGGGAGGCTGAAACCCGAGATTTTTTTACAGAAACTATTTTTGCAAATAACCAGGATCTTTTTCCGGAGTTGTTTGTCGATCCAAAGTTAGCTAAAGCAGACCCAGAAAAAAGTGAACAAGTTACAAAAGAAAACAAAGAAGATGTAAGGCTGGCCTATAAGGGTTTTTTTGAACTCAGAGATGAGTACAAGTTGCAATACAGTGCTAATGATCCTTTAGAAAGGTTGCTTTTAGACCCTGGAGATATAGTCAGGCAAAGGATTGCAGCGACCGGAGATGCGGAAGCTTTAAGAAGGCATGATTTGCGTGTTGCAGTTTTTCGTGGGACGAAAGAGCTGCTGGACAGGGAAGACGGCTTTGATTTTATTACCAGACAGGAGATAGAGAGGATAGAAAAGCGTATACGGCGGCCATTATCAGATGGAGAGCTGTCTGACTTGGCAGAGGTACACAAAGATATCCTCCGTGCTCAACTGCGGCAAGGTCTTGCGGATCCTGATTCTGACCAGAGCAAAAGATGGATTGAAGATCAGATTGTTGCAACAAGAGTAACAAACAGACAGAAAGCCATAAGGAGCAGAATAAGGCAACAAATGGGAATGCTCAGTCAAGAGAACAGCTATTTTGCAGAAACCTGTGCAAATGCTTTGGCACGGTTTGATCAGGCAAAGCAAAGCGGCAATCCAACAGAGTGTGACCGTATAGCCTGGGATTGGATGAGAGATTATAACAAAAACCGGATTCAAGACCACCTGCCGAAGTGGTATGCAAGTGGCTGGGATAGAGTTCGGATAAAGATAGACAGAGCGGCAAAAGTCATCGACCGTTCTTTAACAGAAGAAGAAAGAGAAGCAATGTATGAAAAAGCATATCTGCCTGAGGCGAGCGATGACGAAAGTAAGGCTAGGATTGAAGATCTTAAGAAAGGACGCAAAGAAGATGCCAGATTTGGTTTTGAACTGGCCAGAAGCTTTTCGATATTTTTAATGGAATCTTCTTTACTGGGCGGAATGAGAATTAGGATGGTTATGCCAAAAGGTCCAAAAGCAGGAGAGTATACCGGCAGGTTAGCTGATGATGAAACCAGTGTATTGTTGGGTCTTATTAAAGGGAGGATAAACCCCCAAACACACGAAGTGGAGGTTGAGAAAGATGCTAATGGTGAAGCTATTATTGTAGATCCGGAGAGGAAAAGTTTGCGCATTTCGGATGTCATCGAGGCTCGGTTAGCCAAGGCGATTGCAGATGAAGAACACGAAATAGAACCTTTGAGGAGAGTGAAGCGTCAGGCGTTCAAAGCCAAATACCGGGCTGAACTTTCCGGCGATCAGACTGAAATTACTGCCGCAAATCAAACTTTAGGGAAGGCAGCCAAAGATTTAAGAGAAAGATTACGTGATTGTCAGTTTGTAGCCACACACGCGTATAAAGCTAAAGGTTTAGTCAATGGCAGATGGCCTGTCTGGTCGCATGCTGTTTTGGATAACTCTATGATTAAGGCTTTTGGGGAGTTGTTGGCAGAATATGGGGTAGAAGTTGCTCCCGGTCTTCCCTTCGCTGACTACAAGAAGGAAATTTATGAATATTTGGAAAGAGGCAGAAGGGCTCAGTTTTCGGAAATGAGGCGGGCCGCAGAAGAATTTATGGAAGGCAGATACCCTTTTTATGAACGTGATGTTGATGGAAAAATTGTGCCGGAGCGAGACGAGAAAGGTAATATTATTATGATAACAATAAACGGACAACAGGTGCCTAAACCTAAACCGGCTGTTTCTTTATTTACCATGTCTGATGATTGGGGTGAACCTGGAGTAATGGAAGATAGGATGAGGGTAGTTAATAAAGGAGATGTGGCAGAGAATACTATGGTAACTGAGGCAGAATACAATATGTCCACCAGCGGAGGCGTTAAATTTGTAGAATACATCCCGTTTGCAGGCATAAACTTTCTTCCTTTAGGAGTGTGGGGGCTTGGCGCTCCCGGCATTTGGGGTTTAAATAATTTTATCAAAAGAAGAAATGAGGTTGAATATCACAAACAAAGATTTTTTGATCCAACAGACATGCCTAAAAATGCCAGAGCACAGGCAGCAGCTTATAAGGCTAGGAAAGCCTTGACCGGCGGAAGTTTGGGTGAAGGCCAATTCACCCCTGGGTTTTTAATTGAGCCTTTTGATGGGGCATATACAGTGGCTGATTGGCTTCGTGGCATGGCAGCAGAAGACGTGCAGAAACTTAGTTTAGGCCTAGAGTACACACGTCAATACGTCGGTTTTATGAACCAAGTACGATCAGGGGAACGCTCGCTCAACGATCCGGAAGTGGAAAGAGTCAGGCAACTGACTTATATTGATTACTACACAATGGCAGCTAGGGCGAAGATAAAATCAGATGAATTTTATAAAATTACATATCAGACTTTTAAAAATTTTGTCACCTGGCTTAAAGTAGAAAAAGAAGTGGAAGAAAATCGGATTGGCAATGCACCGCGAAACTATGCTTATGAAAATACCTTAAGATGGTATGCCTTCAGAAGGCTGATGAGAGAATCTATTGCTAAAGGAGAACGGGGTATTATTCAAAGGTTAGGTTACTCTCCTGAAATAGCTTGCGAACAGTCCTTGCGAATGCTAGAAACTGGCATGATGGATGCGGAGTACTTAATTTTAAGGGATTACGAAAGAAACAGATTAGCTCAGGAAGGAGCTTTGATTCTTTCTAAAGTATTAAATGATACGGAAAAACAAAAAGGACGAGCACTGCTAAATGAAGAAACTTGGGATGATCCAAATATGCGTTCGGATGTAAAAAAAGCCTTACAAACTGTTAGAAGAAGAGGGCTTTTGGAATTTATGAGAGAAGAAGGATTCTTCTGGTATACTCTAAACTCAAAAACAGACAAATATGAAAAAGAAAACATACTGAATCAGGGAGAAAAAATACCTCCAATAGTTCGTCAAGCATTTGTCGCGCGAGACAAGCAGATAGTCCGACCCGACCCCAATCTTATTTATAAGGACTAACTTCCTACTGTTCCGGTGGGGTGGGATCTGCCGTCGGGCTTTGCATTCATATCGATTCGTCCTTTAAATATATCAATCGCACCAGGCTTTCCATAAGTAACTACCCAGTTCCCCTCCGCATTTCTAGAGAACTGTTTTTCTCCCCAAATACTTGTTTTAGCAGATTGTCCAAATCCCAAGCCTGCTCCGGTGGCTCTGCCGAAGTATCCTTGGCCACTTCTGGCACCGCTGAAGATTTCTTGCCCGATCATTTGCCCTGCTTGACCGGCTTTGCCAATGCTTTTTACAACTATATCCGGAATAGTAGGAAGAGCCATGAGAAGTCCAAAAGCCAAAAGAACCCTGATAAATTCTAAATTCATTCCCCCGAATAAAGGAAAAGTATTATTTCCTATAATGTTAAATTTCTCCTGCGCATACGCCACAGGTACGAAACTACCACCTCCTGTTTGATTTAACTGGGAAACTTTAAGCGGGCCGAAAGATTGTCCCAGGATAAATGCTACAAGATAAAATACGGCTAAGACTGTTGGGAATACTAAAACATTAGCCAATATGTTTAACATCCAGCCGGTGGCAACTCCTTGTCTGCCCGGTAAGGAAGCAAAAAGGAATTGAAACGGCGCGATTAATGTCAAAAAAATAATCGTTATATAACTATTAACCAAACGTAATGCTAGTTTTAACATGGCATAGATTAATGCCAGTGTGGCAATAAAACCTAATATTAATCCTAAAAAGAAGGTGGGAAAAGTGGCTACAGCTCCTCCTGCAGCTACGCTGAGTGCTGGACCTACCAATAACCCTGCAGGGGGCGGGACAAATCCAGCCAAAGGAGAAACAAATTGAGTTACCAGAATTCCTATTAAGAGACTAAGAGTGTTTTTAACGTTATCATCAAACCCATTCCAAATAGAATTTAAGGCATCTGTGGCATTATCTCGATTAATAATACCGGTAAAACGACTGAAAATACTTAAAACACTTTCGGGTGAGATTTGCTGTACCAAATTTACCCTCGTTGCATCATCTGTCTTTCCTTGAGCTGCGGCAAAATAATAACCAACAATGTTTGTTCCTACAAAGGCAAAATCGGAAATCAGGCCGGCGAAAAAGTAGGAAAAGGTGATCATAACCAGGCCGATGACCAGTCCGGGCAAGGCTGTTTGGGCAGTGATGACTGTTTGGGGGTTAATTTTATTTCTAAACATTATCATTAACCCGATTACTAAGAAAATGAGGATTAATATGACATACGAAATATTTCTGGAGACTTGCCAAAGTTTTAAGATGGGGTTTAAGACTGCGGCCCCTGATCCGGTTACTCCTTGGGCCTTTGCCTCTTTAACAATTCCTAGGCCGGTGCCAACCGAAGCCAAATAATCTGCCGTCCGGACAGGCGGGTTTTCATACAACATTCCTATGACAGAAGTGACAGCCCCTAAGGTCCCTCCGGATAAATTAGCTTGGGAAAGCACCGGAACTCCTTGTAGCATACCCTGGGCATTTCTGGTCATCTGGTAGGTTAAACAGGGCTGGCCGATGACTGACTGCCCGATAGCCAGACAGGAAAAAGTATGGAACATGTTGTTGACCAAAAGGTCGGTATAGAGAGGGGAGGTGGGGGGGATAGTAGCTGGTAGTTGGTAGTTGGTAGCTGGGATAGCAGAGGGGGTAGCAGCTTGCCCTGAGCTTGTCGAAGGGGTCTGGGCAAAAGCAGGGGTAGCTAGTAATAGGTAGCTGGTAGTTAGCAGTAGGGCAAAGATTCGGGCAAACATAGATTCTATATTAACAGTAAAACAAACAACTAACCTATTGCAAGTTTCACTTGACCTTTTCAAGTAATGCAAAATACCGTTCTCTTGAAATTCCTGCTGTGGTTAAATTAGTCCGGATATGGGTTACCGCTACGTTATGTGGACTGGTTTTGATGACAAGCGGCCGAATGACCCCCGGTTTTGTCATGGAGATATGATCACCCTTTGTTCTGGAAATTTGAAAACCATCTTTCTCAAAAATCTGGATTAATTTTTTATAATTAAGAGGGACAATTTTTGGCATTTAAATTCCCAAAGCCATACGCTCTGTTATCAAGGGGTCGTTACTGCGCCACTGTCTCTTTTTAGGCTTAAATCCGGCTTCAATTAATACATCGTCCAGCGTGCCCATTCTTTTACACTCTTCTAAAAAAAGCTCTACTGCTTCGCGGAGTGCATTCTTAGCTTCTTTTTGGGTGCTGCCAAAACTGGAAACATTAAGCTCAGGAGCCACTGCCACATAGTGTTTGCCTTCTTTAAATATTTCAATGCGAAAATCTAGTTGCATAAATAAAAGTATAGCAGATTTATGGGCAAAATGACAAGCCTCCTGTGGCATCTTTGCAGAGGGTTTTTATATCAAATACCGTGACATCAATTCCGGTAAAATTAGAAACTAGTTGTAGGACTAACCAGGCGATTGCCATAAAAAGTATCCCCAAAAGCGCCCAGATAAGAGTATGGTGAGCAGATTGAATGGCTTTGGGTTCTCCGCCGGAAGTTAAGTATTTAAACCCGGCCATTACAATTAAGACTAACATGGCGATAAACCCTAGTCCCACTATCACGGAAATAATATTGCCGAATAGATTTTCGAGTTCTGTCAAACCGGCCGGTTCTGGTCCCATACTTTAAAATTAACACTATTAGTTTTGAAGATCAACCTATCAGAGGGTTTTTAAGCTATAGCCCTGAGGCGCTGGGATTTGGGCTGGGGATGGTGAGATTTTGAAGGTTTATTCCTGTGAATTGGGCAAATACATTAGCCAAGGCAAACGCGACTGCCAAAACAGCCAAACCGATAAGAGCGTTGATGATTCTATTGCGGGCTTTGGCCACATTTTCCTTGTCTCCGCCAGAGGTAATCCATTCAAAGGCGCCAATTATTAACATGATTAAGACTATTAGAGCGGCAATCGCGAAAGCAAGGAATAATATGTTGGAGATGGCATTGCCCAGTGTTACAAATCCTGCCTTAGGTCGTTCTATTTGAATCTTGTCCTGAGCATCCTGAGCAAAAGCCTGTACAGGGGCTAAAAGAGATAAAGCTGTGGAACCAAGAAATGCTAATTTTTTCATCTCTAACTTAACTATATCTATATCACAAAGCACTTGTCAAGTCATTACTTTTGTCCAACAAAAAATTTAAACCCCGTAAATTGTCCCAGCAGTTGGATAATGGCAAAAGCCACGGCAAAAAGGAATATGCCGATCACCGCATGGATGATTTTACTGCGGGCAGCTGCTACCTTTTCTTTGTCTCCCTCGGAAATCATCCAGTCAAATGCTCCCCAAAGTATCATCAAGACCAAAACTACTCCGGCTAAAGAGAATATTAAGGCCACAAAATTAGATAAAAACTGGCTGATTGCCCCTGCTCCGGTGGGATCCTTTGCTAAAAAGCCTTTCAACGGATCGGGGGGTTCAATTTTGCCAAAGGTTGAACTAAATGGCGATGGTAGACATAGGTTATAACCTGAGGCTTGATCAAATAAGCAGTCATATCCATCAATACAGGGTATGCCGGGACTCGGGGAGTTGGGGCCGCATCTTTCGCCAGCTCCGAGTTGCATAGCTGAAACAACAGGGGTATTTATTAAAAAGGATAGGCTAATTACTAAGAGAAGAGAAGTTTTTAACAGAATCAAGCTTTTTTTAATCATCGAAATATATATTATCACTATACAACAGTAATTAAAAAGATGCCAATAAAGTAGCCTATAATTTGACAAAACGAAGGTGATTATGCTATGATTCGCTTCAAATTATGAGGAACTTGGAAGCGGAAAAATTGGGAAAACGAATCGCTCTGACAGGAGGAGCTTCTTTGGTGATTTTGGCGATGGGTTTGGGGATTGATCAGGGATCAAAACCCGTTAGTGCCGCAGACGGTACGCCAACGCCGACTGTTGCTCCAAAGCCGACTGCTACACCTACACCTGACGTTTTGGCTACCCGGATAGCAAATACCCAGGCCACTGTTACCGCTGCGGCAGGACAACTTGAAAAAGAGAAACAGCGAATCGGAAAAGAAAAACAACTGGAAGCTCTCAATGCAACAGCTACAGCTATCGCTGAGCAAATTAACTCTTTGCGCATCACTCCCACCAGGACATCCACGCCAACACAGAGTCCTACCCCAACTTCTACCTCTACCCCAACACCTAATCGTTCAGCTGAACTTGCAGCCACAGCGGAAGCGATCAGGCTTGAAGCTTTGGGCAAAAGACAGGCAGAGATCAAAGCGACCGCTACGGCTCAAGCGTTACCCACTGCTACCCGGATCCCAAAACCAGTGCCCACTTACATAGCGCCCAAGGAAACAATCGGTAGCGGTGGTGGAGGATTCCCCTGGGATAGGATATTAGAGGTAGGCATTCTTGGCGGACTGAGTGCAGCAGTTTATTTTGGAAGAAATCAGATCAGAGGTTTTATGGGACGAATTAGAGGCGGATTTGGTGGTGGAGCCGGCGGTGGACCGGCTGCCGGGCCAGGAGTCGGTGGGCCTTGATTTATAGAGAACAAAATTAACCTTGGATTAGAAAGCCGCTAATCCCGAACAAAGAAGATAACAAAAATTGCAGGATTAAGAATGCGAACATAAGTATTATAAACCCGATTATACTATGAATAAGTATTTGTCTGGCAGCGGCCAGTTCTTCTTTTTGTCCTCTGGCGGTGATATATTTAAAAGCCCCCCAGAGAAAATAGAGGATGACTACTGCTGCTGCTAAAGAAAATAGGGGAGTAACTAATAAACTTGTGGCATCCCCCAAAGATGTGAATTGCCCAAAGCCAAAACATTCCCCGATTTTGACACCTATCCCCGGTTCAACACAAGCAGCATAAGCGGGAGGAATTAGTAGTAAGTAGCTGGTAGTTAGTAGTAAGCATAGGACAACTTTGAACTTCATTAGAATGGCAGTCCTCCTTTGGGTGTAAATACTTCGCCGATAAACTTGGCTATAAAGAATGCTAAAAGCGTCACCATCAGCCCGATCAGGGCCCAGGTGATCCTGGCCCGGGCCTTGGCCAGATTCTCCTTTTGGCCCTGGGCCATGATATAAGACAGCGCCCCCCAAATCAGGTAGTAAAAGGTCAGGAATAAAGCTAAGTAAAAGATAATGTTTAGCAGGGGAGTTATTAAACTGGCCAAGTCTTGAAAGTCAGGTTTTAAACCTGTTGGTGGAGGTATGGTATTCCCACCGGGTAATTGTAAAGCTAATTTTTCCATAAATGTTCTATCTCCCGAATCCGGGTATCTTTAGTATATCGAATCCGATAATTTGCAGCAAAAGAGTAGCAAAAATCACTATCAAAAGCCCTATCACCGCGCTGGTTAACCTGCTCTTTCCTGCAGCCAAAGTATCCGGATTCCCGGCAGAGGTTAGCATCTGGAATGCTCCGAGTAACATCATCAAAAATGCCAGACCCCCGGAAATGCCGATAAGAAAGGTCATTAAATCTTTGGTAAATTCCACCGGACTGGTATGAATACAGCCAATAGCCGTGGCAATACCTGGATGTGGATTATTTGGGTCAGCACTGCAACCGATGATTACTTTTCCTCCAGCAAGTGGACATATAGCATATTTATTCTTATCAAAATTGGGGTCATATTTCGGGTCATCGGGATTCACACATATCTTTGAATTCACTACCAAGCTTTTAGTTTTAAAACATTTCAGCGAGTCCGGCTCACAATAATTTCCAGCAGCTTTGCATTGAGTAGGTATTGTTGTAGGTCCTGATGGAAGACCTAGGGGAAGACTTGGTATGTTGACGGCGTCTTTATTGCAGGTATCCCTTCCCGTGTCATAAAAAGGAAACATTGAAGGACAACATTCTGTGCCAGTTTCTCCTCCAACGCTGAATTCTTGAGAGGATATAGGATTGCCTGAAGGTTTGCATTCGTCTGGTACAGAGGTTGCTGTAGAGATAGTTAAACGATAGATACCCGGTCTTAAATAAGGGCCAATATTATTTTGGATCTTGCCGGCGTCATCAGAAATAAAACAATTAGAAAGTATTTCAGTATATGGGTTTCTGAACTGATTTAGAAAAACATTGGTCAGTTTAGATTCTTTCCAAACATATTTTTGCTTATTATTAAGTCCTGAGATTTCTATTGATTTTTGTTCTCCAACAGAAAGGTCCCCAATAGCTGATATTGATGGACCGCCAGCGTTTGTTAGAGGTGTATTAGTAGTGGGTTGGGTAGTGGTGGGGCCTGAGTTTGTGACAGGTTCAGGTGGTGGATTATTAGAGTCGGTAGCAGGTGCAGCTTGTGGTTCAGTAGGTTCAGTATTAATGATTGGTCCCGGATTCACGACTGGAACAGGTTCTCGTGCTTGTAAGTTTTTCTCAAAAAGCAACAAAAAGAGGGATAAAATAACTAGAATGAAAACTTTGGACATTAAGTTTAAGATTACCACAATTAGTGTTTTGTTTACATAATTGTGGCTTAGCGCGTTTTAGGATTTAGGGTCTGCTCATGCCACACCTCCGTAATTAATTTTGCTTTACAAAATTCGTTGGTCTCAAGATTTTTGATGAATTAAAAAAAATAGACCTTGACAAGCCAGCGCAGTTATTTTATACTTGTATATACATTGTATATATAGAATGGCTATCGCTAAAATAGGGAAGATCGTTAGATTTGAATGGGATGAAGCAAATGTTGTCCATATAGCGAGGCATAATATTATACCGGAAGAAGCGGAAGAGGTTTTCTTTGATGGAAATAATGTGCAAAACGAAGATGTAGAACACTCATTGGTTGAAGAAAGGTTTTTAATTATTGGTCAAACAAAAAGCAAGAGATTGCTTTATCAGATATTTACCGTGCGAGGGAATAAAATCAGAATTGTTTCCTCCAGGGATATTAACAAGAAGGAGGTGGGATTGTATGAAAAAGAAACTGGTAGTTCCTAAATTTAAAAGCGAATCAGAAGAAGCGGATTTTTGGGCAAACCTTAATCTTTCTGAATATTTTGAACCATCAGATTTCAAAAGAGGGATAGTGTTTCCTAATCTTAGGAGAACCAAACGCCTAATTTCTATTAGGTTGCCTGAAGAATTGATTGGTAAAGTTAAGGAAAAGGCAGCTAAATTGGATGTGCCTTATCAAAGTTTAATCCGTCAATATATTCAGCAGGGAGTAGTCAGATAAAAGACTTTTTTGGACATTACCTTCAGCTTAGCATAAAGAGAAGTTAGTGGCTAGTAGTTGGTAGTTTGTAGCTGGCAATGGTAGAATTGAGAACATGCCCTCTGTTAAGAAGATCGTCGCAGTATCTTTAATCTTTTTGTCCTTACTGCTTACTACAAACTACTTACTACCAATTGTTAATGCTGATGAGATAGAGGATTTACAAAAACAGATTGATGAGCTAAATCATGCCCGGCAGTTATCTGTTTCCGCCACCAAACCTCTAGAAGGACAACTTGAATCCTTAAAACGCCAGTTAGATCAAATCCAGGTCAATTTAGATAACTTGTCTTTGAATATCCAACAAAAACAAAAAGATTTAGATGTTAGAGAGGACAAGATAGCCTTACAACAAGCCCTTTTGGAGACTAGAGTCAAGGCTTACTATATTCGTTCATATCTGACAGATCCTCTAACGATAATTTTTTCCTCTATTCAAGCAGGGGATCTATTTAGGGAGCTCTCTTACCGCCAAACTGTCACCAGAGAAGATCGTCAAATTATTTCCTCTATCACAGCCGAAGTCGTGGATCTTTTGACCCAAAAAGAGAAATTGGAAAAGGACAAGGTTCGCTTGGCTGTATTCCAGGAAGAGGTTGATAAAAATGCCAAATTTATTGGCGGTGAAGTCAGCAAAGCCAAGGCATACCAAGCAGATCTTAGTAAGCAAATTGCCCAACTTTCCGCCAGACAGCAACAAATAATCGCGCAAAGGCAGGCATCTTTGAATCTGCCTACATCGCTGGGCGCAGGCCCGCTATTTTGTACCGATGATAGAAAATTAGATCCTGGATTTAGGCCGGCTTACGCCTTCTTTACTTTTGGGATTCCGCACCGGGTCGGCATGAATCAATACGGGGTTTTAGGCAGGGCCCAGGCAGGCCAAAATCATGAAGATATTTTGAGGGCATATTTTGCAGACTTTAATTTTGAGACTAGGCCGAATATAAATATTTCAGTCCAAGGATATGGTTCCATGCCTTTGGAACAATATCTTTTAGGAATATATGAGATGCCGGATTCCTGGCCAATGGAGGCACTCAAAGCTCAGGCTATTGCTGCCCGTTCTTATGCCCTGTCTTATACCAATAACGGTTCGAAAGAAATTTGCACCACCCAAGCCTGTCAGGTCTACAAAGGTGGCAGTAAAGGCGGAAATTGGGAGCAAGCAGTCAAATCCACCGAGGGTAAAACTTTAGTGTCAGGAGGATCGCCGATTTCTGCCTGGTATTCTTCAACCGATGGGGGTTATACTTATTCCGCTTCCGATATCGGTTGGGGAGCGAGGTCTTTTACGAAGAGAGTCAGAGACACTCAGGGTGATATTGGCAACTTCAGTGACCTTTTTTCAAAAGCCTACGATAAGGATTCCCCTTGTTTTTATGCCGCGCAAGGCTTCCGTTCCCAGTACGGGAAATCAGCCTGGCTTAAATCGGAAGAGGTGGCTGATATTGTAAATGTGATTATGCTGACAAAGCGGGATAGCTCTTTATCAGAACACTTATACCAGACAGATAAGCCGAATCCGGAAGGAAAAGACACCTGGGATTTTGAAAGGGTCAAACAAGAGCTAAGAAACAGGGGGGGAACACCTTTTAACAGTGTTTCGGAAGTAACCGTATCGGCGGACTTCGGTTCAGGAATGGTTACCAGTGTGACAATTTCGGGCGATGGTAGGTCTGAGAGTTTTAATGCCACCGAGTTTCGAAATTTCTTTAATGTGAGAGCGCCTGCCAATATTGCCATAGTCGGACCGCTGTTTAATGTGGAAAAGAAGTAGTATACTTGAGCTTAATGTTTACCGCATATGTAGAACATCCCACAGATTGCAGTTTTGAAGGCCAGGACAATGACGAGAAGATACTTCTACTTCTGCGGGCCCATCCGATCACCAACTTAAAGTGGATCATCCCTGCTGTTTTGCTTTTTTTGGTGCCATTTTTTGTTCCTTTAGTTTTTCAATTTCTTCACCTGGATTTGTCAACAATTCCTCAAACGTTTGAAATAGTATTTCTAATCATTAATTACCTGTTAGTTTTAATAATTACCTTTGAAGGCTTTTTGAATTGGTATTTTAATGTCTACATTGTGACCGAGAAAAACCTTGTTGATATAGATTTTCACTCACTACTTTTTAAAAATATTGATGTAGCCCCTCTTAGAAATATCGAAGATACGGCCTCTTCCATGGGTGGGATTTTAAATTCTATTTTTCATTACGGAAATGTTTTTATCCAGACAGCAGGTGCTTCGAGAAATATTGACTTCCACTCTGTGCCAAGGCCGCACCATGTGGCGGATTTTATCTTAGACGAAGCGCATAAAATTTACGGAAGGGGGAGAGATGCCTACCACCACCCCGACTGATACTCTTGATTTTGAAATAACTATGATGTTATTAAAAGTTGCTATTTTGATAATTTTAGTGTTTTACGCTATATTTGCTTTAATAGTTGTCAGACAGGTGGATTTAATGAGTAAAACTTTGATTACAAAAGTGTCACCGATCCTTAAAGCTTTTTCGATAATTCATGCCGGTTTTGCAATTGGACTCATTGTTTTGGCTTGGGGAATATTGTGATGAAGCTCAAGATAGCACAAGTTATTGGACTGAATACTGATCAAAAAGCCGCTCAAGCGACCTCTTCAACGAGGGACGGGGATAGTTTTCTTGCAGTTTTAGAACTGAGATGTGATGATGCCTTTACCAAGGGAAGAATCGTCCTTTCTGAACTTGAAGATTTCTATTTTGAGCTTGAGGGAGGAGCAGCGGAGAAGTTAAATGCGACTTTTAAGGAGGCTGAGAAAAAATTTTCGAAGGATAATGATTTTGATTTATGTTTAGCAGCCATTTCCGGTAAAGCGCTATACCTTATTGGAAAAGGGCAAGTTGAAGTTTACCTAAAACGAGGAGAAAAACTATCACCCCTTTTATCGGTAGGCGCGCCTTCTCAGTTAATTTCCGGGTTCGTATCTTTTGGCGATAGGATACTCCTATCTACCACTAGCTTGGTGACGTTTTTGGGAGGAGAGCTTGAAAAATCATTAAGTTTGCCTATTGAAAGGTTTGAGGAAGAAGTGGGGAGTAAAATTAACGAATCGGTTACGATTTCACAATCAATTTCCCATTCCCCCTCCGAAGCGCCGGAGGAGGAATCTCAATATCGAGACTCTGATTTAGAAAATCAAGGTTTAGCCGCCTTGGTAGTAGAGGTTACAGAAGAGGATATGGAAATTTCAGCTCTCCCCTCTGAAGTCATAGGTCAAGAGAATCATATAGAACATACAGAACAAAAGGTTAGTGAAGATTATCCGAAAAAACCATTCGTTTTGTTTCAAGTTATTTTAAGTAATACCTTCACTAGTCTTAAGCGATTGGGAAGGTATTTTCCAAGAAGCGGCAGAGGCAGATTAGCCGTAGCAGTTATCTTGATCGCTATTATTGCTTTGGGTGCAGGGTATAAGTTTAAGTTGAGCCGCGATGCTGAGAAGCAGTTGCAATTTACCCAGATGCTACAAGAAGCAAAAGATGATTTTAATGGGGCAAAAGGCCTGGCCACCCTAAATCCGCTTGAGGCCAAAAATAAATTGGATTCGGCCAAGGATAAACTTAACAAGGCTTTAAAGTTAAAGCCGGAAGACTCCGAGGCGCAAAATTTTCAAAAACAACTAGAACAGGAATCATCTTCAATTCTACAAGAGTCCAGTGTATCTGACTTCCCCGTATTTTTGGATTTGGACTTAGTCAAGAAGAACTTCCGCGCTGACAAATTAAGTTTATCGGCGGGGAAGCTTTTGCTTTTAGATCCTGGGGTGAAAACTTTGGTAGCAGTAGATTTGGTCAAAAAGAGCAACCAAATTTTGGCCGGGTCGGAACAGTTAGGTGATGCGCCGTTAGCCTCCCTGAACGGAGGGCTCTCTTTTATTTATTCGGTAGATAAGGGGATCTTAAAGATTGATACTACCAATTCAAAGCTATCTACAGTCGCTAAGGCCGACGACGATTGGGGTGAGATTGCCGATATATACGGCTTTGCCGGCAATATTTACCTTTTGGATAAAAATAAGAATCAGATCTGGAAGTATTTACCAACTTCTGAGGGATACTCGGATAAGAGAGAATACTTGAATAAGGATACTAAAGTAGATTTTAACGGGGCTTTAAGGATGCAGATTGAATCTTCAGTGTATGTGTTAAAAAGCGGGGGAGAGATTTTGCGGTTTACCAGAGGAGATAAAGACAACTTTTCGCTGGGAGGATTGGATAAGGAGATTAAAGATCCCAAGAGTTTTTTTGTTTCATCCGATACGGATAATCTATATCTTCTGGACTCTGGTAATTCCCGGCTTTTGACTTTAACCAAAACAGGCGCTTATAAAGGTCAAATTAGCGGGGATAAATTTGCTACAGCCACAGATTTGGTAGTAGATGAGAAAAATAAGAAAGTCTATTTGCTTGAGGGAAGTAAGATATTTCAAGTAGAGTTGAAATAGTCGTCAGCTATCAGTCATCAGACTGATATAATTAGAGTCTGAAAGCTGATAGCTGAAGACTGATGGCTATGAAGATTGTTAACAAGAAAGCCCTCCATAATTACCACATTCTAGAACATACAGAAGCAGGAATTGTCCTATCAGGTGCTGAGGTTAAATCAATTAGAGCCGGGAGAATTGATTTAGGAGAGAGCCATATTAGGGTTTTGAACGGGGAGGCTTTTTTAATCAATGCCAACATCCCAAGATATAATCAAGCTTCGGATAGGGACTATGATGCCCAAAGGACCAGGAAATTACTGTTACATCAGGCTCAGATTGATTCTTTAATAGGAAAAACTTCCGGTAAAAGTGTGACTTTAGTACCGGTGTCTATGTATGAGAAAAATAACCGGTTTAAAGTAGAAATAGGTTTGGCTAAGAGTAAAAAAGAATTTGATCACAGGAAGATTATTAAAGAAAGAGATCATATAAGAAGAGTAGAACAGGAGCTTAGGGGGAAAGAGTAAAGTTACCACGACATTCCAAGTTTTCGACGGATAGAACGGCATGGGTTGCAATAATTCCGCAGCGCTGCGTAACCTTTCTGTTTTCTTCGACCAAACATGGTAACTGGTAAACATTGTTTGCAGTGATTACACCAATGATTCCCGGCTTCACAGCGAGAACTTGCTGGTCTAGCTTTTGCTGAGTTACATAAGTGATGAGAGAATGCTATATTTTCCACATCCCAGAATAACTGCGGGTTTTGATGCAACCATGGGTTTTTATGATCTATTGTAAAATCTTCCAGTTTTTCAATCTTTTGACCGCATTGAAAACAAGTATCTAGGTGAAGGCGCTTCGCAAAGGTAAACAAAGTATCCTTATAAGTTGAGCTCGTGCTCTACTAGGAGACATCCCTAATTGCTCCATTTGAATTCGGGGGTTTGTCATAACTTAACTATGACAAATTTGGATCAAAAAATCAATCTTGTGGAGATGTCGGCTGTGAGCCGAGTCCAAAATTGTGACTTTTAAAACTTCTACAAGCTTAGCTGATGTATTTTTTGAGCGTTAATTTGTAACCCGTCAGCAGGAAGATTAACGCTTAATCCAAATTTCTTTGTTGCGAATATGGATTAGATATCACAACTGCATTCAGACTGGGTACTTATCCTGGCGATCCAGCCTGAAAGGGATCATCCAGAATACCGCTTAGGCGTATGCTACACGAACTTGTGGAGCAAGTGCTTGTTGCACGAATGCAACAGCGGAACGCACAAATTTATTGGCGTTTGTGTTTTGATACAATATTTTATGTTTAATGTATCCTTAACAGCTTGCAGTTTTTAAAGAGCAATCCTGTCGAGACTATACATCCCCGTAAGGTGTACTATATCATATACTATAGCAAAAAGCAAATTCTGTGAACCTAATTTTAGATTTTTTATTCCCCAAAAGATGTGTTGGTTGTAAGAAATTAGATACCTATTTTTGCCAGGATTGTATTTCTAATATTCTTCAAACGGATTTGGTTTGTCCTCGCTGCGAAAAGCTGGCCGTGGGAGGTCAAACCCACCCGATTTGTAAAAGGCGATATGGTTTAGATGGACTTTGGAGCTTGGGTATCTATCAAGGTTCCTTAAGAGAAGCCATTAAACAGTTAAAGTATGGTAGAGTCCGCGGATTGACAGAAGCTTTGGTAGATATTTTGATTGAATATTGGGTTAAATACCAGCCCTTTGTTTTAGACCAAATTAAGAAAGATCAAGGAGCGGGATGGGCAATAATTCCTATCCCTTTACATTGGTGGAGGGGTAATGACAGAGGTTTTAATCAGTCTTCACTCATTGGACAAATTTTATCCAAAAAACTGGGTTTAGATTATTGTGATGGCTTAAAACGCATTCGCTATACCAAGTCCCAAGTTAAGCTAAAAGGCCAACAAAGAAAACAAAATATTTTTAATGCTTTTGCTATTTCTCCTAATATCCCAATATCCAAATCTCCTAATATTCTGCTGATTGATGACGTCTGGACCACCGGTTCAACCTTAAGAGAATGCTGTTATATTCTGAAAAGACATGGAGCCAAAAAAGTTTGGGCTGTTACACTGGCTAGATAAGAATCTCACTTTCTGTTAAAATTGAAGCTGTTTGGAGAGGTCGCATAGTGGTCGAGTGCCGCTCGGTGCTAACGAGCTATATCCGCAAGGGTATCGTGGGTTCGAATCCCACCCTCTCCGCCTACGCTAAAAGCTTCGGTGGACTTATCCGCCATTAGGGTGGGGTCGCATAGTGGCCTAGTGCGGCGGTCTTGAAAACCGCTGTCTCGCAAGAGACCGTGAGTTCGAATCTCACCCCCACCGCTTTACATAAAACCTCTTTCAGGTTAAACTAAAAACAAATGCCTAAGGATCATCCTAAACAAGAAGCACATAAACAAAAGCACCCGGAAGGATCTGCTCGTCCTGAATTTTTCACGCCTAAGATGATGGAGGCAGAAGAGATTAAAACTCTGATGTCTTGGCAGGCTCCAGCCAGGCCTTTTAGGAAAAAAGACCGCTCCTATTACACCACTATTGCTATTTTAGCAATACTTTTAATCATGATTGCTTTTCTGGCTCAGGAGTTTTTACTGATTGGAGTGATATTGTCCTTTACTTTTGTAGCTTATGTCTTAGCTTTTGTGCCGCCGAAGGAGATTACTTATACAATTTCTACTCAAGGCATAACTGTGGGAGAGGATTTCTATTTTTGGCATTTTTTAGATTCATTTTGGTTTAAAGAAAAAGACGGCTCAAAGGTGTTGTATATTCAAACAATGCTTAGATTCCCGGTTCAACTGATGTTGGTTTTGAGGGAGGAAGACGAGGAAAAAGTTAAAAAGATAGTGGCCCGCTTTTTGCCGTTTCATGAAAAGCCTTATAAGTCTTGGATGGAAAAATGGTCAGAATCCTTGCAAAAACATTTCCCCCTGGAGAATATTCATCACTAATTTTTGGGCTAATTCGGTACGACCGCACCTCTTTAACGGATACTCTCTGCCGAATTGTCCACTGCGATCAATTTACTGTTTTCGAGCTTAGTTTTATAGTACAATACTCCTGTTTGCGCCTGTAGTTCAATGGACAGAACGCATGGTTGCGGTCCATGTGGTTGGGGGTTCGATTCCCTCCAGGCGCGCTGGTCTTGGTGGGTTCGCTCATAGTGCAAATGAAGTGCACTATGCTTTGCGAAGCAAAGGTCCCGCCGAGGGCGCAGGTTATGAAAAAATTAGAGACAATTGAGTTTACTTATTATACTGGTAACTGTAATGTTACGAGTTTTGAGGGTGATCCTGATGCGGAAGAAACCTTTTATGTCTATAAAGCCACAAGATACCCGGATGGAAGTGCGGTAACTCGCCGCATTGGCCTTCTGGATTGTACGGAACAGCAAATAAAGAGGTGGTTGGAATTGAGAGAAAGAATAGAAAAGGACATAAGGCATCAATCCGGTTTAAGGGGTATTTTCAATCGGTTTGGCAGATTATTTAGAGCAAATTAAGGTGGTTGGATATATTTGGAGGCGTGTCCGAGCGGTTTATGGAGATGGTTTCGAAAACCATTGGCTCGTAAGGGCTCGCAGGTTCGAATCCTGCCGCCTCCGCTTACAGTATGTGCCCGTGGCTCAATGGATAAAGCACGAGATTCCGGATCTCGGGATTGGAGGTTCGAATCCTCTCGGGCACGCCAGTTGTGGGTTCGTTCTCCGCCGTAGCGGAGCTTACTTGTTAAGATCCCGCCAGGGGCGCTTTGAAAATTGATTTATGAAGAGAGAATTTAGTGCAGGTGGCATTGTTTTTAATAGTCAAGGTCAAGTGCTTTTGACCAAGCATTCCCAAAATAAACACTGGAGCTTCCCTAAGGGTTTAATTGACCCCGGACAGACCTCCGAAGAAGCAGCTTTGAGGGAAGTCAGGGAAGAAGGTGGTGTGGAAGCAGAAATTTTAGGTAGAGTTGGTTACTCAAAATACGTTTACACACTTGGAGGGGAAAAAATATTTAAAGTAGTGACTTATTTTTTGATGAAATATTTATCAGGAGATCCTAAAGATCATGATTGGGAAGTGGAAGAGGCAGGTTGGTATGAGCCAGATCAGGCTTTAAAACAATTGACTTTTTCTCAGGACAAAAAGCTTCTACAGCAGGCACTGCAAATGTATGGAAAATAACTTTGTCTCCCGGGGTGGGATCAAACTCCAAGCAGCCATTGAAAATTGGAAATTGAAAATTGAAAATTTAGTTTGTTTGGATGTTGGTTCTTCCACCGGCGGGTTTGTAGATTGTCTGCTGCAAAATGGAGCAAAAAAAATTTATGCTTTAGATACGGCTTATGGAGAGTTGGCCTGGAAGCTCCGGAATGACCCCAGGGTAGTTGTGATGGAGCGGACAAATATCCTCCATTTAGAAGGACTACCTGAATCCATAGATTTGATTACCATTGATGCTGGGTGGACAAAGCTGGAACTGGTTCTACCGGTGGTCAGGAAATTTTTAAAGCCAGACGGAGCGATTATTGCTTTATTAAAGCCTCACTATGAAGCAGAAAAGAAGGATTTGGTAAAGGGTGTTTTACCTACAGAAAAAGCTGAAGCAGTTAAAGCTGAGGTAGTTGACAGGTTGCAGGCTGCAGGATCAGGATATAGAATAGAGAAAATCATGGAATCTCCAATTCTGGGTGGAGCAGGAAACAAAGAGTACCTGCTCCATTTGACTTTTCAGCAGGAATAATCCTAGTATAAATCTACAGACTGCCTTTATATTGAGGTTAACTCATAGTAATTTGACAAGAGATGAATAGAGGCCTATGATATCAGTATATGCTACCTGAACTGAGGGAAAGATTAAGTGTACGTACAAAAGAAGGGTTGATTCTATATAAAGCTGGTTTAGATAATGGTGGAGAAGATGGTTATATTCAAGACTTTTCTCGAGATGTCCTTGAAGCGGGAATGATGGCTGATGATCCAGCGATGGTTAGAGATCAGTTAATCTACGGTAACTTACGTCAAGCAAAACGGCCTGATCCGCAAAATGGTGCTGAACCTTTTAAATATCATCATCAATTACCAGGCGTGATCTTAAAAAGAGGATTATCAACTGATTATAATGCCTCTGATGTCAATGCTCTTTATTTGATAGGGCATGCTTATTATCAAAGGGTAACGGGGGATAGGTCGCTGGCAGAAAGATTCAGTGACAGCTTACGAGGGGCAGTGGAAGTCTACATATTCTCGCACACAAATTCAGATACATGCCAATTTGAAGAAGATCCCAAGTTTTGCGGCGCAGCTGATTTTGCCCTTGATAGAACCGATTGGAAAGATTCAATGACACCGGGAAGGGCGGATGGTAAGGTGATTTATCCGGTTGTTTTCCCTAATCTCCAGGCTCAATATATGCGAGCTTTGAGAGACGCTGGTTCAATGTTCGGTACTAAGGAGTTTACCAATGAAGCTGCTAAGATGAGAAGAGGATTACAGCCTCTATACGATAAAAAACTGGGCAGTTTCTATATTGCGGTGGACAGGCTTGGTCCTATCCAAGGAATCAGCTCAGATGGATTAAATATGTTTGCTTATTTAGATTTAGAAGATTTAGCACCCTGGCAGTGGGAAGCTATTATTAAAGCTTCAAAAGCGCTCGAGACAGTAGCTGGTTACCAAAATACCGATCCTGAGATAGCTGAGACAATGGCAGATGATTACCATGCCAGGGTTTGGCCTAAAGAGAACGCCAATATTCATCGAGGAGCTGATAGGTTACGACAAAGAGCCCAAGAGGAGGGCTTACATTTTCTGGTTGATGCCTTTGATCATGTAAAGAACGTCAGTTCAAAAACTTATCCCTATCTTGATACTTATCCTGAAACTCTAAAAGTGCGCGGCGATATTGTAGAGAAAGCTGGATGTGACCTTCAGCTCTGGACGGTAACAGCTAAGCAGTATTTTAGATCTTTTTATCCTATCCCAAAGCTGCTTAAATTTTACTTTTTCTGAAACCTTGATTTAAAGAAATTTTGGAAATCTTTTAAGACACCTTCCAGCTGTTTAGTCCTCCAAAGATAAAAAAGAGGTAAGATGCCAAAAAGGTTAATTAACAATATGGCGATGAACCAAATAAGATCACCTCTTTTGGCAGACTTCCAAAGGCCAATTGCTTTCCAAAAAACCTCCCATATAATGAGGATCAATATACCTGCACCAAAATCCGGTATTGTCCAGTTTAACATTGATTAATTATACAGCATTTTCTGGCTTAGAAAAGACGGAAGTGGTGACCCGTAAAAAATAGTGTGGTAATGATAGTGCCAAGTATTGCAAACATCAAAAGTAAACCAAGTGTTTTCCGGAGGCGATCGTCACTATGTTGATAAGGTAATACATACAATATCAGAGTGGCAGCCGCAAACATTAGTACAGAAAGAAGACTTTTTGATGTCCAGTGGTGACCGGAGAAATTTTTCAGCCAATCCTTAAGCGGCACAGATAGTTCTGCCCAGATGGTAATAACCACGACAAAGATGACCGTTACCGTTGCTGCATATGCTGATGAAATAATTAATTTTGGTTTATTCATATAATTGCTCCCCAGCGGGCCGCGGCGGAGATTGTAAACCCCATGGCGCCGATCAGAAGCCCAAGCAGCGCAATGGTTCCGGAAAGCCATAAGGTCAGACGGTGAAGCTTCAGCCGTTCCATCTCTTCTTCTGAGAGCAAGGTGATGAATAAGACGGTCATTGCCAGCGGAACAATGAAGAGGAAAATATGTTCCTTGGTTTCCATAATGATATTGTGCACCCAGGGTGCAGTACTGCTTTTGATGACCGGTCTCACCAGTGTTCCATAATAAACCACATAATAGTAGCCGCCGGCCAGCCAGCTTACAATAAAGGCGACAACACCTACTAAAGCAGTGGCAATCCTACTTTTGGGCGAGCCGCCATTATCTTTCAATTGCCCCAGTAACCACAGAAATGCATCAATGCCTAAAATGGCAAAACCAAGATGAAGACCTACGAGAAGGGGCTTGCTTTGCAGGATGGCAACCAGATCCATAAAATAATTATACACGCTTTCCTAACCTGCGGTGTCTGTTTGAAAATATCCGAACGGAACTTGCTGGGCCCCGCCTGCGTTGAAACTTCGGCGGGCAGGTCGGCGGGCGGAATTCCCCCCCAAACCCCCTTCCATCTGCCGCACCTGTCCGCCTCTGGCGGAGAAACGACCCTTTCGGATTGGACGATTTCAAGTTTTAAGCGGCAAACCTTTTGCTCTTTAAATTAAACCTTACCTCATTCTAAAATACAACATAGTTAATTTAAAACAATTTTTCCAACAATAAGCCAAGCCCGATGGAAAAAGGAAATATTAAGACTGCCTTAACCGGTTTAAGTAAAGCAAGGAAGTCTTTCTTAACAGAATTTTTAGCTAAATCAGGATTTGGCGGCAGAAGTAAAAACGGGACTAATATGATTGGTGAATATGTAATAATGAATATCGGAAAGAGAATCGGAGAGATTAAAACCCCTAAAATATTAAGGCCAATTAAATTCCCAATAATTCCGTCTGCTATAATTTCATAAAAACCTCCAGTTAAAGCTATTGTCACCCAAGAAAATTTATATTTCGTCACTAGACCACTTAAGAAATAACACAACAGAACATAAAAAGGGACTGTCATAAAAAGGTCTATCCAGAGATTGGAACTGATAGCTGCTCCTTTGATGTTTAAGACGGTTTGGGCCCACCAAATCACTGTTTCCAAAAAAATTGCTCCGATAGATCCATAGATCGTAAACACTAGTTTCTTATCCGTGAAATTAGTGGAAATCTTTTGTAAGTTTTTCCTCAACAGTAAACCAAATAATAGAGTATAAGTAGCGGCGGAAAAATAACCAATTGCTATTGCCTTATCTTTTAAAACTCCATTTAATAGATTTCCCAACATTAAGGTTGCTCCAACCAATACTGAAATTATTAAAATCGCAAACAAAATTCTTTTCATAAAGATTTCCCAACTGGCGGAGGGAGTGGGATTTGAACCCACGATACCTTACGGTATACGAGCTTTCCAAGCCCGCGCACTAGGCCACTATGCGATCCCTCCAAGTTTTCCTATTATACCAATTAAGAGTTGTTTTCGGGATCTTTTTGGTGTACAATCGCCGCAACAATACCTGGAAGCCACCCCGTTCAAAGACGTGGGGCCTTTGGGATTATTGCCCAGCTATGGACGATGTTGAACTGATCAAAGAAAAAATTAATATTGTAGATTTGATCTCCGAATACCTTACTTTAAAAAAATCAGGTGTAAATTTTAAAGCCAGTTGCCCTTTCCACAACGAGAAGACACCTTCGTTTGTTGTCTCTCCTGAGCGACAAATTTGGCACTGTTTTGGATGTCAAAAAGGCGGGGACCACTTCAGCTTTTTAATGGAAAAAGAGGGAATGGAATTTAAGGAAGCCTTGGAAGTGTTGGCCCGTAAGGCCGGAGTGATTTTGAAAAAAGTACCCGACAAAAAGGACTTTAAAGACGGGTTGTTTGAAATTAATCTAAAAGCCCAAGAATTTTTCCATTATATTTTGACTAAACACTCCTTAGGTAAAAAGGCACAGGTTTATTTAAAAAAAAGAGGCTTAACAGACGAAACGATTGAACAGTTCGGTATAGGTTATGCTCCCAATTCTTGGGAGTCTCTGACAAAGTTTTTACTTAAAAGAGGCTATACCAACCAAGAAATTATTCTCTCTGGTTTGGGAGTAGCCTCAAAATCCGGAAGTTATGATCGTTTTAGAGGTAGAATCACGTATCCCTTGATTGATGGCAAGGGAAGCTTAAGGGGTTTTTCAGGAAGAGTTTTGCATCCTGCCGAACCAAAGTACATCAATACACCCCAAAGTCCAATTTTCGATAAGAGCAACTTTCTATTTGGTTTAAATTTGAGTAAAGGCTCGATTAGAGATAGCAAAGAAGCGATCTTGGTGGAAGGAGAAATGGATATGATTTTATCCTTTCAGGCAGGTTTTAAGAATGTCGTTGCCTCAAAAGGAACAGCCCTAACTTCGGGACAAATTGATCTGATTAAAAGATACACGGAAAATCTGAAGCTGGGATTCGATATGGATTTGGCAGGGGATAATGCCTGCCGGCGTGGCATTGAAATGGCAGATAAGGCAGGACTCAATATTAAAGTGATTCAAATCGAGGACGGGAAAGATGCAGCAGAAGTAGTAGGCAGTGATCCCGGTATTTGGCAAAAAGCGATCGAGGAAGCGGTGCCTATTTATGATTATTATTTAGTTTCTACGGCAAAAAGATATGATACAAAAAATCCTTCAGACTTGAAGAAAATTGGGGAAGAGCTAATCCCTGTTTGGGCCAAGATTACCGATGATTTGGTTAGAGAACGCTACATTCAGAGACTGTCGGCCTTTTTAAAAACCGATGAAAGGATAGTGCGGGACGGCGTAGAAAAGATGCGTAAACTTGCTTCTAAAAGCTATGCTAGTCTGTTTAACAAAACAAACGTTGCCGATAATGTGGTGTCCTTAAGGTCCAGAAGAGAACTACTGGAAGAATATTTAATCACTCTGTTTCTGCATCCACCAGAGGATTCTAATTTTGTTCCTAATTTTCCGGAGACTTTATTCCTGGCAGAGAAGTGGCGCCAGCTTTTCGTTTACTTGGTGCTTTATTTAGATTCAATATCCTTTAAAAGCAGAGCATTTAATATTAATGAGTTTGTTTTAGGGTTACCCAAAGAATTACTTTCAGAGGTTGATCGGTTATATTTAGTAGAGCTTGATGACAGACTATCAGATGATAAATTTTGGAGGAGAGAGTTGGATGGGGTAGTTTCAGAACTTAAAAAAGCCTTAATTAAAGCTTCTTTGGAGAAACTTTCCCTGGAGATTAAGAATGCCCAGGAATTTGATAAGATGGAAATAGTGGAGTCCTTAAGTAAAAAAGCCAGAGATTTATCAGTGAAATTAAAAAATCTGTAACTGAATAACAGAAAGAGGTAGAACTGGACTTTTCGTGAGAATAATCTAGATACTAGAAGAGGATAATCCAGAAAAGTCCAAAATAAATATGGCTAAACAGAAAAAACAAGTAGCATTAGATGTCAAGAAGCTCCTTAAGCTGGGTAAGGAACGAGGGTTTGTGACCCAAGAGGAGATTCTAGCAGTATTCCCAAAACCTGAGGAGCAGGTAGAGGAGTTAGATGAGTTCTACATTAAGTTAATTGCGGAAAATATTGATGTTTTTGAAACTACCACAGAAGAGCTAGAGGCTGATACTAAAACTCCTTCAGAGCTGGAGAAAGAGCTCGAGATTTTATCTACCCTAGAGGGAGGTGCGGTCACGGATCCTGTCAGGCAATACCTTCGTGATATAGGCAAAATCCCCCTTTTAACAGCACAAGATGAGATAGAACTAGCCAAAAAAGCAGAGAAGAATGAAAAGAAGGCCCGGGATAAACTGATCAGCGCGAATCTACGGCTGGTGGTCTCAATTGCCAAGAAGTATGTCGGACGGGGGATGAGTCTGCTTGATTTAATTGAGGAAGGCAATATTGGGCTAATGAGGGCTGTTGATAAATATGACTGGAGAAGAGGATATAAGTTTTCAACTTATGCCACCTGGTGGATTAGGCAAGCGATTACCAGGGCCATTGCCGATCAGGCGAGAACCATCCGTATTCCTGTTCACATGGTGGAAACCATCAACAGGTTTAATAGGACCCAGCGAAGATTGATGCAGGAGTTGGGTAGGGAACCTCAACCGGAAGAAGTTGCCAGGGCTTTGGGTATAGATGAAAACAAAGCCAGAGAAATCATCAAGGTTTCGCAAGAGCCGACTTCATTGGAAACTCCGGTGGGAGATGAGGAAGATTCCCACCTGGGGGATTTTATTGCTGACCAGGGTTTACAGCCGGACGAGCAAGCTACCAGGGAGCTTTTAAAGGTTCACCTGGATGAAGTATTAGACAGTCTCTCGCCTCGGGAGAAAAGGGTGCTACAACTTAGGTTTGGATTGGAAGACGGTAAACAAAGAACGCTGGAAGAGGTGGGGAAGGAGTTTGGGGTAACCAGAGAGCGGATCAGACAAATAGAGGCTAAGGCTATCAGAAAATTAAAACATCCAACCAGAGCCAAAAAGCTCAGAGATTATCTGGAATAATATCTACCGTTTTTGTATCAGCGGATAAAGATGCCCTAAAACTCCTAAACCCAAGAATACTAAACCCCAACGAATAGGATGAGCGCCGATCAAGGGGTAGGTTATAAGTATCCCAATGCCAATGCCGGCAATCACATGGACAAGGCTATTATAGCGGACATGACTGGCAAAATATTTTTCGATTTGTTGCAAAATTCTCACCCCCTATTGGATAGCTCTAAAGGTTCAGGTGGGATTTCCCCTCCGTTTATCTTTTTTACAAACTCCATTATCAAACCTAAGGCTGCTTTACTATTGTTGGGTGGCGATTCAGGGATTTCTCGTTCACCTTCTCTTTTAATTCTCTGGACAGAAAGCAGAGGATCTCGGTGGGGATGTTCATCCCTTGACTGAACTTCGAGAATCCATTTGCCGCCAGAGTTTGCCAGGTTACAGTTAATATAGGGGCCGTCATCTTCTACTTCCCATAGTCCTTCACCATTTTGTCCTTGAGTTCTGGTGAATTCTTTAACAAGCCCTTGTTCTAAAAGACGAGGTTCTCGGTATTCTGTCCACTGGGAGATGATTCTTTTGATGGATGTTCTTACCAGAGATACAGCTTTCTGTGTTTCTTCTGGGGATAATAAAACTGTGGTTTGTGGTGGATTTTCTACAGTTTCGACATTTCCCATCCTAAATTAAAAATAACATAAAATATTGGCCCGGTCAATCCGGTATGTTTCCGTAAATATCCGACACTAGCCCCTTTCAAGAGGTGGTTTCATGCCAAGACTAATATGCGGTCTATGGTAATGATATCTTTCTAAGAAGACATTTACTACATCTGTTAGCTGTTTAATCTGTTTCTTCTTGTACTTTGCCCAACCCAGGCATTCTTTCCTGACTGTCCTGTTAAAAGATTCAATGTAGCTCTGCTCGTTCTTCTTGTAAGGAGCAGATACTCTGTACCTATCACTGTATTTGCCAACTTTACGTCTGAACTCGTCTTTGAACTCCGGGCCACCGTCTGACTGGATTAGCTCTGAGTGTAGGTTAAACCTTCTTCTCATGGTTGTATCAAGAAATACTGCTCCATCATGGCTTATCAAAGATGGCCTAAGGACAATATCTGCTTCTCTTGAGTAGATATCCACAGCAGTGAAGGCAAACAGTTCTCCAAAGTCTAGTGTATCCATTTGGATGACCTCACGAGGCTTGCTAGCTACAGGCACCGGGCCTCTCTTGTGATATTTCTTCCATTTGCTTTTGATGACATATTTCTCAGCTAAGATCTCATAGATTTTAGGTACAGAGATTGTGACATTGTGTTCCTTTTTAAGGAAGTACAAAATCTTCTGTCCACAGCAGTCCATCTCCCGTTCCCTGATTGACCAAACCCACCGCTTCAGTATTGCATCAACCTGCCGTTTTGGTCTTGGACCACGCTTAGCACGAGAATATTCGTCAAGAAACCCTAAAAGACCATTAGGGTTAGTTGTGATCCTGGCAATCCAGATGTGTACTGTCTCCCGTTGGACCTGAAGTCTTTGTGCGATATGGCTCTTGGGAACATTTTGCGCGTACATTTCCCAGGCCAGAGAAATCTTTGTTAATTGATTCATGTCCATATTCTAGTTTCATGAGTGTCGGATTTCTACGGAGAATACTGCGCAATCTAGATTTCAGTTTAATTAGATGGTAAAATTACCAAGCACATTCACAATCCTCGATAGCTCCAACGGGTCCTGCACGAAGTGCGGGCGGGAGTCTAAATGACTCCCGGGGAGAACGGCTCGCCGCTTTTAGCTGGTAGAGGTATGAGGAGAGAGTGAGTACATTTAAAATTTAATATTCCTCGATAGCTCAACGGTAGAGCGGCTCGCTGTGAAAGTATCGCAGCCTCTGGGGGAAACTTTAGAGTGAAAATCGGGTTAATTGCGGGAAGCCTAAGGATGGAAAATTCTTTCTATGGTAATCCGCAGCCACTCCCAAAATAAGTGGGAAGGTTCAGAGACTAATAATCCGACTCCTAACTCTAAAAGTATTTGGATAAGGAGATGAGATAGTCCACGCTTCATAGAAATATGGGGATTAGTGTAACGAGAAGGTTCCTGGTTCGAATCCAGGTCGAGGAGCTGAACTGTTCTTAATCGAACCATGTTGGTGGTCGTTAAAGCATGATGGTAAAAGTGCATCCTGATACTGATTTAGGAAGGCTTAAATAGCAGCTACCTTTGTTAATGTGTTAATTTGTTTTAGTCTTTCTCTTATTTGTTCTGCCCACACTGGATTCTGAAAAGTCTTTATAACTTGTACCAAACTGTTAGTCAGACTAATGCTAGGAAGCTGAACTTGTCTTAATTTGACCATGTTGGCGGTCTTTAAGGCTTCAAATATTGGTGTAGGCTTTGCTTCAATGATAACTTTATTGTCTACGGTGAATCCTTCATAGAAAAAGCGCAGGTAATGCCTTTTAAGCGGGTCTGGCGCGCTCTGGTATGTCTTGTATATATTCTTAGTGAGAAACAGTGTTTCAGCGATTAAAGGCATGTCTAGTTTGCTTTCTTCTTCAACTTCGTCAATTTGAATCTGTAAATTGTTGATCTGCTGGGTTATTTCAGGATGTTTTCTATTGTAGGTTTCCTGGTCAATACCACCATCAACGAGTAAATCTTCAACTCTCTTTCTTTTTACTTCCAAGCCTGTTTTTTGATTGATTAATGCCTGTCGCATACCATCGGTGTTTTGCCTACCTGTATTTAGGAAGTCATTGGCTTGCTGCTTAACTTGTGCAATAAATTCATCAGTGAACTCAATTTCTTTGATATAGTTTTCAACTTGTTCTTCTAAATCCTTAACTTGTACATACTTCTGCTTGCAGTCGGGAGAATATCGTGTTTGGCAGTGGTAGTAGGAAATCCTTTTTTTATTTGACCGGATGATGTGATGTTCGCCGACTAATCGCATACCGCAAGAGCAGTAAGCAAACCCCCTAAGCAGAAAATCAAACTTTCGTTCTCTTACAAGAAAGTGCCTATGTTTCTTTAAGATATATTGGCAAGTTTCAAACAATTGCTTAGAAATTAGCGGAGTGTGTTTACCAGTCTTTTCCTGCCCATGCCACCTGATAAGTCCATAATAAAATGGATTGTTTAAGATATTATTAATCCTACTGAAGCTGATAATAGTGCCATTTTTAGATATGATATTTTTATCTTGCAGCCACTCTTGCAAGGTCATCATGGAATATTGACCTGTGCTGTATAACTCGAACATCTTTTTGATTATTGGTGCAGCATAAGGATCAGGTTCACAGTATTTTCTTTCACCATCACCGCCAACTGATCGGTAGCCAATAGGCGGACAGGTTGGCTGCCAGCCCGATCTAAACTTTTCCATTAAAGCATCTTTTGTCCTTTGTCCGTTGACTTCAGATTCCCACTGAGCAACTGAAGCGAAAATATTAGGCACGAGACTTGAACCATTGGACAAATCACCTTCTAGAAGAGAAATTAGGTTAATACCGCTTTCCTTAAATTCGTTCCATATTCTTGAGAAGTCGGTAACATTTCGAGCGAACCTGTCAATCTTGTAAATCAGAACACAGTCTATACCCTTCTCTTTTATCTGCTTGAGCATTTCTTGAAATTCAGGCCTGTTGACTGTTCTCCCGCTTTTGCCTTCGTCCACGAATACTTGAAGCAGCTGCATTTCCCTTGTCCGGCAGTAGTCCTTGATAGCTTCCTTTTGATGGTCAAGAGAGAAGCCTTCTTCTGCCTGACCGACTGTTGAAACTCGAATATATCCAAATGCTTTTTTCATAATATTTTCTTAATTCTCTCTATATATTAATTTTCCGCTGTATACCTGCAAAAGGCACGGGAACAACCTCAAGATCGTTGTTTAACTTGGCACTACGATACTGAATATCAACCAATAAAATTTGGAAGAATTGTTTGGCGGCAAAATCAATTGATACCTCACTACGGGGGGTTGTATCTTTCCTTTGAGCTAACCTTCTATCTACCCCATTTCCTTTTATAGAATTATTAGTTTTAGCTGATATCTCTCTTTGTGATATAAGGGCGGATGTGGCCTTACTGCCATTTCTATTAAATATTTGCTTAGAGTCTTGAACTTCAAGGCTAAACGGGTCTTTAAAAGTCTTATTTTTCAAATTTGTGTTCATGGTAAAAATGGTTAAAATTGAATATTTTTTCTTTTAATTTGCTCGTTAATTGCTAATTTATTACTGCCTACCCTCCTTACTAAGAAATGATGAATCTAAACGAATCGCAACAGAAAGAGCAGAGAGTTTGACTTGATGTGTACTTATGTATACATAAGTTAAGTAAACATTTAGTCCATATAAGTGGAAGTTAATATAGTGGAAGTTAATATAAGTGTTGTTCATATTGGTAATTCATCAATGTTTAATTCTTCTTCTTTTTCTTTATTTATTGCCGCTTCAATTTTTTTGAAGCTGTTCTTTGGGCAATTGGGGTAACTCTGGCAGGATATTACTTAGGAAGCCTGATCCCGGATGTTGATAAATATCTCCTGCCAATTGTTGGGCTGATCGTTATTGCCTCCATATTACCTGCTCTTCATCACATCTTAGTTGATGCAGAAATCAGGGCGAGTATTATTAGGAAGTTAAAAAGACACTAGTCGGCGGTTTGTAAAAATTTAGGTTTCTGATATACTAAGCATTAGTGAACATCACTAAATTTTTTTCCTGGACATTCGTAATCCTAGCCTTTGTTACTTTTATTTTTTTCTCCGGCATTGTTTCCTTGATTACTGACTGGTGGTGGTACCAGGAAGTAGGATTTACCGAGATCTTTATCAAATCGCTCAGCGCAAAAATCATTGTGGGTTTTTCAACAGGAATTCTTGCTGCTG
>MFCP01000019.1 GCA_001776635.1 Candidatus Daviesbacteria bacterium RIFCSPHIGHO2_01_FULL_40_11 | reverse complement strand
TTTCAGTTATTGCAGTTTTTGCAATAATTGTTTTAGCGCCGATTAATTCTATTGTGACAGCCAGTGGATATTTTGGTAAAACCCCACATGCGTTTATTCCCTCTAAAGCGCTAGAAGGATTAAAGTTTTTATCCACTCAGCCGGATGGAGTGGTGTTAACCTACCCTTATGATGATAAATTGAAACGAAACTTAAACGAACCTTGGCCGATTTATGTCTATGACAGCACAGCTTATGTTTCAGCTCTTTCTAACAAAGCAGTTTTCCTGGAAGATGAGCCACAAAATCAGATTTTGTTAACAGATTATAAAAAAAGGCTGGTTGCCTCAAAAGACTTCTTTCTAAAACCAATCACGGAAAGTTCACAATTTTTGCGGGATAATTACATCAGATATATTTATATACAAAAGATATTTAATGTGAGATTAGATGAAAGCACGAAACTCGTTAAAAATATTTTTGAAAATGAAGCGGTGGTTATATATCAAGTAAAGCAATGAAGCCTAGATTATTATTGTCCTCTATTGTAATAGTTGGATTTTTGCTAAGAGTGCTATTTATAAATAGCAGTCCGCCGGCATTATATGGAGATGAGTTGACTATTACATTGGATGTTTATTCTATCGTCAAAACAGGACATGATCAGCTGGGTAATTTTTTGCCTTTGACATTTCACATGAGTGCCGGCCGGCCGGCCGGCTACGTGTACGGGTCAATTCCCCTTGTAGCTATTTTTGGCCCTACTGCAATTGGGGTGAGAGCGCTCTCAATATTATCCGGAATAGGAATCATTACCCTTCTGTATTTGCTTGGAAGGAAACTCTTTTCTGAAAAAATAGGACTTCTGGCAGCCGTAATTGGTGCTGTTTCTCCATGGGAAATTTCCTTAAGCAGAGGCGGTTTTGAGACTCATTTTGCTTTATTTTTGGCTCTCTTAGGTACCTACTTATTTGTATTGGCAAGACAAAAACCGTTATTATATATTTTTTCAGCTTTAAGTTTTGGATTGACTTTGCATACATATCTCACATATAAAGTTGCTATATTATTATTTTTACCGTTACTTTTGTGGTATCAAAATGGTTTTAAAGAACTTGTAGGCAAAGACAAAAAGTATTTTCTAGCGGGGACGATTGTGTTTGTAATATTGGTCGGTTTATCTTTTAGTCAAACATTTTTGGCTGGTTCTGAAAACAGATTTTTTAATATAAATATTTTTTCGCAAAGCAGTATAAAAGATACAATTGAGCAAAAGATAAACTTTGAAAGACAGATAACAAAATTACCCCAGCCTCTGGCTAGATTTTTTTATAACAAGCCGGTAGAGTATACAAAAGTCTTTATCGAAAATTATTCGCAGAATTTTTCTATAGACTTTTTGGTTTTACATGGCGACAGAAACCCCAGGCATAATATGGCAACTGTGGGGGAGATATATTTTGTAGAGTTGGTATTAATTTTTATCGGGTTGGCTACATTCTGGTATAGACAGAGACGGACAATAATATTTCTGGTTTTCTGGTTGCTTTTAGCCCCGATTCCTACAGCAATTGTTGATACCCCGCATGCCTTAAGAAGCGCTTTCATGCTTCCTTCCCTAATATTTCTTTCCGCGGCAGGACTAGTTACTGTTCTTAATTACAGAAACAAGTTACTTCCGATGTTAGTGTTATTGTTTTTTATTATCCAATTCACATTCTTTATACAAAAGCTATATTTCTTGGCTCCAAAAGAATACAGCAACTTCTGGTCGTATCCTGCAAAACTTGCTTCGGAAATGGCAGCAAATAATAAAGATCGTTATGACTGGGTAATTCTATCTGACAGGATCGACAATATAGAGTTTGCTTATCCAACTTATGCAAAAATTGATCCCGATATAATAATTTCTCAAAACAAAAAAAGAACTTTACTTAACAGTAGCGAATTTAAAAAATTTGACAATGTTTATATTGGATATATTCCTGAAAGCCAAATAGAAAATTTTATTAATTTATTAGAAGGTTCTGTCTTGTACGTAGGTTCGGCAGAAGATGGGAGATTTCTTAATAATCCGGAATTAATAGATGGCTTAGATGATCTGAAAGCACTGGTTTTAGAGAAGAAGAACCCTTAGTTATGAATAGAAAAGGATATTTATTACTGGTTTTTATTTTACTAATCTCATTATCTTTTAGGCTGTATATTAATTACTTTATACCAATCACTCAACAGATAAATTTACTAGTAATATTTATGGGTTTAGCTAATTTAATATTGATATTTTATATCATTCAAAGATTAGCAAATTACAAGATCGGATTACTTACAACCTTGTTATACGCCATATCTCCGTGGGCAGCTTATCTTGAAGTAGCAGCCAGCCCATACATAATCTTGCTTACTTTCTTATTGGTTCTTTATGTGGGTACTCAAGCGCTTAATGTGAGCAAAAAATTTTCCTTAATGCTGGCAATCCTGGTAATTGTTTTTTTTATCTACAGATTGAATCAAATTACAATTTTTTCCGATGTAGGCTTAATAAACGCTGTGAATAGTTTCAGAGGTGAAACAAACCAGACTATATTTGTTCCACTAAGCAAGGTTATTGAAAATCGTTATATATATTTTAGCGAACATTTATTATTTAATGTTCTTAAGCAGTTTACCCCGGCAACTTATTTTACAAATCAAGTGCGATTGCTTGGATTCTCTTTTGCTTCGCCAATTTATGTAGGTTTATTGATACCTTTCTTATTTGGTCTCGTGAAATCTATCAGGTCTGTACCAAGAAGCAGTATTACTGAAGTAATAGCAATTACCGCTTTACTGATGTTTCCATCGATATTATCTAAGGATTCGCCCGACTTATCCCGCTTAATTCTAATTTCGCCTGTAATTTTTTTTGTAATAAACAGCGGTATATCTGAATTTATAATAAATTACAAAAGGAAGCTATTTCGTTTTCTGCTATTTTTCACGCTTTTTATGGTGATATTGCAATTTGTGACAACTATCTCTGATATAGCGGTAAGAGAATCGGTAAGATTGCAGATGTTTTTAAACCAAAAATGATATGAAACAATTTTTTGTTTTCTTGCTGCTGCTTACCGTATTGGGAGGTTTATTTAGGTTTTATCATATTACTAAGAATCCGATTAGTCTTTCGATTGATGAGGTAGCGTTCGGCTATAATGCTTTTTCTATTTTAAAAACCGGCCGTGATGAATATGGTAAATTCCTTCCGTTAACTTTTAAATCAACCGGAGACTATAAGAATCCAGTTCCCATATACTTGATGGTTCCCTCGATCGCCTTATTTGGGTTAAATGAATTCAGTGTCAGATTTCCTACGGCACTGATTGCAACTTTGAGTATTCCCCTTTTCTTCCTGTTTTTTATGGAAGTCACGGGGTCGCGAGCGGTATCACTTGTTGGCGTATTGCTTTTGACTTTTTCTCCATGGCACATCTACTATTCGCGGTATGTCTCCGATCACCTGATAGCAGCGACACTGGTGATTTTAGGGGTTTTATGTTTCTTGAGGATGCTAAAGAAAGGTAGGTGGTTTTGGGGTGTCGGTTCGGCGGTTTTCCTTGTCTTATCCATGTATACTTATTATGCAGAGCGTTTATTTGTTCCCCTTCTTGTATTGGTGCTGTTTCTTCTTAAGGGGAGAGATTTAAAAGTAAGATTTAAGCAAGTAGTATTATTTGTCACAGTTTGCATAATTATTGCCTCCCCGCTTATTTTTTCGATTTTTTTTGGGTCGGATAGAGCAAGAGCACAAATGACATGGATTGGTAATGATGTTGAATTTGTCAGAAATGTGGTACTAAATCCTCTAACAAATATTCCGTTTTTGGCTTCCGATAACTTATTGCTGTTTTATTTCGGAGTGAGGAAATATTTGAATTATTTTGATCCGGGATTTCTTTTTTACAGCGGTTTAAATATGACTAAAGGCGGTAGTTACGGGTTGGGCGTTTTATATTTATTTGAAATCCCTTTCTTGATTTTGGGAATTATTACATTGATTAAGAAAAAAATACAAGGCAGAGATTTGATAATCACATGGATTTTAGTAGGTCTAATACCCGCATCGCTCACCAATAACGAACAGCACCCCGGGCGTACTTTTGTTATTCTTCCCATGCTGATACAAATTTCTGCAACAGGGGTAGTTGAATTGTTCCGCTTTGCGAAGTCCCATTTCAATCAAAATTCAATAAAATTAATTTCTGCACTTTTTTTCATTATTATTGTCTGGAATTTAATGCAAGCATTTTTGATCTATAGTGTACATTTTCCCCGCCAAAAGGGAGAGGATTTTATGGAGGGGACTAAGGAAACAGTAGAATATGTCTTAGCCAATAAGGATAAATACAAAGAAATAGTCCTTGATCCTTACAGAGGAATAGAGGCGCCATACATAGTCAGCATCCCTCATATGTATATTCTGTTTTACTCGCAATACGACCCTGCAACTTATCAGCGGGAAGAAAAAATACGGCCGGATGGTTCGTTTGGCTTTGATAAGTTCACCATCAGGAAGATTGACTGGAGGACAGACAGGTTTAAAAAAGATACCCTGTTTGTTGGCAGCCCCTGGAGTTTACCCGAGAAAGATATCAAAAATGATGAAATTTTAAAAAGAGTTTATCTTTCCGGTGGACAACCGGCCTTTTTAATTGTTTCACCCGATTGATTGGATTTTACTTACCTGAGTTTAGCTGGTAAGATTTAGGCTATGCCTTCAAAAATATCTGTAATTATAAATACCTTTAATGAGGAGAGGAATATCGAACAGGCCATTAGATCTGTTGAGTGGGCCGATGAAATTATAGTTTGTGATATGCATTCAGACGATCAGACCATTGAGATCGCCGGAAAAATGGGTGCAAAAGTAGTCTTTCACAAAAAAGAGGGTTATGTAGAGCCGGCCAGGAATTTTGCCATATCCAAAGCTTCGAATGAATGGATTCTAATTGTGGATGCGGACGAGGTAATTACGGAAACGCTGGCAAGAAGATTGCAGGAGATTGCCAATGTGACGGAGCAGATTGATTATGTACGAATACCGAGGAAGAATGTAATTTTTGGTCATTTTATGCGGCACTCCGGTTGGTGGCCTGATTATAAAGTAAGATTTTTTAGAAAGGGTCAGGTCAGATGGACGGATAGAATACACAGGCCCCCCGAAACTTTAGGGCAGGGATTGGATTTGCCGGCAGATGAAAAATTTGCCTTCGTTCACCACAATTACGACACTGTATCGCAATTTGTGGAGAGGATGGATAAATATACGACGATTCAAGCAAAGGAGCTGAAAGAGGAGGGACACAAATTCGATTGGAAGGATCTTTTTGAAAAGCCGTTGGGTGAATTCTTATCAAGATTTTTTGCCAATGAAGGGTATAGGGATGGCTTGCATGGTCTGGCATTAAGTTTACTGCAAGCCTTTTCTTTTCTGGTGTTGTACCTGAAATTGTGGGAGATGGATAAGTTTAAGGAGCAGGATATGGTCTTGAGGCAATTGGAAGTGCAAAAGGAAAAATCAGCAGAGGCTATTAACTACTGGATTAAAAGACCAGAGCACCCAGGCAATTTTTTTGAACGAATATTCAGAAAGATTGTAAGTTAAATATGTTAAGCGCAGTTGTAATTACTAAGAATGAGGAAGAAAGAATCAAGGCTTGCTTGGATTCTGTTAAGTGGGCGGATGAGATTATTGTTATAGATAACGGATCGGTGGATCATACCTTAGAGATAGCAAGGGAATACACAGAAAAAATTTTCAAAGTGAATTTACAAGATTTCTCTTCTCTCCGTAGTCTAGCAACAAAAAAGGCGTCAGGGGATTGGGTACTTTTTGTGGATGCGGATGAGCGTGTGCTGGAATCCTTAAAGAAAGAGATAGAGACGATGATCAACTTTGCGGATTATTCTGCATATGCAATCTCCCGCAGGAATGTTATTTTTGGAACTGAAGTTAGATATGGTCCGTTTTGGCCTGATTGGGTTATTAGGCTTTTAAAGAAATCTGATTTTGAAGGATGGGTAGGTAAGATACACGAGTACCCAAAATTTAAAGGCAAACTGGGATACAGTAAGAACTCATTACTTCATTTAACTCATCGCAATATTGATCAGATAGTATTAAAAAGTTTGGAATGGTCAAAGATTGATGCCAAGCTTCGGTTGGATGCAGATCATCCAAAAATGTCTGGTTGGCGATTTTTAAGAATTTTTATTTGCGAAGTTTTTAATCAAGGAGTTTTAAGAAAGGGATTTTTTAACGGATCAGTTGGATTGATGGATTCTCTCCTGCAAGCACTTAGTCTTTATATTACTTATATAAGGTTGTGGGAGATTCAACAGTCTAAGCCCAGAGAAAAGGTTTACGAAGAAATTGATAAGAGTTTAATAGAGAACGGATTTAAATTCTAGCCAATATCATGAAAATAGCCGTATATTCTCCTTATCTTGATACTTTTGGCGGGGGAGAGAAGTATATGATAACTATTGCCGAAACCCTCTCTTCTAAGCATGTCGTGGAAGTATTTTTAGATCAACACCTTAGTAGTTTAGAAGGGGATTTCTTAAAAAATGAATTATCCAAGAGGTTTGCTTTAGATCTTCGTAAAGTAAGTTTTATAAAAGCACCGATAGGAAAGGGCTCGACTACTTTAAAAAGGTCATTTTTTTTAAAAAATTACGATATCCTTTTTTATTTAACAGACGGTAGTATTTTTTATCCGACATCTAAAAAAAATATCTTACATATCCAGTCTCCCCTTGTTGGTCAACCGGCTCGAAGTATCTGGGGGAAATTTAAGTTGAGAGGTTGGAATTTGATTATTTACAACTCTAGGTTTACTAAAGAGCATTCTGAAAAGAACTGGCCAATAAAATCAGAAATAATTTATCCCCCGGTTGATATAGATAAAATTACGCCTTTAAAAAAGAAAAAGTTCATATTGTCGGTAGGCCGTTTCTTTGGATATCTTAAGGATAAAAAACACGCGGATTTGATTATGGCGTTTAAGAATTTTTTGGCTGATTATAAGACGAAAGATTGGAGTCTTCATTTAGCCGGATCTGCAGGAGATGGTGACAAGGATTATCTTGAGCAGCTAAAAAAAATGGCGGAAGGGTTGCCTATAAAGTTTTATCCAAACTTAAGTTACGATAAATTGATTAGACTCTATGGTGAATCAAGTATTTATTGGCATGCAGCCGGCTTTGGCGAAACAGATCCCACTAAAATGGAACATTTTGGGATAGCCATAGTTGAGGCGATGGCAGGAGGATGTGTGCCGGTAGTGATAAACAGTGGCGGATTGAAAGAAATAGTCACTAACTGCAAAGACGGTTTTTTGTGGGATGACCCAGATCAACTTAAAAGATTGACAAAAGATTTGATAAAGAACCCAAATTTATTACATAAAATGTCAAAACAAGCTATAGAATCGGTTGGGAGATTCAGCAAAAATAACTTTGTTAGAAATCTACTTCGGCTAATAACTTAAGTCTATGGAAAAACTTAAGAGGCATGAATAAATTAATGAGGAGCCTTAGGAAAATAGTTTTTGGTCGAAGAGAGAAGTTTATTAATTTGCTAGTGCTTGTACTAAATCCTTGGTGGTGGATTATTATTCAAAGAAATCCTTGGATGGGTATATTGGTTTTTATTTTGAGTTTGTCTGTATTTTTGTATTTTTGGCAAACTAAGTCTAAAAAACTATTATTTTCATTACTGACATTAACACTGATTTTGTTTTTTATTGCTGTTAGAGATGCCTTCGATGAAAGTCTCTTTCGAAACTCAGCTCTTAATATACAACAATACAATAAAAGACATGAATTTTATGCCAAGGATCTAGGTAAAATATATACAAACAAATTTTCTCTGACTTACTTTAAAGAGTATAGTTTTCCTCTTATAAAATTACAAAGTAATCTTTTTGCCAATTTAGATCCCAATCTATATTTTTTTGCAAGTCATCCGAGAGAACG
>MFCP01000018.1 GCA_001776635.1 Candidatus Daviesbacteria bacterium RIFCSPHIGHO2_01_FULL_40_11 | reverse complement strand
ATATACTTACATCTATTTCTTGTGGGTTTATAAGAAAGTACATATATTCCCAGGTTTTTCCTTCGGAATCTTCTCCCCATAAGTATTTAGCCATTTGTGGATTCCTAGTTTTTAGGGCAACTTCTGCTGCAAAAATCACTCTGCCAGATCTATAAATCAAAACATAGTCCCCCGGCTCCATCACATCCCAGGTTCTAAGATTACCTGATCCGGGAACTGCGCCCCAAACTGCAAAAGGACCACTGTGGTAAGTATCTTTCAGGACTTGAATTTCATTTTCAGTTAAAAACTTCTCAGCTTCTTCAATGCTCCTTTTTCTTTCAATGGTGTCTATGTAGTGTCTTTCTGTTCCATAACCACCACTTGCTACAACAAAGAATATCTTTCTAATTTTGCCCATAGTTTTCTTGCCTCATTGTAACTTAAGAGTATCAGAAAAAGCTAGATTTTGTACGGTTATTTAATCCTGTAATATGTTTGGGGATTTACAAATGAATAAGTTTTGGTAGTATACAACTAATACTCATCTGAAGATCCCCGTTAGGGGACTTTTGGAATCTAGGCGATCATTTCTACAGAAACTTATTTAATCCTGTGGGGAACCGAAGCAAACTGGTCAAAACTTTTTTGATTAATTTTGGGTTTAGTTCCTAAAACTTTGGAAGCATTGAGGATCTCTATGCCTAAAAGTTCGCCCTTTTTATCTAGTTCCAGATTAATCCCAGGAGCTACCTCTTTATACTCTTCTTCTGCTCCACTTTTCAGATTCAGCCATAATACATCGGTTTTTTTATCATAATATATTTTTTGATTAGCCTTCTTCATTTTGAATCCACCTTCCTCTTTCTAATTTATTCCGAATTTCCTGTTCGGTAACAGGATGAATGGTTATAATTTGTATTATATTCCCAATTATATCATAAAGATACAGCCATTGGCCTTAATTTTCCGTTATATTCCATTTTCTTAACAGCTATTAGATGATTTGTTAAAGTATCAAAATATCCGGCATCTGGATTGTTGACAACTACCTTTGGATAACTTTGCGGAATACCTCTTTGTTCTAATCGAACCTTAAGATGAGGTCTTAATACAATCTTCATGTTCTTGCCTCATTGTAACTTAAGAGTATCAGAAAAAGCTATATATTTTGCTAGAGTTAGATCTAAATTTTACTTAATCCTGTGGAAATTGGGTAGTAGTATAGTTTTGAAAGATTACACTATAAGTAAGGGCATCCTCTGCCAATTTTTGTTTATCTTCTTGGCTGAGCATTTTAGGCAAAGATTTAATAAACTTTTTTAGATATGGTTTAACTTCTGATATTTTAATCTCTTCTTTTCTTTTTATGGCTTCTTGGGCAAATCTTCTGGCCATGTTTTCTGAACCACGATGATATCCTAAAGCTACCCTTTTCAGATCCATTGACAGTGATCCTATTATGATTGCATTGTTAGTCATAAAATCTCCTTAAAAAAATATTCTGTCAATTCTTTATATTCTTCTCTGGTGTTTTCATTTTGAATCTCATTGCTGGTATTTTTATCTTTTGGTCGGATGTTTATAAAAGAATTATAATCTATTACTTTTGTTTCCAAATCAATACCTCCTCCCCATAAATCCTTCTGCTTTGACCCGTCTTTTAAAAGGATTTCCTCTGATTCAAAGTGCCTGTTGGAACCTGCTGAACAAATTTTTTTATTTATATCAATTACTGTTTTTATATACGTATCAAATTGCTCTTTTAATTTTACTATTTCTTCTTTTGTAAAAGGTGTTGATTTTGTAATAATCATACAGGACTATATTAAAGCACAAAGGGAGGATTGGGTCTATACTTGCCAGGAAGACAACTTAAATGCAACAATTATTTATTATGCCGGAAAGGGTAATTTTATCCAGAAGAGATTTCCTCAAGAAATCGGCTTTAGCCGGCGGCGTTTTACTCATTGGTACGAGGTCCTCTGATTCTACCCAAGAGGGGCCGATGACTTTATCCAAAGCAGTGGGAAGTGACGGGCTTGATCTGGTCCAATGGGAAGCTAGAAACGGCCCATCCCGCCTGATGCAGCTGTTTTGGGAACGGTTCCAGCCTCCTCCGGCGAGGCGGGTGGAGTTGGTACAAAGTTATTTTGCTTCCAATCCCCGCCCGCTGGTCCTGGAAAGAAAGGTGGAAAGGATAATGACCGGGCATATCAATGAGGCTTTTGAAGAAGCAGGCATTTACTCAAAGATGCTGAAAACCTTTAAATTCATTCCTCCTCCTAAATCCATTGCCATCTCTTACAAGCGTGAGATTGGAGTTATAGGTCAGATGCCGCTTCGTTTTGGGATAACGCTAGCGGAGATTGAAGCTTTGGAAGACAGGGTAGAAAAACTGTTGCCGGGGGTTTCGGCACTGGTGTTTGACTGTAACGGTTGGGCCACCTTCCCGCCCGGCGTGATCAGGGGGCTGTCACGCCGTCACTCATATAAAACGGCTGCCCATGAGATAACGCACTACTTACTGGGACTTACCCCTGTGGGTCTACCCCACACGCTTAGCTTTTTCGGGTTGCCCAGAAACAACCAAATTGCCACCATAAATGAAACAACGGCGAATATGATGGGACAGGAAATCGGCCAGGCAATAGAGGATCGTTATTACCGGGAGGATCAACCAATAATAAAGCAGATGGCATATATTGAAATTCCTAAGGCTCCCACCCTGGACCACGATAAGGTGCTTAAAGAAACAGCAATTTCTGTCAGCTGGTACCTGGAACAGGGCCTGATAGATAAAGCAGAGATGTTAATGGACAAAATGCGGAAGGAATTAAATGCTGCCGGTTTTCCTTTTAGAAAGCTCAACCAAGCCTATTTTGCCATTTACGGGATCTATGCGGACGGCCCGGCTTCCATAGATCCGATAGGGGCAAATTTGAGAAAGCTAAGAGAAGGTCTTACAATGGGAGAATTCTTCAGAATAGTTTCAAATATAACAAGCTCTAATGAGCTGGAAAAGAAGTTGCAAAAAGCGGCATGGCATAAAGAAGAAGTGAAAAATTTTCCTAATGGACTACAATTTCTCATATACATGAATTATAATATGAGGCGCGGAGTTGTAGCTCAGCTGGCTAGAGCGTCTCATTTACACTGAGAAGGTCACAGGTTCGAGTCCTGTCAACTCCACCGTTCCTTCTCCGTGATATAATTCTAGGATATATGTGTGGGATATTTGGTTATATTGGGCCGAAAAATGCTCCTGAAGTTATCCTGGAAGGATTAAAAAGGTTGGAATACCGCGGCTATGATTCTTGGGGAATTGCCGTGGTGGCAGACCAAATCAACTTAAATAAAAAGGTTGGGGCCATTGGTGATTTAGACGAAGTAAATAGCCTGCCCAAATCCAATACCGGTATTGGTCATACCCGCTGGGCAACTCACGGTGGCATCTCTGAGCTTAATGCCCATCCCCACTTTTCAACTGACAAAAGTTTTGCCCTGGCTCAAAACGGCATTGTGGAAAATTACCAGGAATTAAAAAGCGTTCTTTTGAAAAAAGGATATAAATTTAAGACAGAAACAGATACGGAAGTAATAGTCAGGCTGATAGAGGATAAACTCAAGGAGACAAATAACCTGAAGGAGGCCGTAAGGCTGGCATTTTTGAAACTTTTGGGTAGAAACACCGTGATCCTTTTGACTAAGGATGGCCAAATTATGGCTTTAAGGAATGGCTCTCCGCTGGTGGTGGGAATAAATAACAAAGAGATATTTTTCTCCTCAGACACCCTGTCTTTTGCTCCGCATATTAGGGATGTTTTAGTTGTGGAAAACGGGCAAATGGTTTATTGGAATAGCAAACTGCATTTAATTGACATTAAATTAAACAAAACCTTACCCCTTAACTCTGAGAAGATTAATTTTAAGACCAGCAAGGTTGATAAAGAAGGCTATGACCACTTCATGCTCAAGGAAATTCATGAGTCACCTTATATTATCAACCAAGTGGTGACTCGCGACTATGCCTACTATGAGAGTTTTGTTGATGAAATAAAAAAAGCTAAAGACGTATACACAATCGGATCCGGGACAGCCGGGATTGCCGCTTCCCAGATTGCTTTTTATCTTCGGGTGTTTGGCAAAATTAGGGCCGAAAGCGTAATTGGAGCAGATATTTATGAGTATTATGAATTACTCACCAAAGATGATTTGATGATTGCTCCTTCCCAATCCGGGGAAACGGCTGATGTTTTGGAAGTTTTGGAAATTGCCCGCAAGAAAGGTGTCAAGATTGCCTCCTATGTCAATATGCCCGGCTCCACCATGAGCAGGATTTCGGACTTCAAGTTTTTGTCCCACGCCGGTCCGGAAATTTGTGTGATGTCTACCAAAGTTTTTACTTCCCAGATTGCCTGGGGGTATTTACTTGCAAAACAAGTCCAAGGGAAAGCTCTCGAGGGTGAAAGTAACCTGAGGGAGCTGGCCTATACAGCAGACAAATATTTAAACACCGGTGAGAATCACGAGATTGTTAAGAAGCTGGCAAAACTTTTGGCAAAACATAAAGATATTTTTTTACTGGGGAAATACCAGAATTTTAATATAGTCCGCGAAGGAATGGTTAAGATAATAGAAGGATCATATATCCACGCCCACGGCATCCCGGCCGGAGACTTAAAACACTATGCTATAACTCTCATGGAAAAAGGAGTGCCGGTGGTAGTGGCTGTATCAGAAGATGTGGCAAAGGATGATGTGATAAATGCTGTCAGTCAGGTTAAGGCAAGAGGCGCTACAGTGATTGGCATTTCCCCTACTGCTCTCCCTGGTTTTGACTTTCATATTCCAGTACCAGATACCGGGGAAACTTCTGCCATTATGAATATCATCCCCTTGCAACTTTTGGCATATTATATGGCTGTGGAGTTAAACCATAATGTAGACAAGCCCCGAAACATTGCCAAAAGCGTGACTGTGAAGTAATTAACCTGCTTCCTTCCTGGCATTTTGGTATATCCGCAGCGCCTGCAGAAGGTTTTCCCAACCTGAACAAGCCATGAATACACTGATATGCGCCAGTGGCGGTACAACCCTCTCTATCTTTTGTCTGACGAGCCTGGGTACAGAAGCCGTTTTAATTATCCGGTCCACCAGTTTGGATGAAGCACTGTCTGGAGGTAAAAAGACCCCCCCAAAAGTATAGTAGTCTACCTGCGGTAGATCTTCTAACACTCTAATAACAGTGGAGAGTTGTCGTGGGAAGTCTCCCTTGCCCGGATCTAGAATATCAAGCCAGATTTCTTTCGGATCACAATTTGGATATAAGAGAATTTTTTGAGGCTGTCCAAAAGGACCTGCTGTAATCACAAATCTGTCACTTTTTTGACTGGCAGTGATTACAGCTTCGGAAAGCTTCCGTGGATCACCTAAATATCGGACAAAAGGTGATGGTTCTAGTTCTGGCATAACAGCAGAGGAGAATCCTAGCATTTTACTAAAGCTTCTGTCAAGAGTTTTCCTATGGGTATATAATTAGTTTATGCAAGACATTGGAAAAATATTTGCACTTTTAGGAATAATATTTTTGATCCTGGGGTTACTGTTTAATATCATGCCTAATTGGCCAAGAATTCCCGGAGATATTTACATAGATAGACCAAATATTAAGATTTATATTCCTTTTACCTCAGCAATTATCGCTTCGGTTATTCTTATCCTCATCCTTAATTTCTTTAAGAAGTGACATAAAGTATCCGTCATGATAAAATCTTCTTTGGTTTGCCGCAGTTGCCAACGTGGTCAAGGCGCCTGTCTGAAGAACAGGTTATCTCAGTCCGATTCTGGGCTGCGGCACTTTTTAATTCTTCAAAACTAAACTTCAGTATACTATTGTAGAACTTGTATATTCTGTGGTTCATTTATATGCGTAAAGATCGTCATCTTGCAATCCAGCTTCGCCGTCAAGGTAAAAGTTACAATGAAATTTATAAGGAATTATGTGTGCCAAAGAGCACCCTGTATCTCTGGTTTAAGAATAATAAGTGGTCACAGGATATTAAACGAAATCTAATTAAAAAAACCCAAATATTAGCACGCCCCCAACTAAAAGCAATGGCTTTAGCTAATAAAAATAAATGGGAAATATGGCATGAGAAGTGTCGACGAGATGCTGCCGAAGAGTTTGCAAGATTAAAAGGAAATCAGCTTTTTATTGCAGGATTGATGCTATATTGGGGCGAAGGAGATAAAGTGATTAAGAATGGCATAGTAAGACTTTCTAATAGTGATCCAGCAATGATTAAGGTTTTTCATTCATTTTTAAATAAAGTCTTACGTGTTTCGGCAGAAAAGATTGTTATTAAGTTAATACTTTATCCTGATTTAGAAGAGACAGTTCACAAAAAATTCTGGAGTAAATTTCTAAATATTCCTCTAACACAATTCAGAACTTCTGCAGTAATAACTGGTAAGCATGCAACTAGACGCTTATCCTACGGAGTATGCTCTATCGAAGTTTATAGCAGGGAGCTAAAAGAAAAAATTTTTACTTGGATTAAGTTATATCAGGAATACTTTACTAGAGGTTCTTGCATGGTATAATTTATGCACAACTTAAATGCGGGGGTAGTTCAGCAGTAGAATGCCTGCTTGCCAAGTAGGAGGTCGCGGGTGCGAATCCCGTTCCCCGCTCCAGACGGGATGGCCTGTTTATCAAAGCATATAATAGCTTGATATAACGGGTTAATCTTGGGGTTCAATCCTCCACTATGGTGTTACTACTGTTACGGTTGTGCTGGCCTTGAGCTGCCAGTTTTTGCCTTTTTGCTGATAAGCCTCCACAGTATAGGTCCACGGACTTAAATCTCGTGTATACAGGTAGGTGAAATGGCCTGTGCTGTCCGCAGAGACTTGGCCAAAAGGGATATAGCCGGGAACACCTACCACCACCACTTCATTCGGAGAGAATTTGTCACCGCTTATTTCAAAATCGGTATTGGCTGTAACAGGGTTTGGAGTCACGGTTAGGATGGCAGTATTGGCTCCTTTTCCTTTGCCGGCAGCTTCAGCAGGAGGTTTGGGATATAAAGTTTCTTCTTTTCCTGCAAAAGGAGCTGTTTGGGCAATTAAGATAAAGATGATGACACCGGCAATAGCCAAAAGGATCAGGAGTGGATTGATCACTCCGGTCTGGTTTAACAGGGCAGCTAATTTTTTCATCTATTATCAGTAAATAACAAATAAAAAGCATTGTCAAGGGGTATTTAACCCTGCCTTGACCGTAAAAAAATCCGGCCGCACAGCGCGACCGGATCTAAAAATAATTACCAACTCTTAAGGGAAACTATTTTTTCCCTCCGAGCATTGCATAAGCCATGAAAGCTCCAGCCAGACCGACTAATATATAGACAATTTTAGTTAGCAGTGAACCTGCTCCTAAAAGCATTTCAACCACATTCAAATTCAAAAGTCCCACCAATCCCCAGTTAATAGCACCAATCACCACTACCCATCCCACTAATGCTTTTGTATCCATTCTTGTTATCACCCCCTTTTGAGAAACTCTACTATCATTGTTGGCATACTTTGCAAGAAGTGTCAATACCTTGACTCCGCGCGGTACAGGTATAGCTGATATTGTGGTGTTTGGGGTATAATATGGACGGATTGATTTAGATTGGGGGTGATAATTTTTGGACAAACCAATAGGTAAAGTTGTGCATTTCTATGATAAGTTAGGAGTGGCTATTGTGGATTTATCATCCGGTGGATTAAAGGTGGGTCAGGAGGTTAAGTTTAAAAGAGGCGACGACGAATTCACCCAAAAAGTTGAGAGTTTGCAGGTGGAACACCAAAGTGTGGATTCGGTCAAAAAGGGAGATTCATTTGGCTTAAAGATAGACAAACCTGCCAAACCGGGCACGGAAGTCTATCTGGTATAGAATTTTGGATTTGTTTGAAAAGGGTGGGAAATCTTCCTTGGGTATCCACCAAAAGTAACAATGTTTCAAATTTCTCTTTTAGTGTGGTAAAAAACATCCTTGTTGAAGGGAGAGGATCTTGTTTGATTAGTATATCCTCTGCGGGCAATGACGCTGCTTTAACTCCATGTGCGCAGGCAAGCACGGTGGCTCTTGATATATGAGATGCGCTTGAAACAATTACGACCAGCCTAATACCTTTCTCCTCAACAATTTCCGCTAATTTTTCCATATTAGTTGCTGTGTTTACTGAATCATGTTCTTCCAGAATAGCTTCATTCGGTATCATCCGAGCATTATCACCTAGCAGACGCTGCAGATACTTTTTACTTATTGATGGTTTCTCTCCGGGTCCTACTGCGCCATCGAGAAGAATTATTCTCGAGGCATACCCTGCCAAATAAGCCCTGGCTCCAGCCTTTAGTCTTATTTGTCCGGCCTCACTTGGAATTGCGTCTCCATCCAGCGCCGCTATGCTTCCTGCTCCCGGTATCACAATTGCATCAAAACGGTAATCCGGGTTTTCTGGTTCCAGCCCAGCCGTACAGTCTACCCTTCCACCAAAGAATGCACTTGCTACACGCTTTGCATTTCCAGTATCCATTAAGACAGGAGCGAGAATTACTGCGCCAGCTGCTGCCACCATCGTTGCCCTTTTTCTAATCCTTTCCATGTAATAAAAAAATTTATATTTTTTTGATTAGTGTGTCAATAATTAGATTTGGTATAATTTACTTTGGAAGATTGCCGAGTCGTCTAACGGTAGGACAACTGCCTTTGGAGCAGTGAATTCTAGGTTCGAATCCTAGCTCGGCAGCATTGATTGACGATACTCTGGTAAGAGGAGTATGTCATAGGGTTGTTTGAAGCTAAATAGTAGTTTTTTATCCTGCAATATGAGGTTCTCACCGACTGACAAAAGTAGTTTCCTTTTTTCTGCCACAGTACCTACTAATAGAATATCTCGTGCACGAAACGCATTATTCAAGTATTCCTCAGTAAGTTCTAACCAATTACGAGCAGAAAGTTTTGTATCTTTGATTCGTGATTCTATACCAGCAACATCTTTGAGTATCTTTGCCTTTTGAACCATAAACTCCTC
>MFCP01000017.1 GCA_001776635.1 Candidatus Daviesbacteria bacterium RIFCSPHIGHO2_01_FULL_40_11 | reverse complement strand
CATCCGAAGAAAAATTTGACTGCTTGAAATGAACATTACCATCTTTGTGGTATGAAAACTTCACCGGGATAGTGCTAGCTTTGCCATTTTTGACAGCGTCAAAAACTTCATCCTTTCCTAGTTTCTCTGGTATTTCCACGATGCCACAGTGGTATTGGCTGGTTTTGAAGTATGGAAATGCTATATAAAAATCTAATTCACCCGGAGTGAAAAACCATTTGAAAATCTTTTTCTCTTCCTTTCCCCGAAGCACAATAAACGATAATGATTTAAGTTTCCCAAAATAATTATCGTTGTCTTCTCTTATCTTTTCAAGAAAATCATTACTGCTCATATGAGCCCAATTATACCACTCAGCTAAACGCCAGAAATTGTGTTCTGAAAAAAGATAATTCTTTTTGGGTAAGGGTGCTATAATAAGTCCGAACATCGTTCGGTAGCCTACCCCATTTTCCTCAAAGCGTAGGTTTGGAAAAGGGAACTAATTTTTTAGCCTCATCTTCTCGCAATTTGGCATTGATGACACGCTCACCAATTAGTACATCTTGTTTGGAATGAGCATCAAATGGAAGTTTAGATGTTTCATTGAAGGCTACCCATGAAAAGGTACCCTCTTTAAGACGGCTAAAGTCTCTGGAACTTTTTACTTCGCCGTAGAATACATAATTAATTTTATCCTCTGTGTCATAAAAGTAATCATAGACCGGATAAATATTTTTGGTTTTAAGATTTAAGTCCAATAATTCATTTATTATCCGTTGAAAAGCAATTTGAGCCTCTTCCCCTTCACTGCTCTCTCCTCCAAGTGTAGACCATAAAAAATCCGTACTATCTTTTTGTTGAGACTTTAGCAAAAGAATTTGGTGAGTTTTGAGGCTATAAAGGAATCCGCTTGCATAAAAGGGGGGTTGCACTAGGGCAGTATAACACATCTTAGGAATTAATTGACAAATGTCAGGGCACAACCTGTTTTTCCGGCCCTGCCTGTCCTGCCGATCCTGTGAATATAATCATCATAAGTTTGCGGCAGGTCATAATTAATCACATGAGTGACATTATCTATGTCTAAACCTCTCGATGCCACATCTGTTGCCAAAAGGATTTGTATTTCATTTTGTTTAAAACTTTGTAGCACTCTTTGTCTTTGGCTTTGTCTTTTATTGCCATGGATTGCCCCCACCTTAAAACCCCTAAATTCCAGCTCCTTATTCAGTTTTTCAATGCCATGCTTTGTCCTGCCAAAGATTAGGACTTTGTTAAAGCCGTCCTTGATCAGGAGATCGTGAAGCTGATCAATCTTTTTTTCCATTCTTTCCACTCTTATAACATCCTGCATAACATTTTCAGAAGTATCCTGTTTTTTAACAGAAATAGTGACCGGGTTGGTTACAAAGCAGCGGAGAATTTCTTGTATTTTGGCTGGAATTGTGGCTGAGAAAAAAAGCGACTGGCGTACCCTTGGCATTAGGGAGATAAAAAACTTAACATCATTGATAAACCCAATATCTACCATTAAATCCACCTCATCCAGGACAATGTAAGAATAATTTTCCAAATATATGGCTTTTCGCTCGATAAGGTCCTTTAAACGTCCAGGTGTGGCAATGACCAGGTGGGGGTTTCTTCGAAGGTCCTGGATCTGCCTTCGCATATTGGTCCCGCCAATAATAAATGCCGAAAAAAGCCCCATATTCCGGCTTAAATCCCTAAACTCCTGATTTATTTGTAAAGCCAACTCCCTGGTTGGAACAATAATTAAGGCCTTTTGGCTTCTATTAAGATAGATCTTATGAATGAGGGGAATTAAAAAGGCTGCAGTCTTGCCTGTTCCAGTAGAAGCCAAACCAATGACATCCCGACCTTCTAAAATAGGCCCTATTGACTGAGATTGGACAGGGGTAGGTTTTAAGTAGCCAAGAAGAGAAATATTTTGTTTCAAGAGCTCATGTAGATTAAAACCTTCAAAGTTTTGTGTTTCGCTTTGAGTTTCTTCCGTAACAATTTGGTTAGCCTTACGGATAAACATGTTAATGTTTGCGCCTTCCAGCTGGCTTCGTCTTTGATTGCCACCTCTATTGTTTGAAGAAAATCTTGGGTTGTTAAACCTGCCTCTACTTAAATTACTGTGGCGGATTGATGTCCTTTTTCTATAATTTGAGCGTAGCGATGATTTCAAGCTATGCTTATATCTGTTACCGTTATACATATCCTTTAAAATTGGATTCTTACTTCCCCACATCTTAAAAGAAGAGAGAAGCAAGAATATTAAAAATAATTGAAAAAGAAAACTGTAATTCTTAAAATTTAAAAATTAAAGGAGCTACTTGAAAAGTTAGTCCTAAGAGGAAAAAATAATCTATAGCTTAAAATTCTAAATCAACTATAAGTTAGTATAACATTTCCTATGCCTAAAAGCAAATGGCATCTGGCCGCCCACCAAAATTCTTACCAATAATTACGTCTCCCTTTGGAAAAATATTAACCCTTAAGATTTAGGACCAATTTTTGCCCTTTTGAGTTTTGCCAGACCATATAATGCTCCGTTAAGTGGTCCCATGGTCCAGATATTTTGAAAGAAGTTAACCTTAAAAGCATGAGATGCCGATTTTTTTAACCACTGCCTAACTACTTCTCCCGTCAAAGACATTCGCTTTTCATAGATGCCCGGTTCTCCTGTTAACGGTCTTATTATTCCTGCTCCTTCAAAACAACGCAGCATTGGGTCAAACATCTGCCAGTAATCATCGTAACTTCTAACAAGCAAGGTTTGTGATTTATTAGCTTTTTCGACTCTCTTATCAGCGGCATAGCTTAAATTTACATAAATTCCGGCAAGTTGGTCAAAATCAAAATACCGGGATGCTGACCCTAAAGCCAACCACATCCCGTCAATCCTGGCCCGATTGACAGCGCGGTCTATTTCACTTCGCTCCTCAGGGGTAGTGTCATCGAAAATAATAGGGAGAGCCACTTTATGGAGCCTGCCGGCTTGATACAGCATACCTTTGCCTTCCGGATCCGGCCTTCCGCCTCTGGCATGTTTCAGCAACTCATCATGACTGATTACTGCAATTTTTGCCTTCTGCCGGGAACCATCAAGATCCAAAGTTGCTAAGTAATAACTACCTTTTTTGTAACTCCACAGCGCATGAAAACCTGGATTATTAGTAGTCCCAAGTTTTATATCTCTGCATGCAACTGCCTCTTCGTAAAAAAGCCAAGGGTTTCTGACTATCAAAAGAATATCCATCAAGCTGTCCTTCGCAGCATCGCCGCTAACATAGGAACCATAGGCATGTGCCCGTTCAATGCTGCTTCCACCAATTCTTCTGATTGCCCTTTCAAGCGGCAGATTTATTATTTTTGGGGGATAATATGTGGGAAAAGAATCAGGTCTTACTAAACTTAACTCCGGGCTTTGCAAATTTAATTCTCTTGCTCCTTCGGCTCTCATTTTTGCTTAGTATCCTTTTTCCCGGGTAAAAGTACTTTTCCCAAGAGGTAGGCCGCTCCCACAAAGGCAAAACCCTCAACTCCCAAGACAATAGCTCTTGTTTTCGCATGTTTTATCTCTTTATCGCTTAGCACTTTTTCTCCTTTGGGAGTTATGAGAGAACTAAGTCTTTCTGTTGTAACTAGCCCATTAGCACCTGAGGCAATAACATCCGCACCGCCTTGTACAGACACACCTCTAATTCTATTTACTAAGGTAGCCAGATAGTTCGGAATCTTTCTACCCAGACTGGTACCAAAAAATCTGATATCACCATGCAAGACATCTTTTATACGATAGGTTTCAGGTACTTCTATACCGAAACAACCGGCAATAGCTTTTGCAGTTCTGGGCCCATTTACAAGACATAACCTTCGCAGAGCCATAGCAGCAGCAAATCGATCACCATTTTTTGCCGCTGTAACTGCAGCAGATCCGGCTTGCCAAGCTTCTATAACTCCATCGGCAGCAGGATCTAGTGCCTGACCAATTATTTCGTGCCGTGCCTTCGCCTTCTCATCAGTCATTTCACTTCGTTCTACCCTGGCTAATTTCCCATCACCTAAATCAAGAGCAGCTCCTATGAATGCCGAACCAAACGCAAGAGCAGTAGTCTTTAACGAATATTTACCCGTTCTGTTTTGGTATTCAGCCAGTTCTATACCTAAAATTGAGAATCCTACTCCTAAAGCTGTCAGATGCCATGCTCTTAGTCGACGACGAGACTTCTCGTGAAGCCATTCTACTGCCCCGTCCGCGAATGTAGTTAATTCCCTTAACTCTGAGTTCCTGACTGCTGATTCTTCTTCCGATGTACATTTAGTCCTTGCCACATCTATTATAGGGATTACCGTTATATTTGGATTTTCAGCCAATTCTTTTTCAGTCAAATGAGCCAGCCCGTGATTAATATAATTAAACCGGACACGCGGGAATAATTTTGCCAGATAACGGAGAGTTCTTCTATCGTCTTCATAAAAATCTGTAATTTCTAGCTGTCTGATAGAATCAGCTTTACTTTCCAGATCTGAAGATTTTTTTGGAGTCATATAAACAGCTGTAAGAGGAATATTTTCCCGAATTAGTTGGGCTTCTGTCATTTCTGCCCATGCTTTAGTAGCCTTTCTGCCTGTGATTCCATACACAAGCGCACCGTTAGCAATTTCCTCTCTAAGTTCCTCAGCGACACCGGGAATGGCAGTCCTTCTGAAATGGAAAAAAGCTGATATTACTTCTTTAGGACCTTTAATGGAAAGATCCTTCGGGGTATGATCTAATTGCGGAATATCATCAAGACTCTTCTTAGGTAAAGCAGGCCTAAGTGCCATATTCTTGGCATGTCCAAAAAGACGCGTTAATACCTCTCTCCATAAAACACAATCGTCTAAATCGATACCTACAATCCTTGTTTCTACTTGTACACCCATAGTTTTTCGGAGTCTAGCACAAATAGGATACTATTAGCAAATTTTTTAAAAAAAATCTAAAGCCACTAAATAGCTTACTTTTTCTTGCTGCTTAATTTTCTAACTCCCGCAGCATTCTTCCCTACTATATCTTTAAGTTCCATTGCCTTTTTAGTGATTTCTTTCAGAACCATGTCTCCCTGTTTTTGCAAACCCACCAAAACCTTTTCAGCTTTTTTCCTATTTTTCTCATCCGACAGCGCTATTGCTGCGGCCGCCGCTGCGGCCCCAATCATAGCTCCAGCCACACCTGTTGCTAAAGGATTTAAACCTTTCTTTTCGTCACTCATTTAAATCACCTCCCTCTTTTGAGTATTCTACCAATAAGTGCCACCACTAAGGCAGGAATAACAGTCAATGCTTTCATTTGGATTTTATCCTTTATATTCTGGGTGGTTTCCCCTAAAGAATCAGTGAGATTGGTCACAGATTTTAATGCCTGTACCAAATAATAAGTGATGTATACAATACAGATAGTTACAATAAGAAATCCCGCTGCAACCAAAAGGTTTAAGATATCCTGAGTTGTATTCATTTGTATCGCAGAAAGAATACCAAATCCTTATGAGATCATCAAGGTGCAAGTTGCATTTTTAGGCGGGTTCTAATAGAATGGATTGACTGTAGTTTTCTCTAAGTTATGGAATATTTATCTCTTATACCGGCCACGGCCTTGGGTTATTTAACGTTTAGAGTTACCACCCACCCCACATCCCGTATCAGAAGAAAATTGCCTCACCTAAAAACGGGTAGGATTCAGTTCCTGCCAGTTCTTCGATTTAAGGTATTTGGCAGAGTTATCCACTTACATCACTGGATCTCCTTTTCCATTGTTTTAGGGTTGTCGTTTTTTATTTCACTGGGAGTAGTAGATTATATTGTGACTAAGGGAATCCTTCTAGGTGGAATTATTCATGGTTTAACTGTTCCGAAAGCGAACAGACGAATAATTTACAAAAACTACTCCCTTGAAAAACTTATCACTCTGGAAAAAAATATATCTCGTGATTAACCCTTTCATTATTCTCACCGGAAAAACAGCCTCAGGCAAAGATACTGTTATGGCAAAGCTTCTATCCAGGCCCCCTAATCTTAAAAGGGTTGTAACTACCACTTCCAGAACCCCCAGACACGGTGAGCAAAATGGTAGAGACTATAATTTTATCTCCGGAGCCCTATTTCAAGAAAAAATAAAAAATGGGGATTTTATTGAATATGTCAGCTACGGCGGTAATTTATACGGAACTGAGAAATCACAACTTACTTCCAATATAGACAGTGGCTTGATTTGGAGGATAGATCCTTCCAGGGCAGGCCAGATTAGGGAGTTTATCAAAGATTCTTTTGAAAAGAATATAACTCGAGATTTATTAAAAAAGATCATAGTTATTTACTTAACAGTGGATGATGAAGTGGTACTGAAAAGGTTGCAGGGACGGGGGCTAAGCCAACAGGAGATAGAAAAAAGGATGAAACAGGACACAAGGTTTTGGCAGGAGTATAAGAATAATTATGATTTCGTAGTGGAAAATATACCGGGACAGCTAGATCAAACAGTTGACAAAATTGTAAATTTGATAGAAAATCGCTTCTCTTAACATCTGCTCATGAATTTCTTAAATCAAACAGGCTTGGCCCCGGTTGTTATAGTTTTGGTAGTAGCATCACTTTCTTTAGCAGTTTTGTTTGTAAAAAAGTCTCCCGTTCTTACACAAACTCAGTTACTCACATCCGCGCCCACTCCTACCACAACACCCACACCGACCCCTACTCCCACACCTACACCGACTCCGACACCATCCCCTACTCCTACTCCAACTCCGACGGCTAAACCAACTTCTGCGCCAACACCGTCTGTAGCGCCTGCCCCAGTCAGTACGAACAATAACCCTCCCGGATCCGGGTTTTCCAAGCAAGCGGTCAGCGTAGACGGACAAGCCTTTACAGTGAGTATTGTGGCTGCGGATCTAAATTCCACCAAGGTGATCGTTGATACGGCATCTGAGTCGGATTGTTCGAATGATTGTCCAGTTCTCCCCCTCTCTGATTACGTCTCAAGGAATGGAGCTTATGCGGGAATCAACGGTTCGTATTTCTGTCCGGCGAGTTACTCTTCCTGCGCCGGAAAAACTAACTCTTTTGATACGCTTTTGATGAATAAAAATAAGCGCTATTTTAATTCGGATAACAACGTTTATTCAAATGTCCCTGCGGCAATCTTTTCCCCCGGCTCTGCCAGGTTTGTCGGTCAATCCCTGGAATGGGGGCGGGATACCTCTCCTGACAGCGTGATTGCTAATTATCCGTTGCTGGTTGCTGGCGGGAATATTAGCTTTTCTGAAGCCCCTAATGAGCCCAAATTCGGCGGAAAAGCTAGCCGGACCTTCATAACTGCCAAAGGTAATATGGTCTATATTGGGATTGTCCACAACGCCTCCATGGGTGAATCTGCTAAGGTCTTGAAAGCTTTAGGAATGGACGGAGCTTTGAACCTAGACCAAGGCGGCTCCACAGCTCTCTGGCACGGCGGCTACAAAGCGGGTCCCGGTCGCAATATCCCCAACGCAGTTCTTTTTGTAAGCCGTTAACTTCAGGCTTTCTTTTTTTGGCCTAAAGTATTAAAATACGCAGACTATGGGTGTTCTTAAGCTTTTGAGGCCAACCAGAAAAAAGGTTGTTATCCTGGCTATTTTAGTGATCGCCGCTTTCTTGGTCTTTAATTTTTTTGGCAGGCCTAAACAAAATCAGTTACAGTTTGCTAACGTTACAAGGCAAGACATCAAAGCCACAGTTTCCTCTTCAGGCAATTTAACCGGTAAAAGCAGCGCCGATTTGCGGTTTAAGACTCCTGGGAAACTTATCTTTATAAATGTGAAAACAGGAGACAAGGTTTTTGCCGGCCAAGTCATTGCCGGCCTGGACACCCAGGATTTGAGTATCGCTTTGCAACAGACCCAAAACACCTTAAGGGATAAACAGGCCACTACAGATAAAGTATTGGATGATATCCATTTGTTTCAATATGGTAACGGCGGGTTTGAGAGTGTTGGATCTGCCAATGAAACCATGACCCAGCGCCAGCTTAGGACTACTGCCGAAGTAGCCCGGGATAATGCCTTTGATTCTATCAAAGCTGTCCAGCGTGATTTTCAGGATACGGTCATCATCTCCCCAATTGGTGGCTTAGTCACTCAAGCGATCCAGGTGCCAAACCAAACAGTCACAGGCGCTGATCTAATCACCCAGGTGGTGGATACATCAACCGTTTACTTTGATACCGATGTGGATGAAGCAGACCTTGGAAAAGTTAGCCTCGGGCTTCCTACAGAAATAACCCTTGACGCGTATCCTGACAGCGTTTTTAACGGTATTGTTGACCAAATCCTACCCCAGACTAAAATTACTACACAGGGTGCCACGGTTGTCACAATCAGGATTAAGCTGGATAATCCGGCAGTAACTTTTGTGAACGGTTTAACCGGTCAGGCTGCTATCATCATTGAATCAGCTAAAGGCGCTTTGACTATTCCTCAGGAAGCGCTCCGGGAGGACAATACGGTGGTGGTACAACAAGACCAAGTCTTACGATCTCAGAAAGTAATTCCGGGTATCCGTTCCGATACAGATGTAGAAATCAAAGAAGGTTTGCAGGAAAACGAAAAAGTGCTCTTAAGT
>MFCP01000016.1:19159-37225 GCA_001776635.1 Candidatus Daviesbacteria bacterium RIFCSPHIGHO2_01_FULL_40_11 | reverse complement strand
ACTTTTGTACTTGGCTATCTTTCCTGAAACCTGTAACCTGTCCCCAGTTTGAATTTGCTTAGTCAGCCAGGAAGAGTTAAACCAGGTCAGTTCTATCGGTGAGGTGCCGTCATTAAAGATGGCTTTGGTGATGATTTTTCTGGACCTGGTGTAAATATTCTGGATAGACCAAATTTCCCCTTGTAGGGTAACACTCTCCCCTACTTTGGCATCCAGTGCTGAGGTAGCATTGGAAAAATCATCATACCGGAAGGGAAAATGAAAAGTAAGATCTTTAACAGTATTTAGATTCAACCTTTTTAGTTTGTATAAAAGGCCCGGGCCAATTCCGGTTATTTGCGAAAGCGGAGTTTTTAATTCCATGGAGGAATTATACTATTTATTGATTTAAAAGGATGTTAAAAGGGGCAAAAGAGAAAAAAGGATAATAGCTATCCCTGCAACTACAGATAAAATTATCCAGAAAATCCTAAATTTCTTAGAGTACATCATATTTTAATTATTGTAATGCTTGCAAATGGAAAATAAAAGAGGTATAAAGATGGAAGAATGAGATCATCCGAATATAGACCACGAACTCCAGAACCTAAAGCACTTTACGCTCCCTACATCACCGAACTAGGCATCGCTGGACTAGATCGGGAAAGATCTTTGACATTGAGATTATGCGGTGCTGCATCAGTTGGTGCAGCAATGGGTGTGGCAGTTGGCGTAATGATTGGAGTAGTTGCCGCCGAAATACCCATTGATAGAATTGCTAGCTCGCCTGAAGCTATTGGTTTTATAGGAAAGGTAAGTGGGCTTTTCGGTTTATCTGCCGCAGGATGGGGTGCGGCTGTATATTATGCTGAGCATTAAGATACTAGGCAAACGGAATTATTTTTGAGTTAATTTCTCAATCTTTTCTAAAGCTGCTTTTCTGGATGGTTCCTCAAAAAATTTTCGGGCAGGTTCAAGTTTAACAATTAACCACTCTGCCACAGCATTTTTTAAATCCATGGGATGTAATTTTTTCTCTGCATAATCTTTTTCTAGATCTTCGTAAGATGTATAGGTTAAATCCCCTCCCCACTTTGGGTCACGTTTCACAGTTAAGCTGGAATTTTGATCATAAAAAATTAAATACTTTGTCCAATCTAAGATGGGGTTATATTCTACTTCTCCTTCAGGGCAGAAGGCATTACTTACTTTTCTTTCGATTTCTTCTGGGGCATCTGTAATAAAGACAGCGCTATCAGGTTTGGATTTACTCATTTTCAAAGATTCTACCAGCAATTCTCGGGTATTTTCGTGACCTTTATCTCTTGTTGCTTTGAGTACTGCTTCCATTTCTTGGGTTACTGAACTCAAGCCAAGTAATAAGTGATGGTGGATTGCTATTGGTTTTTGTTTATCCAAGTCCTTGGCAGCATCCCTGGCAACGACATGAACATTTCTCTGGTCAGTACCTGCATGCGCTATATTTACTTCTAAAGCAAAAATATCTGCAGACTGCATAGCTGGGTAGATGAGCATAGCCGCATCAGAAACTTCTGCAGCATTTCTACCCATAATAGTCGTAGATCTAAGCATTCTAGGAATTGTGGTGGCTTTAGATACTTTAACAACAGAAGCCCAATATTCATTACCTAATTTCTCATACAACTCACTTCCTAAAACAAATTCAATTTTTTCCGGATCAGCTCCAACACACAAAGCTGCTGCTTTCAGACCTTCTTCAAAGTAATCTCTTGCCATTTTTGTAGCTGTTTCCAGTGTACCATCCAACTTTTTGTTAAGCCAGGTATGCCAATCGGCCAAGAGTATTGTAGTTTTGACCCCGGCTTCTTGTAGGTCTTTAATCTTTAACATGCTGGCGAAACCCGTTCCCAAGTGAACTTTTCCGGAAATTTCAAAGCCTTGGTAGTGTTTGAGAGGTTGGTTGGATTCTACGAGGGCTTTTAACTCCTCTTCAGTTAAAACTTCCTCTAGGTTCCTGGTGATTAAATTAATTTTTTCCTCAGTTATCATAAAATTATCAAGCTATGGTAATATTATCATAGTACATAAGATACACAAATGGTGACATTAAATAAATTATCTTTAAGTTTAGTTGCAGCATATGATAGGACTTCTACCCCAAACCATGACCAGACTGTTTCTGTAAACCCACTTGTCGCCGAAATTGCCACTTGGTATGAAAAGTTCCGCACAGCCATGGATTACCGGGAAGATGAAGTAATTTTGCGGTCTACCATTGAACGGATTCTTAAAAGAAGGCTAATTTTAGGAGGGAGTGGAGAATCGATTGCCGCTCCTTTAATCCGGGAGTTAGTTTGGGCGCGCTATTTTCCCGATTCATCAATCCCCGAGTCTCAAGTTACCAAGGTGGCAGAGGCGATAGATCTATATTTAAAGCTGGAGCACAAAATTAATCGTACTCATCACATCAACAAGGGAACAGTCAATGAGTGGATTTTGCATCTTTTATCTTCCGAGATAGAGCATATCTTAAAACCCAATGACCCGAAAGACATCATGGGCAGTTTTATATTCAGGATTTTCAAGGACCTGGTTAGCATCAGCGACGATACGGAAGAAGTAAGGGATCTACAGGTCTTTATTGCGGTCAGAAGAGCCTATGCCAATGACGACTTAGCGTTTCTGCGTTATCATTTATTTGTACAGTATTTCGGGGTTTTAAGCGGCGAGAACCTGGACAAAATTGCCAACCACTTTCTAGAGGCCCACAAAAAAATAGAAGAGCAGTTTAAATACCCTGCCAAAGACAAAATCTATACCTATGTAAAAAATCAAACAATCCCTTTTCTAATATTGGACGATGTGTTAAGGAAACACCGCGGCAAGGCTCTTGCTGCGGTGTCGAATGAGGAGTACTTAAGCTCGGAAGTCCTGTCCGCTTGTAATTCCCGTTATAAAGCAACTTCCGGAAAAGTCAGAAGGGCGATTGTGAGATCCGTGATCTTTATATTTGTGACAAAAGCTGTCTTTGCGCTGTTTATAGAAGGGGCATTTGAAAGGCTGCTTTATGGGCGGACGATTTGGTCCTCCATTGCTATTAACGTCCTAACTCCCCCTGTTCTTATGATTATAGTGGGATTCTTGATTGAATCCCCCAACAGAGACAACTCATACCGGATTTTACGCAAAATTAATACTATTTTGTATGATGATCCGCCCGCCCTCGCTACGCACTTGGTGGTTAAGAAAAAACCCAATAAGATTGATCCGCTGCTTTGGATCGTATTTGCACTGCTTTGGATAACGACTGCTACTTTAAGCTTTGGGGCAGTGGTATTTATTCTGTCCAAATTCGGAGTTAATCCGTTTTCCCAGGGGGTGTTTATCTTCTTCCTGGCAATTGTTTCATTTGTCAGTTACAGAATCAACAGGACTGCCCATATGTTTATCTTTAAGGAGAAAAAAGAGAATTTAGGCTCTTTGTTTTTTGACTTTTTCTTTATGCCGCTGATACAAATTGGCAGGAGGCTAACTTTGACAATTTCACAACTTAATATTTTCCTTATTATATTTGATTTTATAATTGAAACCCCATTTAAAGGCATTTTTGCCTTTTTTGAACAATGGTTTTCATTTCTCCGTAGTCAAAGAGAAAAGTTGGATTAAATCCGTCGTTGACTAGTCTTAAAAGCTTCTTGTAAAATATTCAGAATTCAAGCACAATAAATATAAGGATTTGAAAGGATTTAAAAAACGTGGAACATGGCATAGTACTACAGCCTGAAATACTGGGATATTTTAAGAATTTTCCGGTGACTAATACCCTTCTAGTCAGCTGGATTACCATGGCAGCTCTCATCACCGTTTCCATTCTGGCTACTTGGAAGGTGCAACTGGTTCCTTCCGGTTTGCAAAACTTATTTGAAATGATTATTGATTTCGGATACACCACGGTTTCCGATTTGGCAGGCAGCCAAAAAGCTAAGGTTTTTTTTCCGATTGTGATGACTTTTTTCTTATTTATTCTGTTTTCTAATTGGCTGGGTCTCTTACCCGGCTTTGCCACAATTAAATTTAATGGAGAGCCACTGCTTCGTTCCATGAATTCCGATTTGAATATGACTTTGGGGCTGGCCCTTTTGTCGGCTTTCTTGACACACGCATTTGCCATCCGTTATTTAGGCTTGCTGGATTATTTAAAAAAATGGTTTACCTTAAACCCGATATTTTTATTTGTCGGCCTGCTTGAGATAGTTTCCGAATTTACGAAAATAGTATCGCTATCTTTCCGGCTTTTTGGTAATATATTTGCGGGCGAGGTGGTATTATCAACAGTTTCATCAATCTTTGCTTTTGTAATACCTCTCCCTTTTTATTTTCTGGAGATTATTGTAGGATTTGTACAGGCAGCTGTTTTTATGATGCTGACGCTGGTATTTATGGTTATTCTTTCCGAGAAACATGAAGTTCATTAAAAGAAAGGAGCGAAAATGGAAAACCTTCCATCGGCATTGGCAATTGGCTTAGGCGCACTAGGTCCAGGGCTAGGCATTGGTTTTATCGGTATGAAAGCTGTTGAAGCCATAGGTAGAAATCCTGATGCACAAAATAAAGTGCTACCAGCGATGCTTTTAGGCATGGCTTTTACCGAAGCTATTGCTATCTATGCTTTGGTCATAGCGTTTATTAAGTAATGGAAATCTTAAATCAATTCGGGGTAAATCCAATACTACTGCTAGCGCAAGTAGTCAATTTTTTAATACTTCTTCTTATCTTAAAGAAGTTTCTTTACAAACCAATCCTGAGGGTTTTAGAAGAGCGTAAAAAAAAGATTGAAGAGAGTTTCAAAAATGCGGAAGAGATTGAGAAAAGACTTTTGCAGGTTGCGGAGGATGAAGAAAAGAGGATACAAAAAGCCTCCCTGGAGGGCGAAAAAATTATTAAAGAAGCACAACTTTCGGCAGCTCAGATAATTGAGGATGGTAAGGAGAAAGCAGAGCACCTGTCCCAAAGGATACTTAAGGAGGGTCGGGTTCAATTGCAACTTGAAAAGGAGAGGTTGCAACAAGAAGTACGCGGAGATTTAGGTAACATTTTGTTACTTTCTTTGCAAAAGATTACCGGCAAAATGTTTAGCAGAAAAGATCAAAGACAACTGATTGAGCAAGCTGTCAAGCACTTAAAAGCATGAAAAAGAAATCCAAGTTAAAAAAATTAGCTGCGAAGTATGTCAATTATTCTTTTAAAGACGGAAAAGGAGACGAGAACAAAATTATGAAGATTATGGGAGAACTTAAATCTTTGCCTCGGTCTCAAGCTATTTATATTATTTCTAAATTTTTAAAGGGTGTAAGAAAGCGAAAAGATCAAACTACTTTACTTATTGAATCTGCTGTCTCTTTAACAGAAGCGCAACTTGAACATATATTTAAAAGCTTCAGAAAAGAATTTGTGGTAACAGAGATAAAAAATATTGTTAATCCGTCTCTTTTAGGTGGTTTTAGAGTCAGGATTGGAGATATAGTACAAGATTATTCACTCGAGGGTAAAATTCTTAAATTGAGGGAGGCAATCACCGTTTAATGATGAAGGCAGATATAATTACTAAAATTGAGCAGGATATTAAAAATCTGAAATTGAAGGCTGTCCGACAAAATGTCGGGTTGGTGACAGAGGTAGGCGACGGTGTAGCCAAAATCGAAGGATTATCTGATGTCCAGTACTCAGAGCTTTTGGATTTTGGAAAAGAGGTTTTTGGACTGGCTCTGAATTTGGAACAATACAGTGTTGGGGCTGTGATCTTTGGAGATTTCACAAGCGTTAAGGAGGGCGATTTAGTCAAAACTACAGGAAAAATTTTACAAGTTCCAGTTGGAGAGGCGTTGGTAGGCCGGGTAGTTAATGCGCTTGGGATACCAATAGATGGTAAGGGTCCTATCAAGGCAAAGATAAGTTACCCTGTCGAGAAGATCGCTCCCGGAGTTATTACTCGCCAACCAGTCAATACTCCCCTTCAGACAGGCATTAAAGCGATTGATACCATGATACCAATTGGCCGAGGGCAAAGAGAGTTGATTATTGGTGATAGGAATACCGGAAAAACTACCATTGCGGTGGATACGATCATAAATCAAAAAGATGTGATTTGTATTTATGTGGCAATTGGTCAAAAAACTTCCAAGGTGGCACAACTGGTGGCCAAACTAGAAGAGTTGGGGGCAATGGAACATACCATTGTAGTTTCAGCTTCTGCTTCTGATTCCGCCACTATGCAATATCTCGCGCCTTACGCCGGTTGTGCCATGGGTGAGTATTTCATGGATCAGGGAAAAGATGCTTTAATTGTGTATGATGATTTATCCAAACATGCTTGGGCATATAGACAAATGTCATTGCTGCTTCGGCGTCCTTCCGGCCGTGAAGCTTATCCAGGGGATGTATTTTACCTTCATTCAAGGTTACTTGAGCGGGCGGCGAAACTTAATAAGGATTACGGAAATGGATCTTTAACTGCTCTGCCGATTATTGAAACACAGGCTAATGATGTTTCGGCATATATTCCTACCAATGTTATTTCGATTACCGATGGACAAATTTATTTGGAACCGGATCTTTTCTTTGCCGGGTTTAGGCCAGCTCTAAACGTCGGGATTTCTGTTTCCCGGGTTGGTGGCGCGGCGCAAACAAAAGCCATGAAAGCAGTGGCAGGAAAACTCCGGCTAGACCTGGCACAATTTAGGTCTCTGCAAGCTTTTGCGCAGTTTTCTTCCGATTTGGATCCGGCCACAAAAGCGCAAATTGAAAGAGGAAAAAGGATAACGGAAATCCTAAAGCAGCCTCCCTACTCGCCTGTTCCAGTGGAAGAGCAGGTAGTTTCACTGTGGGCCGCTATCAACGGATTTCTGGATGAGATAGAAGTTGAAAAGGTAAAAGAGTTTGAGGGGAAATATATCGCCTATCTGAAACTGCGCGAGAAAAAGCTGCTTTCTGAGATAGCAGAGAAAAAAGAGTTGGATGAAAAGATGATTAAGGAGCTGGAAAAGACAACTAAGGAGTTTGTAGGGATATTCAAGAAAGGGGGAAGCGTTAAGGGTAAAGGGTAAAGGACTATGGCCATTACTAGAGAACTTCGAAGAAGAATTAAATCAGTTAAAAACACAGCCCAAATTACCAAAGCCATGCAGATGGTAGCAGCTACTAAAATGAGAAGAGCGCAAAACCAAGCTTTAAACGGGAGACCCTACAGTTTTAATTTAAGTTCTGCTTTGAAAAGGTTGCTGCCTTTGATAAATATTGAATCACATCCTTTGCTTTCCGGAAACGGTTCAGGAACTCAGGGTGTTATTCTTTTATCTACAGACAAAAGTTTGTGTGGGGCTTTGAATACTAACTTATTTAGGCTCCTTTTATCTTCCGGTATAACAAGCGGAACGGCTTTCTATACTGTAGGTAAAAAGGGCAGGAATTTTGTGGCCAGGTCCGGGAGGAACCTGCTGGCAGATTTCGAGAACCTGGACACAGTTACTTTTAGACAAGCAGTCCAGCTTTCAAAATTGGTGACAGACTCATTTCTAAATGGAGAGATTGGGGAAGCTTACCTTGTGTACCCGCAGTTTATTTCAACCTTGAGGCAAGAACCAACGAAAGTAAAACTACTGCCGGTGGATTTGGAAAGTATCATTGCGAGCAATGCGCGACCAGAATCTAAAGATCCTGGACAAGCCAGGATGACAGAGACTCAGAAAGAATTTATTTTTGAACCGGATCCGGATAAATTATTAGATTATATTTTAGTTCATCATATTCAAATAAAAATCTATCAGGCTTTACTCGAAACTAAAGCATCGGAACATTCTGCCCGCATGGTTGCCATGCAAAATGCCACAGACAATGCCTTAGAGCTTGTTTCAGATCTCACGCTTACCTATAATCAAACACGCCAAGACGCAATTACCAAAGAGTTGTTAGAAATCACAACCGCAACGATGGCAATGCAATAGTAAAAAACTATGAATAAAGGAAAAGTTGTTCAGATTATTGGTGCAGTGGTAGATGTAGAGTTTGACCCTAAGAAACTGCCTACGATTTATAACGCTTTAGAAATTACCAAAGATAAAGAAAGATTAGTTTTAGAAACCCAACAGCATTTGGGTGAGGGGATGGTCCGTGCTGTGGCTATGGGTGCAACAGATGGATTAAAAAGAGGTACTTTAGTTGTAGATTCTGGTGTCCCAATTTCCGTACCGGTAGGTAAAGAGGTTTTAGGAAGACTCTTTAATGTTTTAGGTGAGCCAATTGACGGAAAAGGGTCGGTCAAGACACAAAAAAGCTTGCCAATTCATCGTCCAGCTCCCACTTTTGAGCATCAATCAACAACATCCGAGGTTTTTGAGACAGGAATCAAAGTGATTGACCTGATTGCCCCCTTTGTTAAGGGTGGAAAAGTCGGGCTTTTTGGAGGGGCCGGTGTGGGAAAAACAGTTTTAATTCAGGAGCTGATTCGTAACATTGCCGCAGAACATGGTGGTTATTCGGTATTTGCCGGAGTTGGGGAGCGGACCCGTGAGGGAAATGATTTATACCATGAGATGACCTCATCCGGAGTGATTGATAAAACCGCCATGGTATTTGGACAGATGAATGAGCCACCCGGGGCCAGACTGCGAGTGGGGTTGTCGGGGTTGACTATGGCAGAATATTTCCGGGATGAGGAGAAAAAAGATGTCTTGCTTTTTATTGATAATATCTTTAGGTTTTCACAAGCAGGGTCGGAAGTTTCGGCACTTTTGGGTCGGATTCCTTCTGCCGTAGGTTATCAACCAACGCTGGCTACGGAAATGGGTCAATTGCAGGAAAGAATCACCTCTACAAAAAAGGGTTCGATTACCTCTGTTCAGGCAGTGTATGTTCCGGCAGATGATTATACAGATCCGGCCCCTGCCACCACTTTTGCCCATTTGGATTCTACAATCGCGCTGGAGAGGGCTTTAACAGAACAAGGCCTGTACCCGGCTGTTGACCCCCTGGCCTCTTCATCCAGGGTTTTGGATCCGGCAGTAGTAAGCCAAGAACATTACGATGTTGCTGTAGGAGTGCAAAAAGTGTTGCAAAGGTACAAAGATTTACAGGATATTATTGCTATTTTGGGAATCGAAGAACTGTCGGATGAGGATAAGTTAACAGTGGCCAGGGCCAGAAAAATCCAAAGGTTCCTGACTCAACCTTTTTATGTTGGAGAAGCATTTACAGGAAGAAAAGGCAAATACGTTTCCATTAAGGATACTGTTAAAGGATTTAAGGAAATTTTGGAAGGCAAACATGACTCAAAACCCGAACAAGCCTTTTACATGGTGGGGACTATTGAAGAAGTCAAAACATAGTTAATTGGTTTATTCTTTCCCTTAGAGTTCCTCTGGGTGGAGAACGGGAAAAGTTTCTATGTAGTCGATCATGTTTTGGGTCTTTTCTACAGTCATCTGAACAAAGTCATCACTGACGTTTACGGATAGAATACGCAGTAACGTAGGCTCCATTTTGAAAATGCCAACCTTAAATCTCCTTTGCATCTCGTCTCCATGAAGTGAATCAACATAATCGAGACACAGTGGGCTTTTTAAATCACCCAGAACGCAACCTCTACCGGCGCGGTGAAACTCACAAGCCTTTGCTAAACGAATCCCGCCTGTTTCCAGATTCCTTCTTTTCCGGAGCTCAAATAAATCTGGCTTGGCAGGACCGAAAATAGAGATTCCGCTATCTCCGTTACAGCTGCCAATGCCACGACTTTCCAGCCTCCAAGAGTTCTGATTACTCCTAACACTAATTGCTTTCCATAATTTATCAAAGGCTCTGGCTACTTCTCGATATTGTTTGATTATTTCGGCATTTTCAGGGCGTATTTGTGTCTCATATTGAGCGAAAGAAGTGACTGCTTCCATTATAAAGGAGATTATAAACCTATCGTCAAATGGAATCAGTTTAATTATGGCTAGGAGTCGCTGACTCTGATTTGGACTAGCTGGAAGTAGTTGCCGTCAGCATCTTCAAAGGTGGCAATAAACCCGTAATTTTGCATATGGTAGGTGTCTTTAATCTTTTTGACTCCTGCCTCGTCCAGTCTTTTGACATTTTCTTCAATATCATCTACCTCCAGGTTAAAAATAATTCTCTCCGGTTCTTTTTGTTTACCTTTGACTTCTGAATGGTCCATGATGTAAAGCCCCGGTCCTCCTTCAAACTCAAAGCCAAATAAATTTCCTCCCTCCTCCCCTACTTCTGCTTCCAGTGTCATTTTAAGTCCCACTTTATCTTTATAAAAATCTGCCAAATCCTTAGCATTTTCACTGAATAAAGTTATACTTTCAATGCCTTTTATCATTATTCTCACCACCTTTCTTTCTATTAAAGGGTAACTCTTGCTCTTTCTTTTTTCCGTAATAATTATCACTAACGGGCGAGAACACAAAATTAGAAGATTCTTTGAAAATGCTGGATTTGAGTTGAAAAAGCTAGACTTCTCCCAGTGCTAAGTTTATTAGGAGATTTCCGTAAGTAATATCTATTTTCCTAGTTCTTTCTCGATTTTTGAACCTCTCCGAATTAAACTTCTCTATTCCCCTCTCGAGTCTTTTTGAAGTGATCGGATCCTCTATCAACCCCAGATAATTAAGACTTTCAAGCAGTCCTGAAACCGAACAGAACCAGCCTTTCCTAGCCTTGGTTTTGCTACCAGGAGAGTAACTGTGCACGATTTCTTCAGGCATCTCATCTTTATATTCATCCCGTAGTCTTTTAAGACCGGTTATTATTCTTTCACTTGTAGCTGTAAGATTAGGGTTTTCTATTTCCAGTGTGTTAACCATAAAGGATATTATACTATAAGTTTAGTTATTAGTCAAACTATAGGTTCTTTAGGAGATTTGCTCAAAGATCCCATCTAGGTGGAGATAGTAAGTTTCCACTGCTATATCAGGATATTGCTGTTTTAAGCTGGTAGCGGCGTTTTTGAGGTCTTCTGCATGTCTTTGGGGAGTCCCCGTCTCTCCATAAGCTCCGCAATCTTCATGGTTGATCAAAATAACTTTTTTAATATGGTGTAACCTGTGGGAAATTTCTATTTGGCCTAAGATTATATCCAGGCTTTTCACTCCCCCGGCAAATGCAACCCTATCAAAGGTTTTGGGCTGGAAACTCTTTGCAATCCAATTATTTATATACTCCTGAAACCGGAAATCAATACAGGTTACAATAATAGCCGCACAACTATGGTTATTCATAACTTAAATATTATACAGTATAATATGGCTATGGCAGAGCTACATCTAAAGATTGTTACTCCGGAAAAGTTAATACTTGATGAAGAAGTGTCTCAAGTGAATGTTTCAACCGAAGAAGGAGAAATTGGCATACTTCCCCATCATGCCAACTTAATGGCAAAGCTTACTCCGGGTGAACTAGTTATCAAAAGAGGCGGAAAGGTAGACTCTATGGCAATAGGAGACGGGTTTTTGCAGGTTGCGGATAATACTTTAACTATTATGACGGATCTTGCCACTTTGGCCCAGGACATAGACGAAAGAGCTGTTGAGGAAGCCAGAAAAAGGGCTGAGCAGGCTTTATCTCAAACTTTGTCTGATGAAGAATATGCCGAGACTTTGGCAAACTTAGAAAAATCCCTGGCCCAACTTAGGGTTAAACGCCGCCACAGAGTAAGATAGTTTTAGATAAAGGATTTAACTTCTACTTCTACGAGGCCGTCGGTACCCCCTTGAATCTTTTTCAAGTTGATTAAGAGTTCTAGTCAATTCTTCAACATTAACTGGTTCATCACCCAAGGTGGGACCCTCACCGGTCTGTGATAAATCATGAACTGGTAGAGAGCGAAAGTTATTTCCCCTGATGACATTTGATTGCATTCTCTTTTTAGGTGGAATGGATTCTCGCGTTATTCCTAAATGGTTTTCAGATTCTGAAGACATATGCTGTTGGCAGAATATAACTAATTTATAACTTATTAATTAGAAAATCAAGGGCAGCTTGCCTTTTAATAGTGCAGAAAGTAGAATTATTCTCAGATGGCAAATAGTGAAAATCCCGAGCTTTCTATTATCATCCTGAATTATAATGTTCGAGAGTTGCTTCTAAATTGTCTTGAATCTGTCTTTGCAAACAAAGGTAAGTTGGACCGCTGGCAAGTAATTGTGGTGGATAATGCCTCTTATGATGGGTCGGTGGAAGCAGTAAGGGAAAGATATAAAACAGCTTCCCACTCGTCAAGTGGGAATGCGATTGAACTGGTAGAAAGCAAGCAGAATTTAGGATTTGCGGCGGGCAATAATATGGGAGTGAAAAAGGCCAAGGCGCCGGTGATTTTATTTCTAAATCCGGATACGATTATAACCGATCATGCCATTCAAAAATCTCTGGAGGTATTACTCTCAGATCCAGATATTGGGGCCTTAGGCTGCAAAGTAGAACTGCCTGATGGAAGATTGGATTATTCTTGCCATCGGGGCTTCCCTACCCCTTGGAATTCTTTTGCCTATTTTAGCGGCCTGGCAAAGATATTTCCTAAATCAGCTTTTTTTTCAGGTTACAGCGCCTCTTTTTTGGATACAAGTCAACCTCATGAGGTAGATTGCATCAGCGGAAGTTTTTTAATGGTTAGAAAAATCGCCGGAGAGCAGATAGGGTTTTGGGATAATGACTATTTCTTTAATGGTGAGGATATTGAGTTCTGTTACTCTTTAAAAGAAAAAGGCTGGAAAATTTACTTTTATCCCGGCGTAAAAATCATCCATTTTAAAGGTTCTTCATCAGGCCTTTGGAGAACATCCGCGACAAAAATCGAGAAAGCGACAAAGCTTTCTGCAGCTACTCATGCCGCCTCTGCCATGAGAATTTTTTATAAAAAACATTATTATAAAAAATACCCCCCGGTTTTGCGAGATTTTGTACTTTGGGGAATAAGAATCTTAGAGCATTATAGGAAATTTAAAATAATGACAGGATTCCGTTATGAATAATTTAGATCTTTCGGTTATTATTTTAAGCTTCAATACAAAGGATATCACTGCTAGGTGTTTGGATAAAGTCAAAGTGGCTAAGAGTTACTCTGAGAAAAGATTGAAGAATAAAGTCCAAGTAACTATCTTGGACAATGCTTCAAGTGATGAATCGGCGCAGATGATCAGGTCTGACTATCCTTGGGTCAAACTTATTGTTGCAAAGGAGAATTTGGGCTTTTCCAAAGGTAACAACCTCGCTATGCAGCAAACAAAAAACCCTTTTATTTTGTTGCTTAATTCTGATGTTTATGTCACGGAAGAAAGTTTATATAAAGCTTTGGCTTACTTTAGGGTTAATTTAAATTGTGATATTTTAGGAGCGAGATTAAATTATGCTACAGGCAAACTGCAGCCTTCTGCCGGTAATTTGCCAAATCCCTTGAACATAATTTTTTGGATTTTGGGTTTAAGTTTATTGCCTTTTAAAAATCAGCTTGTCCCCCCTTTTCATCCGAATGATAAGAATTATTTCTCTAAAGCTCACCAGGTTGGTTGGATTATGGGGGCTTTTTTTATGCTCAAGCGGGAGATTTTTGAAGAGACGGATGGCTTTGACGAGAATTTGTTTATGCATATGGAGGAGGTAGAATGGTGCAAAAGAATTAAAGCAGTGGGGTATAAAATTTGGTATGTGCCGGCAGTTTCGGTAATTCATTTACACGGCGCATCCACAAATTTTGATCTAGCTCCAAGTTTCTTAAATGAACTAAAAGGCATTAAATATTTTTCTTTGAAACACTACAACTCTTTCTATTTATTGGTAAGGTTTTTCCTAATTATTGGGTTAATCTTGAGGGTGATTGCTTTTTCACTTCTAGGAAAAACCAAAAGAGCCAGGGTTTATGTGGAAGGGTTGTCGGTAGTATGAGTAAGGTTGCAGTGATAACGGTTAATTATAATGGCAAACAAGATACTTTAGAACTTCTTGAATCTTTAAACAAGCTACAAGCTACAAACTACAAACTACGAACTATTGTGGTGGATAATGGGTCATCGGATGGGAGTGTTTCTGCCATACATAAAGCCTTTCCTGAGGTTGATATTTTACAAACAGGACAAAATTTGGGATTTTCCGGCGGTTACAATAAAGGCTTAGGATACGCGAGGCTTTGGGAGGCAGACTATTTTTTGCTAGTCAATAATGATTGTTTGACAAAAGATCCGGATTTGGTTACTGAGCTGGTAAAAACACTGAAGTCTGATCCCAAAATTGGTCTGGTTTCTCCCAAGATTTATTTTGCCCCTGGTTTTGAATATCACAAGGATAGATATGTTCGAGAGGACTTAGGTAAAGTGATTTGGTTTGCGGGAGGTAAATTTGATTGGGATAATATTGGCTCAGTCCACCGCGGGATCGATGAGATAGATATTGGCCAATATGATGGCGTGGGAGAAACTGAGATTTTTTCTGGAGCCTGTGTTCTGATTAAGAAAGAGGTGTTAGAAAAGATTGGTCCGCCAGCTGGCGGATTTGATGAAAAATATTTTCTGTATTTTGAGGATAGTGACTTGGCAAAAAGGGGTCTTGAGGCCGGATTTAAAATCTATTATAACGGTGAGGTTGCAATCTATCATAAAGTTTCCCAATCTACCAGGATTGGTTCAAAGATCACCGATTATTACCACACCAGAAATAGGTTGATTTTCGGAATGAAATATGGTAAATCCCGCACTAAATTTGCACTTTTAAGGGAGGCAATTAAACTTATTTTGGTGGGGCGTCCACCGCAACGCAGCGGAGTTTTAGATTATTACCTTGGTTTGACCGGTGGAAATGCAGGACTCATGGAACCATCAACCAATATTGAATACCCGCTTAAGCTATCCATAGGGATAGTGAATTACAATACTGCGGATTTAACTAAAAAGCTTCTGCAAAGCATATTTGAAAAAGATTCAGGTTTTGACCCTAAGACTATGGAAGTAATTGTTTTGGATAATGGATTAATAGATCCTTGTAAGGATAAAATAAAGGAATTTTTATCAAAAATTAAGTATCTTACAAATAGCGCGAACGAGGGTTTTACCAAGGGATACAACAAAACAATCAGATACTCTTTGGGCGAGTATTACTTAATGTTGAATTCTGATATCGAAGTGCTTAAGGGCGGGTTGTCGGAACTGGTCATGGCTGAGGATAAATTTAAAGGTGAAGCTGTGGTGGGTGGGAAATTACTGTTCCCTGATATGAGTGATCAGGATTCCGCTTTTCACCTCCCTACCCTAACCGGAGCTTTTGAGGAGTATTTCCTTGCTCAAAAAGGCTCATATTTCATGTTTTTGCCTAAGCCCAAGGAACCAGTACAAGTTGAGGGTTTGGTCATGGCGTGTCTTTTGATCCCAAGAAAAGTTTTAAATAAAGCGGGTCTTTTGGATGAAGGAACTTTTATCTTTTTTGAAGATATTGAATATGCCAGAAGGCTTAAAAAGTTTAAGGTACCTATTTATTTTGTTCCTTCTGCCAATTTTATACATTTCCATGGAGGTTCCACTAGAAGAATCGGTCAGGAAAAGGCTAATGAACATTTGATAGAAGCCTCCAAACATTATCATGGAACAGTCTATTATCAACTGCTTACTTTAGTGCTTAAGATAGGCCAAAAATTAGGTAGAGTCAAGACCCCTCAGTCCCACTGGATAAATACTTGACAACTAATATTATTTGAACTACGGTAGAAATATGAGGTCGCTTTTGTTAATACTTTTATCCGTTGGTTTGCTTTGGCTTAGAAGCAGCTACGGGAAATTTACCTCCGGCACTTTTGTTTCAGGATTAGGCGGGACTTTAACTAAAGTATTAGATAAAAACCCTTATTCCTGGTTTAAAGAGTTTTTAAGTACGGTAGCTATTCCTAATTCTCAGCTTTTTGGCAATTTAGTGTTGTGGGGGGAACTTCTAAGCGCTGTGGCCATAACTGCGGGAGCCGTTTTGATGCTAATAAACCCTCATCCTAATAAATTCGTGAGCTTAGTACTAATTGCCGGACTGACCGGTGGATTGCTCCTAAACATAGTTTTCTGGCTGGGGTTTGGTCACACCAGTCCATCTACAGATAGCATCAATTTATTGATGGCCGTAGTACAAATTATTGGTATAGTTTTTATTTTAAAACAACTTTAAAAGACTCATAAACGAATTTTAGACTTCTTGTGATCTGGATACTAGAAAAATTCCCGCTTAAGTGACAAAATTAGGGCATGTTTCCTTTATCCGATACCAAAACCTCTGGCAGCTTCCCTTTTTGGGTGTTGGTTTTAATCGCTGCCAATTCATGGGTATTTTTCCTGGAGCTGAGCTCACCCAATCCGGATCTTTTTGTCAGCCTTTATGCTCTCATTCCTTCTCGAGTTGATTTTTCTTCGCTTCCTACATTAACCCCATTTTTAACCAGCCAGTTTTTGCACGGCGGATTTATACATATTATTTCTAATATGTGGTTTTTGTGGATTTTTGGGGATAACGTGGAGGAAAGAATGGGCTTTTTGTTTTTTCCGATTTTTTATCTTTTGGCAGGAACTGCGGGTGGATTAGTCCAATATTTCTTTATTCCGGATTCCGGTATTCCTATGCTGGGCGCATCAGGGGCTATCGCAGGGGTATTGGGAGCATATATGGCATTTTTCCCTCGTCACAGCGTAAAAACTTTAGTGCCTGCCTTCGGTTTTTTTACGATTATGGATTTGCCTGCCTTTTTAGTGCTTCTTTTTTGGTTTTTTACCCAGCTTTTTAACGGTAGCGCCTCTGTAATTTCAGATACGACTTCTTTAGGAGGAATAGCCTTTTTTGCTCATGTAGGGGGCTTTGTTACGGGCTGGGTGGTGGGAAAACTCCAGGCGTCTTAACGCCTTATCTTTTTCAAAGGGATTAATCTTGGATTTGGCTACCACTTGTTTGAGAGTCTCTATTGTAGCATCATAAGTGGGCCGATCCACCGGATAAGGAATGGCATCTTTACCGCCGTGAGCAAAAGAATATCGGGCCGGGTCCTCATAAGAAGGTTCTGCTCCGTAAATTATCTCCGAAACTAAACTCAGTGCCCTGACTGTTTTTGGCCCCACCCCTTTGGTGGCCAAAAGGGTTTCGTAAGTTTGCGGCTTTTCCCTGGACAATTTCTCAAGGATCTTTTTAAGATAAGGACTATTCCAGAAATCCTCCCCTTCCACGGGATGATGATGGAATTCATCAGGCGAAAGCTTAAGTAGTGTAACCTCTGCACCACTCACGGACACCTTCATCATCTGACTCAAAGTGGATGAATGTTTTTTTAGGAGTTCGATATCGCTCATCAACGTTTGGAATCCAGAGGAAACGAGTTCCGTACTCAACTCCCTGGTCTTGCCACTTGCTTTAGCAGATAAATTTAAGACTTCGGTTTCCCTGATTTGGGTGGTAATGCCAGAGTGCGGCTCGCAAACCAAATCATCAATATTTTCCGAATACCAGTGGTATCTTCTGGCAGTCTGACTGCCAGTATTCATCCCCTGCTGGATTACTGCCCAAGCTCCATTTCGGGAGAAAAAGAAACTGTGGTGATAGATTTGGAAACCATCTTGGATTAAGCTAGAATCTACTTTGGCAGACATTTTGGAGTTGTAGACTAAATTGTTAGCATGAGCCGGCGGTAAATTCAATTTCTCTCCCCAACCCAAGATTTCATCAGGAGTTTTGCGGGAGGTTTTACCCTTGCCTCCGCAGATAAAAACCCCAAACTCTCTCTCCTGCCCCCTGATAGCTTCTTTCAGGGCTGCTGTGAGTATTGTTGTGAGACCGGAAGCATTCCAGTCAAAGGCCAGTACTGTCCCCAAACTTTGAAACCAAACGGGATCGGAAATTCTTTTGATGAACTCCTCCGGGCCGTATTCTTCAATTAAAACCCTGGTCATTTCCCGGCCCAGTTTGACCATCCGGTCAAAAAGCCATTTAGGACATGTTCCGTAATCTAGGGTAAAAGTAGCAATACCACGGTTCATTTTCGGGTTATCTTTGCTATTCTACACTACTGTATCTTGGTAAATCTGTCAACTTTCTAACAAAGGG
>MFCP01000016.1:0-19151 GCA_001776635.1 Candidatus Daviesbacteria bacterium RIFCSPHIGHO2_01_FULL_40_11 | reverse complement strand
ACCGTCAGCATCTCTCAAATTCCTGAATGTTTCAGTAAGCCGTTCAAAGCCAGCTCTTTCTCTTTTTCTGGGATTGGGAAGGGCAGCTAATTCAAGCCAGTATCCGTCTTCGCGTCCTACAAATCCAATTTCGCGGAATAAACGAGTATAGCTATATGCGTGTGGATCTTTCGGAAGACTTGATAATATTTTTGCTCCATGAGTGCTTAAAGCAGTTATGCGATCAGGACGAACTCTTTGAGCGTAACATATTACAAGAGGTGTTAAAGCGCGTGCTGGAGAAGTTTTAAATGAGTCCTTGAACACTTCAAATTGAGCTGTTTTTGAAGGATCATGTCGTACACCATTGCCTGTTCTAATAATGCGAACCCCAAGTTTTTCATCTGGTAAAACTTCTGTATCAAAACCGGTTCGCCATATTTCTCCTCTGTTGCTTGCAAACCCCTGTCCTTTTTCGATCCCTAATGCAAAATCTACTGAAAAGGTGCCTGCTCCTGATCCGGCTTTTGCAGTGAGATAAAAATTACTGTCAGGGATAAGAGCCTTAAAGAAAATTTTCCTCCGCTCTGGAAACCGATGACTCCTACTAAAAAAATCCAGTCCGAAAAAACCAATCATAAATCTGGCATTCTCAAGAGTTTGGTGAAGTACTGCATCAACATCACTACCTTCTGAAAGATAATTCAAGGACCTGGACTTATAATAATTCACGCCCTCAGTAAGCTGAGAGAGTGCAACCATGAAGGTTACTACTTGTGCAAGATTAAAATCTGGATGTAAAAATCTTTTATGTAAGAAAGCATTAACACCATAACTCACGTCAGGTTGTACTCCCTGATGGGTAGCACAAGTAGCCAGTGTTTTAAAAAGTCTGTGTCTATTGATAAGTCCTCCGTTTTTCCAGGGTTTAAATGGGACTGTAATATCAGGCAACGGTTGTGTATCTGCAAGAGATAAATTTTGTAACGGTTCAACCATATTTAAAGCAAATATTATAACTTATAATAAAAATATATGCAACTATAGGGTTCGTACAAACTAGAATTTGTTACATCTTTGAAGAAGAATGAGGATGTAGGTTGTTACAATAGTCTAATCATTATGTCCGGAGTGAGGATAATTACATTAATTCATTATTGGTCCATGGGGTAGGAGTCGAACCTACTTAGTACAGATTTACAGTCTGTTGCATAAACCGTTCTGCCACCCATGGTTAAAACTATTTTAATATTTTCCCTCTAAATCCAAAAGTATGTGTTTGAGAATGACAATTCGGACACATAAATCTCAAATTCTCTATTTTGTTATTTGTACTGTTCCCATCTATATGATCAATTTCTAAATTAAGTTTACCATCCTTCCACTTATCAATACCACAAATTAAGCACTTATATTCAATACCAGATTCAAGGAGAGCTCTTCTTAATTGGGCTGATTTCTGTCTTTGGCCTACTATAAAAATTTGATTTGGCAGTTTTCTCTGATTTGAAATCATTCCTTTGTTATGTGCATAACCTAAGAAATGACTATGATTTATCCCATACTTTTGGATCATCTTTTTAATGTGCTGGTGTTGATTACCGCTTACCTGTTTTCCAAGTATTATCCGTGCTACTCCCTGGACAGAAGTAGTTTTTGAAACTGCAGCCTCTAATCTTTCTTTTGTATATTTGAAAGCCCTACCTTGCATGCATACATGCTATGGTATACAGTGTAAATTGTCAATGTACTACTTCAGGAGCAATTGACCACTCTGCCACCTCCGGTAACGCTATTATACCTGATTCTGATATAATCTTAAACATATGACTCCGGGTTCATGGAAGCTAAGGCAGGAAAGTAAAAAGATCTGGAAGCTAAAATTCTTATCAAGTTTATCTACCGCCATGCTTATTTTAGTGGTGGTTTTTTTGTTGCTCCTTTTTGGGGCTGTAATTTTTTTTGCTACCCAAATACCCAATCCTTCGGATCTATCAAACCGCGACATTGCCGAGGCCACTAAAATTTACGACAGAAACGGAGAGTTACTTTATGACATTTACCAAAATCAGAATAGAACTCCCATAAAACTTTCCGAAGTTCCAGGCTTTGTCAAGGAGGCCACAATTGCCATAGAAGATAAGGATTTCTATAAACACAGGGGTTTTTCCATTGCGGGAATTACCCGCTCTGTTTTTGAACTTATCGTTAATCGCCGTGTTGAAGGCGGTTCAACCTTAACCCAGCAACTGGTTAAAAATGCCCTTCTTTCCGGTGAGCGGACTTTGACCCGGAAACTCAAAGAATTTATCTTGGCTATTCAAGTGGAAGGGGCTTATAGCAAAGATCAAATTTTGGAAATGTATCTTAATGAGATTCCTTATGGCGGAACAGCATACGGAATTGAAGCTGCCGCAAATTTATATTTCGGAAGATCTGCCAAGGATTTGGATCTAGCCCAAGCCGCCCTTTTGGTTGGATTACCTCAGCGGCCATCTGTGTATTCTCCATACGGAACACGTCCTGAGCTTGCTAAGGCTAGACAGAAAGAAGTTTTAAGAAGGATGGTTGAGGATGGATATATTACGGCGGAGCAAGAAAAAGCGGCTGAGAGCGAGGAGTTAACCTTCAGAACAGGCCAGAACGAGCACGGTTTTAAGTCGCCCCACTTTGTTTTGTATGTGAAAGAAAAACTGATCGAACAATTTGGCGATAAAATGGTAGAGCAAGGCGGACTACGGGTTACCACAACTTTGGACTTCGAATTACAAAAAAAGGTAGAAGAGATAGTCAAGAAAGAAATAGAAAATCTCTCTTCAGCCAAAGTCGGCAATGGCGCAGCCATAGTCTTAGATCCCAAGACAGGTCAAATCTTATCGATGGTTGGAAGTAAGGATTATTTCGGTAAATCCTTACCCGAGGGTTGCAAAGAAGGAGTTAGTTGTACTTTTGAACCAAATGTAAATGTGGCTCTCCGTCCCAGGCAACCGGGTTCTGCCACCAAACCAATAGCCTATTCAAAAGCCCTGGAAAAAGGTTACACGGCAAACCAAGTTTATATGGATGTTAAAACAGAATTTCCTGGCGGCAATATGCCAACCTATATCCCAGTCAATTATGACGGCCAATTTCACGGCCCTGTGCAGATGAGATATGCTTTGGGTAATTCTTACAATATCACGGCTGTTAAAAATTTAGCATTGGTGGGGGTAAAAGATGTGTTGGAATTGGGATATAGAATGGGACTGACAACTTGGGAGCCATCGGAAGAGAATGTCAACTCAGTAGGACTTTCTCTCGTTTTAGGAGGGAGGGAGGTAAGACTCTTGGATTTAGTTTCAGCCTATGCGGTTTTGGCTAATCAGGGACGCCAACTGGATCCTGTTTCTATTTTAAAGGTGACGGATAGTGAAGGTAAAAACCTTTTTGAATTCCATCAAGCTGAAGGGAGGACAATTTTAGACCCGGGAATTGCTTTTATTATTTCTGATATACTTGCTGACAATGGTGCTCGGACAGCCGCTTTTGGATCGAATTCGATTTTAAATGTACCTGGTAAAACCGTAGCGGTAAAAACAGGGACCACAGATAGAAAAAAAGATAATTTGGCAGTCGGCTATACACCGTCTGTGGTGGTGGGAGTTTGGGTTGGCAACAACGATAACAGTGATATGAGTCCGGTGGTTGCATCAGGCATAACCGGAGCCTCCCCTATTTGGAACAAAATTATGCAGGCTGTCTTAAAAGATAAACCTAATGAACCATTTGAAAGGCCCTCAAATGTGATCCAGTCCGAGGTAGATGGTTTAATGACTGGCCGACCGCATGGTGGTTCTCCAACTCGGAGAGAATATTTCATATCAGGAACAGAGCCTAAAGGTGAATCTGGCGCTTACCAGCGGCAAAAAGTTTGTAAGAGCAATCCTCACAGGTTGGCCAGTGATAACGAGGACAATGAAGAGAAAGATGTGGTAGTTTTAAAGGAGGATGATCCGACAGGAGCAGATAAATGGCAAAAGGGCATAGATGAGTGGGTTATCACTGCGGCAGATCCAAGATTGGTGGGAGCAACCAGGGGTTGTTCCGGTGTTCCCGGATTTGCTACCGGCACTGGCGGAATTATTGAGATTGTCAACGTTGGAAACGGCGCCAATGTGCCCCGGGTGTTTGATGTTTTGGCCAAAGCCAACTCTCCTGCAGGGGTTAAAAAAATTACCTGGTTGGTAGACGGGGCGGTTAAGTCAACCCAAACTTCCGAGCCTTTTGCCTTGCATGTAGAGTTTCCGGTGGGTGACAAAGGCTCTCATACCATTACAGTAACTTTGGAAGACAATAACGGCGGAACATTCTCCAGCTCCATTGGGGTAACTGTGGCACTGTAAAAGACTTATGGTAGAAAAAAGTCCAAATCCGAAGGGTTTTTGTGCAAAAGGTATAGAAGAAATTAGGGGTGTTTTGGAACTTGTAAATTATGCCAGGGATGGAATTGAGGCGCGAAGATTGGTATTGGGAGCCTTGGTAGAAAGTATCAGCATGCAGGAGAAGATTCTAGAGTATGCTGTGAGGCTTATTTTACGAATTCACGGCCCTAAATTTTAAGCTCCAATACAGCCACTCTTTTTTCAATCCCAAATTTATTAGCAATCCTGGAGTGGATTTCAGCTATCCAGCCAACCTGTTTGCCGTCTTTTTCTAAAGCAGCAAATCTGGTGGGGTGGAAATATTTATTTTCATCAGTAAGATCTTTTGTTACACCCCCGGGGTGTGAGTTTTTTAAGCTTTCAAAAATTTGGTAAAGTTCTTGGATAGGGTTATCTGTTCCATTCATCAAAGCAATTGATAAATGGTAATCTTCTTTAGGTAAATCCCCTTTTTGTGGAGAATAAGTTTTTCCAATCTCGAAAATGGCTATATCTTTGTATCCTGCCTTTAAGTTTTTATCTACTATCTCCAAAAGATTAGGCCACAAGTTTTCTCTTAAATACTCAGTTTCTGAAGATATGGGATTGGCGATTTTAACTAAATTATTTTTATCCCAAGCCAAATTATTTAAAACGGCACTGGAAAAAAATGAATAAGTTTGAACTTCTGTTAGACCCGCTTCAGCTGAAGCTTTTCTCAGGTCATAAATAAGGTTAAAAAAATTTTGATTGATCTTTTCCAGCAACTCTCCTTTGAGTTCTTTTGGGGGGATCTTGTCATATCCATACATCCTGGCTACTTCTTCAATCAGATCTTCTTCAATCTGGATATCCAATCTCCAATATGGTACTGTAACTTCCCAAGCCGAATCTTGCGCAGCTAAAGAGAATTCCAGTTTTTTTAGTGACGATTCTATCTCAATCGGTGGGATTTCTATACCAATAAGGGAATTTATTTTTTCCCGAGTTAATTTAATGGTTTTAGCTTCGTCCTGTAAGCTCCCAGTTAGAGTGATGGCAGTTAATTTTCCGCCCAGACCCTCATACATTTCGATAGCAGTACCCAGTGCTTGAAGTAGATTTGTCCTGGTTAATCCATGCTGAAATCTTTTAGTTGCTTCAGAATAGAGTCCATGCCTTTTGGAAGTTTGTCTGTTAGCGGCCGGATCAAATATTGCAGCCTCTAAGAGAATAGTTTTTGTATTTGCACTAACTTCAGAATCTTTTCCTCCCATTACTCCGGCAAGTCCCAAAGTTTTCTCTGGATCTGCAATTAATAGATCGGTTTCATCCAAAATTCGTTCCTTCCCATCGAGCGTGGTAATTTTTTCACCATTCTCGGCACATCTTACAACAATGGTTTTATCTTTGACTCTTGATGCATCAAATGCATGCATTGGTTGGCCATATTCAAGCATAATTAAGTTTGTAACATCCGCTGCGTTATTGACGGATCTTATTCCAGAGTCTTTTAGCTTTTTTACCCATTCATCAGATGAGGGTTCGATCTTAAGTTCCTCAATTGTAGCCACACAGTAAACAGGGCAAAGATTTTTATCGTCAACTCGTACCAAATTTTCGGGTAAATCCTTCCTTTCCCAAGGATGATCAGATTGTTTGGGGGTCGAAAAGAACAGTTTAGAGCCTGTTACTGCAGCTACTTCTCGGGCTACTCCCCGCAACGAAAGTAAGTCTCCTCGGTTATAAGTTAAATCCAATTCCAGGTAGTCCTGGGTTTGTTCTTTAACTCCAATAGCGCCGAGGGATAGTTTATCTGCCAGCTCCTCCGAAGAAATATTAAAATCGACAAATTCCTTTAACCAGGATATGGAAACTTTCATATGGTTAATACTTTTGCAGAAACTTTAAGTCTCCTTCTAAAAAATACCTAATATCTTCAATCCCGTGTTTTAGCATCAAAATCCGATCAGGTCCAAAACCCCACGCCAAACCTGTACATTTTTTAGGGTTCTGTCCGGTAAGTTTAAAAACATTTGGGTGAATCATTCCGGCACCTGCAATTTCAAACCAGCCTGTGCCAGAACAAATCTTACAGCCTTTGCCATGACAGAATACACACAGGGAATCTATACCTACTCCTGGTTCAACAAACGGGTAATACTTCGGTCTAAACCTTGATTTAGCCTCCTCGCCCAAAATGGTTTTGAGTAGGCAGTCCGATAAATATTTTAAATTAGCCATGGTAATATTTTCTCCCACAACCGCAATCTCGAATTGATTGAAAGTATGCGAGTGTCTTGCATCCACTGCCTCATATCTAAAACAGCGGTCAAAGCTCATGGCCCTGATTGGAGTTTGTCCTTTTTCCATTAATCTCGACCAGAAGTTTGAGGTGTGGGTTCGAAGCAACATCTGGCCCGGTTCTACCCCTAGCTTAGATGTATCAATATATAGTGTATCCCACATATCCTTGGATGGGTGATCCTTTGGGATATTTAAAGTTTCGAAATTATACTTATCCCATTCAACGTGAGGCGCATCAAATTGATAAAAGCCTAAATTTTCAAAAAGATCGATTATTTCTTTCTTAAATTGAGTGGCAAGATGTAAGTGTCCTTGCCTTTGTTTTATCTGAGTTGTCTCTGCTAGGTCAAGTTTTTCGTCAACCAGTTTAATGTAACTTTGTTCACGAATCTCGTTTCGTCGCACCTCAATAGTTTTTTCCAGTTCCTGCTTGACAGCATTAAATAAGGGGCCGATCCTGCAGCGTTCGTCCGGAGATAATTTGGAAAACTCTTTTGGCAGAAGATCAAGTTCCCCATTTTTCCCAAAAAGCGCCAAAAAAATCCCATCCAGCTCTTTTAAACTTTGAGCTTTTTGAATCTTTTCTGAATAGTCTTTTTCTATTTTGGAGATCTTTTGTTCCACAAGCTAAATTCTAGCACACTCAAGCAGGTTTTCGAAGAATGATTCTTACAAAGCTTTCTGCAAATTCAACTTTTGGTGTAGCTTTCTGTCCCGTCATTTTACTCATCTCCTTTATCCTTTCTTTAAATTTCCCAATGTCAGCGAATTGGCTTTGGTGGTAAGCTAGCGCCTCTAATTTTTTATCTATTGTGCCGGTAATATCCACAAAATAATTTGCTTTGCTGAAATTTATAAATAGTAGCTCTTCTACTACATGAGGTTTCAGTCCCTCATCCAAGAGCTCAGGAAAACTCCTGGCATTTCTGGCAAAAGGATAAACAGAGTCCAGGGTGGTTTCTCCTGCTTTTCGGTGGTCAGGGTGGTTGATAAACATCCGGCTTTCATCATAGTAAAGAGTCGGATCCCAACAGATTACAGTGGTCGGCTTAATTTGGCGGATAATCTTAACAATTTGTTTTCTAAGTGCCGGAGTATTCTCCAGTTCTCCGTCAACAAAATTTAAAAAGAAAACCTTTTTTACTCCGAGTATATTGGCTGCTTTTTGTTGTTCTGACTTTCTTATCTTGATTAGTTTTTTGTTGGAAATTTTAAGGTCTTCAGAACCTTTGCTTCCATCAGTGAGTACTAAATAGTAGGCTGCTCCGCCTTCCTTGGTCAATTTAGCTACAGTTCCGGAGCATCCAATATCAATATCATCAGGGTGTGCTCCCACTGCCAGGATTACTTTTGGTTGGAGAGGATTAGCTTCGGATTTCTGCAATGATTTTTTTAAAGTCATCAATGTTATTTACTGCCAAATCAGCCAAGATCTTGCGGTCTAGTTTGATGTTTTTGAGTTTTAGTTGGGAGATAAATTTAGAATATGACAAACCTTCATTCTTTACTGCAATTCCCAACTGGGTAATCCAAAGTCTTCTCATATCACGCTTCCTGAGTTTCCTTCCGGCAAAAGCATACTCCCCAGCATGAAGCAAAGAAGACTTTGCTTCCCTAATTAGCTTACTCCTGCCACCTCTGTGGCCTTTTGTGAAAGACAAAACTTTCTTATGTTTTCTATGTGATGTAACACCTCTTTTAACTCTTGCCATTACTTCCCTTTCTTAAACAAATTCACTATTTTTCCCCAATATCCTGCACGGTTAATCCCGGCATAATTTCTTGCTGATGAATTAGCCGCTCTTGATCTGCCTGTCTGTCTAAAATTTCTAGTTTCTCTACCCATTTTTTTGGACCATTAATTAAATTATTTTTTTCAAATGTCTTAATTCCCCCCTAAAAAACAAACTGGTTTTCTTTTGCCGCCTTAAGGCCCCTTTGCTTTTGTTCCTCTTTAGATGGCCTGAGCCAAATTGATGCTTTCGGAGGATCTTACCCGTTGAGGTAATCTTAACCCGTTTAAATACTGATTTTTTTGTTTTCTGTTTCGGCATGATGTCCTCCTTTTCCTTTCCCCACAATCATAGACAACTTTCTTCCCTCCATTTTTGGATCTCTTTCCACTGCCACTTTATCCCCCAATAAGCTTAGAGCTTCTTGCAGTACCTGATGGCCTAATTCCTGATGAGCCATTTCCCTGCCCTTGAACTTAACCGTTAATTTAACTTTGTATCCTTCTTTCAAAAACTCTTCCGTCCGATCTAACCTTACTTTAAGATCATGTTCGGCAATCCGGGGAGATAGCCATAATTCTTTTAAACCTCCCAAAGATGTGCTTTTCCTTGATGCCTTGTCTTTTTTATTCTCCTCGTACCTAAATTTTTGAAAGTCGGCTATTTTGGCAACTGGAGGATCAGTGTTAGGAGCGATTTCTATCAAGTCCTGCCCCAGCTCCTTAGCTTTTTCCAAAGCTTGTAGCTTAGTTAAGACTCCAATTTGTTCTCCTTTGGAGTCTATGATCCGAAGCTTGGGCGCTTGGATATGCTCATTAAGTCGATAAAATTTGGCCAGTTAACGAGCCTCCTTCATATTGCTTGTTGAAAATTCTAACATAAATTAAGCTTTAGATTCAACCTCTGGTTTAATCTTCTCTAAAAACTCCTCAACTGGTATTGCACCCAGGTCTTGGCCAGTCCTAGTCCTAACAGCAATTTTGTTTTCCTTTTCCTCCCGGTTTCCTATGATAACCATGTAAGGAATCTTTTGAGTTTGGGCATCCCGTATTTTGGCTTGCATGGTTTCTGCCCTTGCATCAACCTCTGTCCTAATGTTCGAACTTTTTAGTTGTTCGAGTACTTTTTGTGCATATCCCTGGTGTCGATCAGCAATGGGTATAATTTGTACCTGGACAGGCGAAAGCCAAGTCGGAAAAGCTCCTTGAAAATGCTCCGTAAGGATGGCAATGAACCTTTCAAAAGAGCCAAAAATAGCCCTGTGGATCATTACCGGCCTCTGTTTATTGCCTTTCTCATCTACATATTCCAGCTTAAATGCTTCGGGCTGGTGAAAATCCAGCTGTACTGTGGCCAGTTGCCAATCTCTTCCTTGGGAATCCTTAATATGGACATCTATTTTTGGGCCATAAAAAGCCCCATCACCCTTTTTATCTGAGGATTGAATTCCTTTTTCTTTTATAACTCTCTCAAGAGCTTGTTCAGCTTTATCCCAATTCTCATCGGTCCCTGCTCGAGTATCCGGCCTAGTTGCTAGCCTAAATTCATAGTCAAAACCAAAACTTTTGTAAAACTCGATCATCATATCTAGAATATTAGATACCTCTTCGAATATTTGATCCTCCGTTGCATAAATATGAGCGTCATCCATAGTGAGTTGGCGGACTCTGAGTAATCCGTTAACCTCTCCTGATTTCTCTCTCCGGTGTAATCTGCCTATTTCGGATAACCTTAAAGGTAACTCTCGGTAACTTCTTGGTCTAAATCTATAGATAATTGTTGATTCTGGGCAGTTCATTGGTTTTAGAGTATAGCTTATCGGTTTAGAATCATCTGCCTCGTCACTAAGCTTTAGATTATACATATTGTGTTCACCAAACTTCTCCCAATGCCCGGACTCCTTAAAAATATCGCTTTTGACCATTATTGGAGTTGAGGTTTCCAGGTAGCCTGCATTTAGGGTTAATTCACGGATATATTTTTCCAGTTCCTTAAAAATAACCATTCCCTTTGGTAGCCAAAATGGAGCACCCGGAGCAATGTCATGGGTGAAGAAAAGTTCCAGCTCTTGTCCGATTTGTTTATGGTCTTTTAAATTCTTGTTATCCATTAAAAAGTCCCTTAATCAAGGTTTGTTTTTAGGAAACTGGTTGGTTATCTGGTCAAAGCCGGGGATAAAATTAAAATAGTTGAGAAGTGAGATTACCACTGCTGTAACAATGGTTGCTCCGATTACAGTGCCCAGTCCCCAGGCCAGTCCTCCTAAGAAATTGGCAATCATAATATCTCTTTTTCGCATATTCATATTAGCTCTTAAGTGTTTTTCTATTTGAGGAGTCATATTTATCTTAGCATAAACGAGTGTGAGCGGTGCTGGATTTGAACCAGCGACCTCAGCAATGTCAATGCTGCGCTCTAGCCAGCTGAGCTAACCGCTCTTAAGTTTTTAGTTATTATCTTCTCGCAAAATTTCCTGCTAAGAAAAACTAATTTCCTTTGTAAAGCAATATTACCACAATAAATAACACAAACTCCATTGTAATTAGGATAGGTAGGACGCCCCGTAGTTCTGTGGTCGATACTGGGAGAGTTAAAATTTTCAAGCGGTATATTTAATTCTTTAGACCAATATTGTTTTAATAATTCAGGATTTTGGTCTGATCGAAGATGCAAGGAGCATTTTATCTTTTTAATATTGATGTCATAGTTTTTTATTATCGAATTTATAAAAAATTTGAGAATTAACGGATCAGAATTTCTCATTACTGTTCCTGATTTATTTTTGGAGCCTTCTCCTAAATATAGCATAGCTAAGGCCAATTCCTGGATTACTTTATTATTATGATCTAATTTGGAAAGTACTTTTTCAGCTTCTTCTTCGGCATTTTTCAGTCGGATCTCTCTTTGTAAATTGTGCCATTTTATAGCTTGTTTTCTTGCTTTTTGTAGATGTTTTAATTGATTTACTTTTAATCTGAGCTTTTGTTTCTCGCTTAATTTTATACTTCTAAACCATCCGCTTAAAGTAGATTTTGGAATGTGTAAAATTTTTTCGACTTCTCTTAAAGAAGTACCTTTTTGTCTAAGCTCAAGTGCTTTAGGTTTTGATTCGTACCACTTAGATTGCATAAAAATATTATACAGTCTATGGTACCAACACTCAAGGTGTCTTAACCTACGGCTTGGGCAGAGAGGTTGGCTGTGCCGCCGCCTTGACTACCGCTTCTGCCTTCAAAAGCGCCTTCTAAAGCGGCGGGTTGTTTGGCCGGACTGGGGACCGAGGCTGTCTTTTCTTGTTTTTCCGCATTTTTGCTCTGTTCAATCAGTTTCTTCCGCAGCTCTGCCCGTTGGTATATGCTTCTGTCTCTATAACTGGCTTGGTAGTGTAATAGCTCGTTCTTCTGCTCTGTTGGTAAGTTAGTAACAATATCATTTATCTCTTCTTCGAATAGTAACTTTTCTTTTGTCCTCTTCGCCCTCTCTTGGTCTTCCTTTAAAGCCTGGAAAAAAGCTTTCTTTCGATCTATATTTGCTCGCTCTTTCAGCTGTTCAGCTTGTTGTTCCTGCTGTTTTTGAAGCTGTTCTGCCTGAGCTTGATCGTTTTTAAAATCAATGGAGCCGGTTAAAGGAAATTTTCCGGTTTCATTTTTTTCACTCTTTGGTTCAATCCCTGCTATATCCTGGCCTAAACTAAAAATATCTTTGAAAACTCCGCTGACTCCTTGCGTGAGAACGGAAACAACTGAAGTTTCTCTTTCAAAATCAGCATCCTCAAACGAACCTAGAATGCCTCCCAAAATATTCTTGCTGTTCATAGATGTATATTTTACACCTTTTTAGCTATTTTTGCAGGGGTTCACGTATGGCTTCGGAGACCGTTCGTCGGGTCTCGGTTAGAGAAGTTTGCTCTCTTGCTCTTTTTAGAAATGCTTCTGGTCCCTCAAGTAACCCCTGGTTGGTTCCGGAAGGTGGAGCAGCGGTAGGGTCTTGGAAATTGTTTATCTCTCCTGTTGTAAGAGGACTTACACTTACTGCTGAAGGCCTACCTTCAAAACCACTACCAGTTTCTATTCTTCGTTTGGATAGTATTGCTGAACCTGTAGGATCTGCCATATTAGATGGTAATTCTACTACTTTATAGCTATATGTCAAATTAACTGGTAAAATAGCCTCATGCCCAGGTGGTGGAATGGTAGACACGCAGGATTTAGGATCCTGTGCCGCAAGGTATGGAGGTTCGACTCCTCTCCTGGGCACCCTTCGAAAAACTCAGGGTAAACTACCCAAATTTTTTGACTGCCATTTGATGGGCTTGCAGTTCCAGAGTATCGTCCAAAGGTTCCAGTTCAATTTCCTTCCCATATTTTACTTCCAAAGCCTTTTTCAGGAGCCAATCAGCCAATTTTGGATTTTTGGGCAAAAGCGAGCCGTGCATGTAGCAACCGATGGCATTTTTGTGGATACAACCTTCTGTCCGATCTTTTCCGTTGTTCCCCCAACCTTTATTAACCATTCCCAAAGCGGTTGTTCCTTTCTTCAGGTGGGTTTTTCCTGAGTGGTTCTCGAAGCCAACCAGTTTGCCAAACATGGAATCTATTATAATATTCCCGATCATCCTGTCATGACTTGCCAAAGTATATGCCGGAAATAAGCTTATTCCTGGAAGTTTTGGCCCTTTATGGGGTCGGTAATAGTCACCCAGAAGTTGGTACCCCCCACAAATAGCAAGTAGCGGTACTCCCCTTTCAACTTCTGATTTTATGGTTTTTCCCTTTCTACTTACTACCAAATCCCTTGATACCAATTCTTGTGCCTGATCCTGTCCCCCTCCAAAAAAGAAGATATCCGCTTCACCTTTTTTAAGTCTGCTTCCCACTGAGATATTTTTAACCTCCACATCGATCCCTCGCCACTCGGCACGTTTTTGCAGGGCAATAATATTGCCGGTGTCTCCATAGATGTTCATTAGATCACCGTAGAGATAACCAATTACAATTTTCATATTCGCTCAGTCCGATTCCTCCCAGTAATGTTTCTTTAGGCCTGACTTGGCCAAAGTGGATTGCAGTTCAAGCATGGCTGTATAGGTAGGAAGGATAAATAATTTACCTTTTAGGCCACTTCTTGCCTGTCTGAAGGCATTTTTAAGGTCAGGTTCTATTGTGATTTTTTTGGGATCAAATCCGGCATATTTTAATCTAACTGCTAAATCTTCTGCTCTGTCTCCGGAACAGATCACTTTTAACTTTGCACTTTGAACTTTTAACTTCTCAAATTCCCCGTCCCAAATCCAAGATACATCTGTCCCGTCTGCCAGATTATCGTTTAAGGCCAACAATAAATGGTCATCACTTTTTGTATTAGGGGCAATGGTTTCAAAAACCTGGGTAGCTCCGGCAGGGTTTTTGATTAAGAATATATAACCAAAAGGAAGTTTTTCTACTCGTCCAAAGGCGGGAGAATAAGTTTTTAGTGTGTCAGCGAGTCGACGAATCGGTAGGTTCAGATGGTAAGCTGACGCGAACGCAGCCAAAGTATCGTAGATATGGTAAATGCCTGGTAGGGGTAGATTAATTTTCAATTTTAAATTTTCAATTTTCAATTGAAATGTGGAACCATTTAAGCCATTTAGTTTTACATCTTTAGCTTCGAAATCGAGGTTTTCTTGCTCTTTTTTGTGTACGATGCTTTCCCCAACAATCTTGAAGTCTTTTACTCCAAATTTTTGGATATGACCCTTAAATGAAGAAGCAAGTTCTAATATGTTGGCATCATCCCCGTTTATAAGGATTTTAGTTTGGGAAGGGATCTTTTTGAGTGTTTCCTGCCACCTTTTTAGTACAGTGTTGATTTCACCGTATCTGTCCAGCTGGTCCCGGAAAATATTTAAGAAAACCACTAGATCGGGCTTTAATTTAGGAGCGACACTGTTAAAAGCAGCCTCATCCAATTCCCAAATTCCTAAGTCAAATTTTTGTTTACCCCAGGGGTTAACGTATGAGATTATTGTGGATGCTATCCCTCTTTCTAAATTCGAACCCGTGTGATTTCTGATAACTTTTAAGTTACTCTCTTTTGCAAAATGAGCCAGCATCTTGGCTGTAGTGGTTTTGCCGTTCGTGCCGGTGACGACCACATTTTTAGGGATTTTTAACGCTAATTTTTTCACCAGATCTGGTTCTATGGAAAGGGCATATAAACCTGGAGCAGCTGAGCCTCCGCCAAGTTTAAAAAGCTTTGTAAGAAAGGCAACGAACTTGCCTAACAGAATTGCAGAGAGTAAACGCATGGAGGCATTATACCTCATCTTAAGGCTAGTTGGCCTGAAATGACAGCTATGTTTGGAGCTGTGCCTACCTGAGTAGACTTTTGCCCATCTGCCTCAGATTGACTGGCAAAATTTTCCAGATCCTGCATAAAATAGCTTACTTTTCCGCCCCAATGAGGAGAAGCAGCATAAATCCTGTTTATGGAATACGGGTCAGTCAGTCCTTTATTCAAATACCCCTCGCGTAGTCCCTTAGCAATAGTAAATATCCCCTCTCTCCAGGAATTAAAATAAACGGCCTGAGTTCCATAAACACCCCATCCCCAAGCGTTGTATCCACCCGGAATTTGTTTTCCAAAAGTAGATTCAACTCCGGCAATCGCCGGCAACATTTTCCAATCAAGCTGATAAGTTTCGGCAGCCTCAATAAAATCCTGGGCATGATATTGCAAAGGTGAATTGAACTTGGCCAGATATTTAGCCAGGATAGTAGCTTTTTTATCCAACTTTTTCCCCTCGATGCTCTCAAGCTGAGGGTTAGGATTTTCTACCTTCCTTTCCGCGCTGACTTTACTATTGGCGAAAAGAAGGGGAAAAATTAATAAAAGAACAACCAAAAGCTTTGCTTTCATAGGTCATTAAAAAACCCGTACCAAAAAGGTACAGGTCTTTAAGACCGATAGTCTAGCAGAGTTAATACCAGAAGTCAAGTTAGAAGGGTCAGCGAAGCTCTTCCATGAAGATAGTTACACCGGTAGCCCAGGCTCCGTTTTTAGCTAAGGAAGGAGGGGTGTATTTGGCCATAATCTGGGAGGGAGTTTTTAAACCCTGATTCAAATAATCCTCTCTTAAAGCCTTACCCACTTTCTCTATGGCCTCATCCCAGGAACTAAACTTAATCACCAAGCCGCCATAAATCCCATAACCGAAGGGATTGTAGGAGTTTTTTATTACTTTTTTGCCCCCATTAGATTCCTGCATAGAGATGGCAGGGAGAAGTCGCCAGTCCAGTTGGTATTTATCTGAGACTTGAATAAAAATATTGCTGTAAGCAGACAGTGGAGATTTGTAACTTGTTAAAAAATTTTCAATTATCTTAGCTCTAGCATCAGAGTGGTTTATCTCTTCCGAAATGGAACCTGTTGATCCCGGCAGGGCCGCGTATAATTTAAAGTTTTGGGCAGTCGGTTCAGTTAGCTTGGGGCTTGATAAATAGAAAGTAAAGAGAAAAGAAAATATTAAAGCGGTTGTTGCCGTGCTAAACCAGGCAGCCACAAGACTTATTCCAAGACTCGGGTGGGAGGTTGGGGCATGTAACAGCTTGCCCTGAGTTTGTTGAAGGGTGTTCATCTGCTTTTTTCTGCAATGACAGTAACACTAAAATTTGGAATTTGTCAACCCTTAAGCTTTTGGGGTTTTGAAGCCAAAATAAGCGTAAAAAACGGTAGAAAATAAGGTGATGCCCATCAGTAGAGTAACATCAATATTTTTAATGAAAATAACAATAATGCTGGTAGCAAACCACTGGGCTAAAATTATAATTGCCACCCATGGATACTTGGTATAAAAATTTAAGAATTTATCCATTACTTATCAAAAAGATTATACCGGCTTAAATAATTGTTAACAAGACGGTAAAGTGACGGGTCTATCTCGTAAAGGTAAGATATCCAATTTCCCAGTCGCTCAAGCGCCACTTCCCTATTGATCCTTCTTATAATTGGAGGTTGGTCATTTTCTGTTATTTTTTCCTCAGGGTAGACTTGAAAAAATCTTTTCATTTCCACGGTTAAAAGAAAGTCTGGGTCCATGTGTTTTGCCACCAGACCAAAAACAGCCAGTGACCTATAAAAAACGACAAATTCTTTGGGTAGTTTAACTTTATAGTGTTTGGCTGTCTTGGTAATTTGCATGAGCACAGTCATGTAATCCTTTTTCATGGTTTTCAAACCATCCAGATTTTCAGTAACTACTCTTTGGGCCGTATCTGAGAAATGGTCTGCTAACAAGCGGACTAGTTCATCTATGGCCTTTTCACCAACCGTGGCGGGAAGTGCGCTGCGGATCATAGTTTTTAGCTCGTCTCCGGCAAAATGAGCCGCCCAAAAAGCAGCTTCTTTAAAATTCATGTCTCCGGTAGCTTTGGCCCATTTGACAAAATAACTTTTATTCGGTAGGGGTTCTCCTCCGACAATCCCAAAGTCAATCAGGGCGACTCGGCCATCTTTTAGCAAGATAATATTTCCCGGATGAGGATCGGCATGATAAAACTCATGGAAGAAAAATTGTTTTTGCAGTTCCCAAATTAGGATTCTGGCAGCTTTCTTTAAATCTACACCCAGTTCTTTTATTTGTTTATCATCAAGCCGGCCCTCTTTTAAACCCTTTAGGATCCGGCTTAGATGCAGTCCTTCTACATACTCCTCAATCAAAATTTTTTTAGTCGTCAGCTCGTGGTAAATTTTGGGGATAACAAGATTTTGATTACCTAAATTATTCTTATAAAATCTTTCCCCATTTTCCGCCTCTATCCGATAATCAAACTCCTGTTTGGTCCACTCTCTAAACTCGGAGGCAATTTCTTTCCACGACAGCGCTTCAATTTTGAAGAACAGGTCGGCTATAGCGGCCAAAAGGTCAATAATTAAAAAATCAACCTGGGCTTTTGCTTCGATACCGGGCCGAAGAATTTTTACGATTACTATTTTGTCGTCTCTTAGTCTGGCACCATGGACTTGTCCAAATGAGGCGGAGGCAAAAGGTCCTTTTTCAAACTCTTTAAAAATTTTATCAGGGGTGGCTCCTAATTCATTAAGAAAAGTTTTTTCCACTTCCTTGTAAGGAAAGGGTTTAACATTGTCAAAAAGGCCCAAAAGTTCAATTGAATATTCTCTTGAGACTACATCTAACCGGAGGGCAAGAAGCTGGCCGAATTTAATAAATGCGCCACTGGCTTCTTCAAAAAACTGGCGCATGAGTTTGGGTTTTTCAATTCGTTTAAACCCATATTTTGACAGAATTAAAACAAAACCATATTTGCTTAAAAGATGAAGAATATAAAAGAAGCGAAACATTTTATTTGGCCTAACTTCTGGTAAAGCCTAAAACAAAGAGCGTAAGAACAGTTATTGAGGCATAAATATACATGGGGATTATTTCCACTATCCGAAAAGACATCAAAAAGATCGTGGCAACCCAAATTCCACAGATTGACATGCAAACCCATGGATATTTCATAAGTATAACTTTAAGTATATACCTATTAGTTTTAAGTTTTCAACTTAAATCTAGTTAAGTTCTAAAATGGCCTGGGCTAACTCTTTGGGGTCGTGGCGGAAGAGGTGTTCCCGGATATGATAAACAGCCAAAGGCTTTTCAATAATTTTTATACCAGGGGCAATTTTTTTACACGCCCCCTCGTCTACTTCTACCGGTTGTTGCTTGTCTTTTTTATAGACTTTCAAGACTTCGCTGTCCAGTCCGTTGGAATTGGCAATCATCACATCTATCCTGTTTTTATCCCCCAAATAATATAAGAAGCTTTTTAAATAGTCAGAAGCTTTAAAATTGTCAGTTTCCCCCATCTTGGTCATCAAATTTAAGATCAGGATCACTTTTGCTTTTGACCCCTCAATTGCCTCTTTTACTCCTGCCACCAAAAGATGTGGTAAAACACTGGTGTATAAATCGCCCATGGAAAAGACTATTTTTTCGGCCGTCACTACTGCCTGGATGACTTCCGGGTTAGGATCTGTATTTGTTTCAAAATAAATTCTGGTGATTTTCTTTTTGTTATAATCTTTCTTTTCCCCTCTTAGATCGATATTTGTCTCACCATCCAGTTCCTCCCCACCTTCCAGTCTGGCCATCAGGTTCAGTTCCGAGATGCTTACCGGCAGGACTCTCCCCCTGATCCTAAAAAGTAAGCGTTCTGCTTCTATACCTCTATCCGCACCCTTGTAAATGTGTTCCAGCCTGGCTGAAATCAGATTTCCCAGACTGTGGTTTTTGAGTGGCCCACTAATATTCCCTAACCTGTCATCAAATAACTTTTGAGCCACCTGGCGCTGTTTGGGATCTTCCATCAAAGCCAGCAAACACTGCCTGATATCTCCCGGAGGTAAAACTCCCAGCTCTGTTCGGAGTCTCCCGGAAGACCCGCCCGAATCCCAAGTTCCCACCACAGCGCTAATAAGTTCGGGCTGGTTGAGTTCTACTAAGCCACGAAGGAGAGAAAAATGTCCAGTACCCCCGCCAAAGGTGACTATCTTTTGCTGATACGGATATTTTTTGCCGTTGGCCATTTAGTGGATATTATACACTACTATTGTTAAAATAAGGGGTAAAGCCCCGATGCTGGAATTGGTAGACAGGCTGGCCTCAGAAGTCAGTGCCAGAAATGGCGTGGGAGTTCGAGTCTCCCTTGGGGCACCAAGGGTGATGCTTTGTTCTTCAAAGTGTTGAATAGATTGATATATAGGGCTA
>MFCP01000015.1:16324-35164 GCA_001776635.1 Candidatus Daviesbacteria bacterium RIFCSPHIGHO2_01_FULL_40_11 | reverse complement strand
CCGATAATACCATATGGTACTAGTTAAACTTGTTAAGGTAAATAAAATTTACGAGACCGGTGAAATTTCCTTTCAAGCACTTAAGGATATCAACTTAGAAGTAAAAAAAGGTGAATTCGTGGCGGTAATCGGAGCTTCCGGTTCGGGTAAGTCAACTTTAATGAACATCATCGGCTTGTTAGACAAACCCACTTCAGGAGCTTATGAACTTGATGGACAGGATACATCCAAACTTCAAGAAGATTCCCTGGCCGGCATCAGAAACAAGAAAATCGGCTTTGTTTTTCAATCATTTAACCTTTTGCCAAGGACAACTGCCTTAGATAATGTGGCATTGCCGCTAATTTATGGGAAGATACCCAATGAGGAACGAGACGAGAAAGCAAGACTGGCTTTAGAACAAGTCGGACTTTCGGATAAGCTCAAATCTCACCCAAACCAGCTGTCAGGTGGAGAGCAACAACGGGTGGCAATTGCCAGGGCTTTAGTCAACAATCCGGAGATAATTTTGGCAGATGAGCCTACCGGAAACTTAGATTCCAAAAGCGGCCAGGAAATCATGGGCATTCTTAAAAGACTAAATGAGCAAAGCTCCTCTACGAGTAAGGAAGGAAAAACTATTATCATGATTACCCATGAAGCCAGCATCGCCAAATTCGCCAAAAGAGTCATTAGACTAAAGGATGGGGAGATGAACTGATGGATATATTTGAGACTGTATCATCAGCCTTAAGTGCCATTTTGGCAAATAGGATGAGGTCTTTCCTGACCATCTTAGGAATCGTAATTGGAGTAACTTCCGTGATTTTATTGATCGCTGTTGTGTCGGGACTGCAAACTTTTATCACCGGCCAAATACAGGGATTGGGATCCAACTTGCTGTTTGTTATTCCCGGCAGGATTGGTGGGGCTAGATCCCCGGGAGGGGTACAGGCAAACCGCCTGGTTTACACCGATGCCACGGCTTTACGGGTCAAACTGGCCGGTGAAGCGGATGTCTCGGCAGCCATCCAAAGAAATGCCACCCTAAAGTTTGGGAATAAACTCGATAGAGGTGTGGCTGTTTTCGGGGTGGAAGCAAACTATCCAGCGATTATCTCCCTTAAGATTACCGGAGGAAGGTTTTTCCGGCTGTCCGAACAACAATCAGCCCGAAAAGTGGCAGTTATCGGTCAAACCGTAAAAACAAACCTATTTGGCGAGGGTCAAGCCCTGGGTAAAACGATTGACGTAGCAGGGCTAAAATATAGTGTTATCGGGATCTTGGGACCCAGGGGAGCTGTATTCGGAATTGACCTGGATAATGCCATTTACATACCCTTTTCTTCAGCTGAGCGGCAATTCGGGATCGACAGGCTAAATACTATCTATATATCGGCAAAAATTGCGGAACAGGTTAAAAATGTCCAAAATAAAGCAACTTCCATCCTAAGCAAGAGACTCTCGGAGGATGAATTCTCAGTCCAGTCCCAAGAGCAGGTCCTGTCCACAATCTCCCAAATTACCGGAGTATTAACTTTGGCTTTGGGGGGAATTGCCGCCATCTCCCTCATTGTGGGAGGTATCGGCATTATGAATATCATGCTGGTATCGGTAACAGAGCGAACCAGGGAGATCGGGCTTCGGAAAGCCGTGGGAGCCAGGTCTTCTGATATTAGAAACCAGTTTCTAATTGAGGCGGTGATACTTTCCGGCTTAGGAGGAATTATAGGCATTATCTTAGGGATCGGCTTTGCATTAATTATCGGCAGTTTTTTTACCACCACTGTGCCTTGGTGGTCAATTTTGCTATCTTTCGGCTTCTCAATGGCAGTAGGGGTAATCTTTGGGGTTACTCCGGCCATCCGCGCCGCCAAACTGAATCCCATCCAGGCCTTAAGGTATGAATAAGGTACCAGTGCTTGATTATAGGCTCAGCTTGTAGTAAAATCTGCCGACATGACAGAAATCGTGCCGTTTGATTCTAAATCTTCAAGAGATCGCGTATTGGCAGCAGTCCAATCCGAAAGGTGGTTGCCTATTTTACAATCACCATTTGATTTTAGGGAAGAAGATCCCCGATTTGCAGAAGCTTTAAAATCTGCAATGGAGATTTTCGGACGGTTGGCAGTTACTTTACATGCGGCTTATGAAGAAGCTTGCAGACCCGGATTTCCTCTGCTCCTTTCTGATCGCTCAAAAAGTGAAGTCCAATATGCGATTGCGAATACCGAATCTGGTTTTTATCATCTTGTCTTTTTCCAAGGTGAAGAGAAGCATAAGCAGAGATTTTGTTCTGTAGCCAAGGTCGTCTTGGCTCCTGAATTAGCTCTTGAGGTGGCAAAGAAAAAATTCCTATATCATTCTAAGACCGAGAAGGATAGAGCACTTCAAGATGGATCCGCGCGCCAAGTCTATCTGGAGTATTTCGAAGATAGTTCTTGGATTAAGGGAGTAGCCCACAGTATTCTTGTGGTATTTAACAGAGATCACCAAATTAGATCTATTTCGGCCGTCTATTCCAGTGGAGCCTTCCAATCATATCGTCTCTTTGGAGACCGTGATTTCAGAATAGGATATATTCAACCTTCTAATGTAAACCGGATCTATAACCTTGAAGTCGCTGAAATGATCACGCTTAATCGTGATGGTGTATTTAGAGATGACGATGGGAAAACAAAAAAAGTAGATCTGTCAGAAGAACTATTAGAAATTGCATCACAGCTTCCAATGGAACATCATATCGCAGACCGAAAGGTTGCTGGCTAAAGTTGTTTAAGTTTCTGGGGTGAGTTTTTGGGAGTATTCTTCCGGGGTTAACCATTCAGGCTCGGGAGCTACTTTATACTTTGGATTTTTGACTAAAGTGGGTTTTCCGTTCTCTTCTACAACATAATAAGCAAAACCGTGCATTTTTTTGACCGGTTCATAATCTGCATGGCCAGGCAGGGATACAGGATCAACTTCTTCGAAATTGACCGGGGAATCATCAACCATTACCAACCAAACCTTTCCGGTATTGGAAATCAAGTGAGCTGTGCCAGAAGGAATAAATACGCTATCTCCTGGCTTTACGGGTATGGCATAAAAAGTTTCTACTTCATTATCTATTGGATTACCATCAGTACCTACCTTCCTTGTCTGGAGTAATACTATTCCTTCACCGGCAGCCACATGGTATGTCTCATTAAGCTCTCCAACATGATAATGCCCATAGGTCTTAATATATTCCCCTCCTACTGTGCCTGTTTCCCAAACTGTAATATTTGTTTTATCTTTGCCGCCCCGGATCATGTAATAGTGGATTTCCGGGCCGGGGGCATTGGGATTCATCAGAACCTCCTTCATCATTTCATGAACTCTGGGAGCATAAGGCTTTAACATACTTTGAATATAGCATAGCAAAGTGGTATGTTATTAGGCAACATATGGACTCGTTTGCCTTGGTAATTTTTGGCATCACCAGTAATTTATCCCAGATTAAACTGATCCCCGCCCTTTATGACATGGAAGAAAAAGGCTTGCTTCCCTCTGGCATGACCATTGTCGGCATCTCCAGAAGAGAGATGTCTGATCGTAACCTGAAAGATTATGTCCACTCGGTACTGCACCTTGAGAATATCCACCACAAGCATGAGATTAAAGAAGCGACTTTTAAAAAACTTTGCATGAGGCTCAAATACCTAGGCGGCAGTGTAGAAGACCAACAGCTCTATGAAAAGTTAAGTAAATTTCTAGACCACAATAATCGGATTTTTTACTTAGCTACCTACCCTGATTTATATCATTATGTTTTTGAAAATTTGCAAAAAAATAAATTAAACAAACAGTCCGGCGGCTGGATCAGGCTGATGATTGAGAAACCTATCGGAAATGACCTTCCTTCAGCAAAGGCCCTGAATAACTTGCTTTTAAAATACTTTACCGAAGACCAAATCTTTAGGCTGGATCATTATTTAGGCAAAGAAACGCTGCAAAATATCCTTACCTTCAGGTTTGCCAATGATATTTTTGAGCCCCTGATTAATAGGGACTCTATTGACCACATTCAAATTACGGCTTTGGAGGATTTCGGCATTGGCAAACGCGGCGGCTACTTTGATCAGGTAGGGACCCTAAAAGATGTGGGCCAAAATCACCAACTGCAGATGTTAGCCTTTGCCACCATGAATGTTCCAAGTGAATTTAGCAACGAGGCTGTCACCAAAGAAAGGCTTAAAATCCTACAGAGTTTGATGCCTTTACCGGATAGTATAATCTATGGACAATACGAAGGTTACCCAAGGGAAGAAAATGTGGCCGAGAATTCTAATACCGATACTTTTTATGCCCTGAAAACTTATATCAACAATGAGCGTTTTAAAGACGTGCCGATTTATATCAGGGCAGGCAAGAACCTAAAGCAAACCGTCACCGAAATATCTATTGTCTTTAAAAATCCCCCCAACAAACTGCTCGGGAGCTTAGACTGCGGAGATGAACCAAATGTCCTCATTTACCGAATTCAACCAAATGAAGGAATAGTCTTGAAGATCCTAACCAAAATTCCCGGCTATGAAACTAAGCTTCAGCCGGAATACATGCAATATTGTTACAGAATAGACCCTCACAGACATTATATTCCCGATCCTTACGAGAGGTTGTTGGTAGATGCCATCAGAGGCGATCAGACATTTTTTAATGATGCGGAAGAGGTAGAGGCACAGTGGGCTTTCATTGATCCTCTTGCACAAGCTTTAAAAAAACCGCATATATATAAAAATGGCTCCTGGGGGCCTAAAGAGGCTGATGAGTTGCTGAAAAAGGATGGCAGAGCCTGGCTTGAGCCATCAATGGAGTTTTGCAGAATGTAGTTATGGACCCACTAATTGAAAAAATTATCCGAAATCCCCTATTTTTAAGGCTTAAGAATGTAGTCGAGAATAATGCCTGGCATGACCATGAAGATGTTTACTCTCACTCAGTAAAAACCAAAGACATAGCTCGAAGAGAAATTTCTGGAGATTTTATTACTAATCCGCAAGCAAAGAAACTTTTTCAACAATTTACAAATGAAGATTTTAATGGAATGAAAAGAGCGGATATCATGATTTTAATAGCTTTAACCCATGATATTGGTAAAATACTTTATGTTAAAGAAGGTAGTTCTGTTAGGTCTATAGAGGTAACGGATAAGGAGGGAATAACTTCTCCACCAGGACATGAGTATTGGGGGTCCACTATTGTAAGTAAGGTTTTGGAAGACCTTTCGCTAAATGACGAGGTAGTTTCTTATATTAGTAAAGGGGTCAAGGTGCATGACGGCTTTCAAGGAGATTATTTACCGTCCAGAAAAGATTGGCCGATGGAAAAGCTGATAAATGATATCAAAAGCAGGGCGGAAGGATTATATATAGAATCTATGTTTAATAACTTTTGTGATGTATTCACAGCCCCTCCTTTTCAACCATATAAAGAATTAGTTATTAAAATATTTAATGAACCAAGTTTATACAAAAGGCGCGAATATGTCATCCCTTAAATCTAAAATCCCTCTTTTTGATATTGACTGGACGCTGCTTAAAGGAGGAGCCAGCAATAATATTCATCACGGAGCTTTTGACTTTGCACTTCATACTGTTTACAACCAACCAACCGCCTCTGAGAGTGAGGCAATGGCTCAAGGCAAAATAGACACTCAGATTCTGATTGAAGTTCTCAAGCTGCATGGAGTCTCTGAAGAGGAAGCCAAAAGCAAAATGCCTGAGGCAACAAAAGCCATGAAAGATTATTTTTATACCCATGCTGATGAAGGCACCTTTGAGCCTATGCCGGGAGTAGTAGATTTACTGACTGATTTGAAAGAAAAGGGTATACCATTAGGCCTCTTAACGGGAAATGTAGCAGAGATAGGTTGGGAAAAATTAAGAAGAGCCGGCATAAAGGATTATTTTTCTTTTGGGGCCTTTGGCTCTATGGCTTTTAAAAGGGTGGACTTAATTAAAATTGCGGCGGAAGAAGCTAGCAAAGCGTTGGATAGGCAAATTACTATTGATGAACTATTTATTGTGGGTGATTCTCCTCTTGATATTGCCTGTGCCAGGGATGGAGGAATTCCGGTAATTGCTGTTGGAGCAGGACACTTTAAGTCTCACGAGCTGGTTCATGCAGATTTGACTTTAGAGTCTTTGGAGGAAAAGGACAAAATCCTAAAATTTCTAAATATAGACTAGCTTCTTTTCTTTTTTGGTTTTCCAAGTATGGCCATGGGACGTTCTCTCCAAATACCATCTTCGTGATAAACCAGCGTGTAGATATGTAGTAAGATCCACCCTTCTTTCAGCAATTTATTAACCACTTCCCTACCGGCAGATTCAATATTATGGCCGGTAATCTCTTTGATTCCCAGCTGCCACAACGGAGTGACTGCCGGAATTTTGAAGTTAACATTTGATGCTACTCTTTTAGCGTTTTTTGGAGTCATTGTTTTTTGACCGGGTGCTGACCAAATTGCCAGCGCATGGCAGCTACCACTTTATTCCTAAAACCATTTGGAGAGTTTTCGGGATCATTTTCAGAATTCTCCCTTACTTTTACGGAATCTTCAATAACCGGCACATCTATGCCCATCTCCTTAGCCAGCTCTACAGTCCAGTGCCCCTCTCCTTTGGCTTTGCCTGCTGTTCCGGCTGATCCGATGACTGATGAGATATTGGAAAGTGTCGGATCCTCCTTTAATTCGGCTAAAGTCCAATTAACCAACCTTGATTCTATAATCGACCCGGTATTGTAAATCCGGAACACTTCCCGCAGATCATATTTAAATGGAGAATACTTCAAAATGGCTGCTCCTTCTCCGATTGCCTCCATCATGCCGTATTCAATACCGTTATGGATGGTCTTGGCAAAATGGCCGGCGCCTATCGGGCCTAGATAAGCATAAGCCTCTGGTATAGCTGCAGCTTTCAGGACAGGCTCTATCTTCTCAAAATCTTCTCTCAATCCTCCCACCATGATACAGGCCCCGCCTCTGGCCCCCTCAATCCCCCCGGAAGTCCCTGCATCCATAAAATGAATGCCTTTTGCAGAAAGCATTTCATTTCGTCTTAGAGTCTCTTTATAGAGAGAATTACCGCCATCTATCACTAAATCATCTTTATCCAACTTTTCTGCAAGTTGGGTTAGAAGCTCATCAATAGCCGGGCCGGCAGTTACCATCAGCCAAATTACTCGAGGAGACTCAAGACTACCGATTAACTCATCCAGACTACTCGTAGCTGTTAGGTTTTCCGAACCGCTTTTTAACTGCCCTGCTTCTTGTTTTAACTGCTCTTTGGGCTCTGGAGACCTATTCCAGACCACCACCTCTATCCCCTTTTCCAAGAGGTGCAAAACCATATTCCTGCCCATTCTCCCCAAACCGATATAACCAATTTTCATTTCGTCAATCACGATAACAAAAATAGAGGGGTTTGTAAATAGAATTCAGGTTTAGTTAAATCTTTTCCTGCAATTCCAATCAATTACAGTCTCTCTCATTCGATAATTCCATAATCTTCTACATCTTCTATTTCCTAAATCCTGCATAGTTGTAACGCCTGAATGACGGTTATGACCATCATAATTTTCTCTTAAAAACTCCTCGTGCTGTTTTCTAATATCAGCTTCTCTTTCTACCTCTGGTTTACCCATAAAGCTATTTTATATATTTTATAAACAAATTAGCAACCCATATCGAGAATAGGTCTTTTAAATTATTCAATTTAGTGATAAGTTTTAAATGTATGTATCTGGTTTTTGATATTGGTGGGACACACATGAGAATCGGTGTTTCTAGTGATGGATCAACTATCACCGAGTCTAAAATAGTACCCACTTCCCAAGATTTTGACCAAGGCATCCTGGTTTTAAAACAAACTGCTGATGAACTGTCAGGAGGAGAAAAAATTAACGTTGTAGCAGGTGGGATACCAGGACCACTGGATAAGGGAAAATCCATGTTGGTAACATGCCCCCAACTTCATGGCTGGATCCAAAAACCTTTGAAAGCTGAACTTGAGAAAGCTTATGGGACAAAGGTATATTTAGAAAACGATACCGCTATAGGTGGTATAGGTGAGGCAGTAAAAGGAGCCGGGGCTGGAAAGAAGATTGTGGCTTACCTGGCTATGGGCACAGGTATAGGGGGAACCAGAATAGTTGACCAAAGAGTCGATTCAAACAATTTAGGTTTCGAACCAGGACATCAGATCATAATGCCCGATGGTAATCCATGTAACTGCGGAGGCAAAGGTCATTTAGAAGCTTATGTGGGAGGATCCTACATCGAAAAAATTTATCATCAAAGGGCTGAAGATATTAAAGATGTCAGTATCTGGAATGAGGTCTCAAAATATCTGGCAATAGGGTTAAACAATACAATAGTTCACTGGTCTCCGGACATCGTAGTCTTAGGTGGCAGTGTTTCCGAGTCTATTCCTCTGGAAAAAGTTCAAGCCTATCTTAGTGAGTTCCTGACAATCTTCCCCCAGGCTCCGGACATAGTCAAAGCCTCTCTGGGGCATGACGGCGGTTTATACGGCGCATTAGAACTCCTGAAGTGATAAAATTGACATATTGTGCCCCTATAGCTTAACGGATAGAGCACTGGTCTTCGGAATCAGTGGTGAGGGTTCGATTCCTTCTAGGGGCGCTCGAACCCCCTCCACCGTCGCTGAAGTGTTTACCTATTTCTACATAGCCATGGTTTGAGCTGGCTTCAAACCCAGTGCTCCGATGACATCATCGGCTGATTTATACGTACCTGCCGGCAGATTCTTTATAAACCACTCTTTATCTTCTGCCGAGAAATCCGACAATTCATTGCATTCTTTTACCAGTTCTTCTTTTGTAGCTGGGTATGTTTGATGTTGTTTTAAATGGTCAATAGCATTTTTGGTATTTTGCAAAATACTCACCCCCTTCCTTAGTAACCTATTTTTATACCATGAGTAATTTATTTTCAGTGATATTTATTACGATTCTGTCTTCTTTCCATTTCTTAAAAGTAAATCATAGCTGAGGAATGTAAGATTAGCGTGTGAAACTGATGAGAAATAAGTCGCAGCGAGAATTTAACTCAATAATTTGTTAAAATTAACAAACGGGCTGGTAGCTCAACGGTAGAGCAAAGGACTCTTAATCCTTAGGTTCAGGGTTCGAATCCCTGCCAGCTCACACAGAAACTCTGTTTACTTAGGTTCTTTCTGAAAATAGTAAGGGTGTAACACGAGTTGGATCGGTTCTTAATAGTTGAAGTTTCTCAGTATACGATCTTTTCTTTTCAAGATTTCTAGTGTCGGGCGCTTCTGATGGTACTGGTGCCGGACCAGTATATGTAATCAAGTCACGAGACCATACTCTTCCGCTTTGATTAAGTTTGTTATATAAAAAGGCCGCCATATTGTCTGCAACAGAACCAACGTTTTTAAAACCATCTTCACTACTACAATCAACGACCAAATATTCTCCTCTTTCGTCTATTTTTCCTTCAACAACTTCGTAGCCTCTCTTGTCGTCTTTAAATACTCCTAACACATGCTTTGATATTCTCTCAAAATCGGCGGATAATTTCTTAGTTCCTTGGGGAGTATATATTAACGTAGAGACAAATCCTATTTGGCCCGTCTCAATGCATTGTAATAGCCTTGCTCGACGATCCTCTAACTGCTTGGCTCTTGATTCTTCTGTTCCTACAAGTACATCTACCATAATAATCGGTCTGTAAGATAATATATTTTAATAAGAAAATCAATAGAAAGCTATTGCCTGCCACCTATGGAATTGTGTTAAAAGAAGTTAAGAATGTGACACTGTTGGTGAATGAGCTCGTCTGTGACCGTTGCCGGAAAGCTTAATGCTGCCTGTCTTTTTTAAAGCATAAAGGTCCATTTGGAGGGTTTTAATCTTATGCCCGGCATAAATAAGTTCCCGCTGCATTCTGGACACATCCATCTCATTTTCCCTCATGCCCAAAACCTTGGATTCCATGTCCTCTAGACGGTTAACTGCTTTATTTAGCCTGGCCCTAATAAAGAAGGCAATATAAATTGCCTCCAAAGAGATTGCGCTGAATAAAAGCAGCGCCACCTGAGAGCTGATAAGTCCAAAGGAACTTAAGGCAATAACAGAGATCAAAATGATCGGCTGGATAATGAAAAATAAAACCGGTCCAAATTTCCTGAAGATTTTAAACATACTTAGATACCTCCCCATCAAAAAAACCTCTAACCTGCTCTTCATGTTCAGTTTTAGAGATTCCAAGATTCATTGTCCACCCATTTCTTGTATCTGTCAACCCCCCAAAATGTGTCTAAAACCAGCCTTTTTTCCTGAAAAAAGTTAGCATCAAGAATACCGGCAACGCTGCGGCAGCGAGAATTAGTATAAAGGTGGTATATTTTCCCAGGAATGTAAGTGAACCACCCTCTAAACCGCCCGGCAGCAGGATATTCATCCCATAAAATGACCCGATAACTGTAGCAGGAATTGATAGTGTAAAGATTAAAGTTAATACAGCCAGGATTCTGTTTGTTTTTTCGGTACTGGCTATGAAATCGGCATCCTTATAAATATCAACCGTCTCCCTGGCCTCCTCCAGAGTCTCCCAGGCTTTATCAACGCGGTGGGCAATATCAACGAAATAAACTGTTAAATTGCTCCTGGCAAATCTATTTATCCTCTCCTCTATATCTTCAAGAAGTGACCTCAGCGGCCCTATTATTCTTCTTAAGCTAATAATCTTTCTTCTGAGTTGCCCGACTTTATAAACACCGGAAACTTTATCATCAAACACAATATCCTCCGTCTCGTCAACTTCTTTTAGGATGCTTTGCAGGATAGGGGATAAATCATCTGTTAACTTCTCAAGGATTGTATAAAAGAGGTGGGCAGAAGAATTATTGATGTATGCCTCGCGCTGTTGCTTATTCTCTTTGCAATCCGTGAACATATTGGAAATAATATCCCCGGTATTTTCATGTATAGTTACAAGATAGCCTTCGCCTAAAAAGAAACAAATTTGACTGATGGTGATACTGCCGTCGCGAAGGTGAAAGCGTGGGAGACGAAACAGTAAAAATAAGTATTTATCTTCATCACTTTGCTCTAATTTAGGAAATTGACCTTTAGAAACACAGTCCTCAAGATGAAGCGGATGGAAGGGAAATTTTTCTGCTAACTGGCTAATTTCCCTCCGGTTAGGATCCCTGACATCTACCCAGGTGATCTTGCCATGGTGAATTGTCTGTATCTTTTCTCCATTTTTTTTTGGCTCAGATACTTTTGCCCCGTTTTCCGGAGGATTTAAGAAATTTAAATAGCCCTTAAGTGTCCCGGCAATCTTCCTGTGGGGCTTGCCCAGTAAAATTTGGATTTCTTTTAAAGTTTCTTTCAAGGTTTTGGCCATGGAAGTCCTCCTTTAAACACAAAAAATCTCTTATACCGTCTGCGTAGGTTTTTAGAGATTCTGGCCACAATCGGTTTACGGTTGTGGCAGGTTAATTGTTCCACCGTGAGACTTTCAAGTCAACCCCCCAAAAAAACATTTAGACAGTGACAAGCCTATAATTGTGGTATAAATTCCCTCAATGACTAAAGAATCTCTTTTATCCTATTTAAGTTTGGATGGAGTCGAAACTAAGGATCTGGGAATTGCGGCTGAAGCACTACCATCATATTTTAGGGTTCACTATGGTTTTGATGACATCAGGCGCATGGAGTGGTCAAGAAGCAGATTTAAATATAATCTCTACTTGGTATCGAATAAGGTTGTGATAGAATGCCCTGATGGCAACTTTGCAAGGGGTCCACAGATTAGAGAGGCTTTTGAACAAAGGGTAGAAGAAAGTACTGCAGAAGAACTTTTCGAGGTTTGTCAATCACTGGCACACCGGCTTTCAACAGATGGCCCGGAAGGACAAACAATCTATTATCGGCAAATGGTTAATGCCTATTCTGCCATTAGAAGGGATTCTGTAAAAAGAGGGGAAGCCGGAAGGGTTCTTAACTTAATATAATACTCCCCCATCTTCAAAGTAATGAAGGATATTTGACACCGGCAGTTATCAGAAGAATTCTTTCTGAAGAAGATCTTAAAGCATTAGATAAAGCTTATATTCATGCCCTGTCTATCTCAACACCCGATATAGCTGATTTTAATCTCAAGTTAGAGGAACAGGACAGAAAAAGAAATCTTATGCACCAAGATTTGGTGGCTTTTGCCGCAGAATTTATGGGGAAAAATGATTTACAAGTGATATTTGATGTTTTGGCTGAAGAAGGACCGGAGAAAGGTCATCTTAGTCTTAAAGGGGATAATCTTTATTACATCGCTGGAGTTACATCCATTATGATGGGACCACGCATGGTAGAATTCATGGTTGGTTGGCCTAATGCAGAAGCCTATTATGCAAAGCAGATTAAGGAAGCCTACGAATATCTGAGAAAGATTAGAAGTGGAAATTTTAACTATGGCTACCTTCGTTATGAAAGTAGCCTTGGAAACAAGAGGCAAGAAGCTGAAGATATAGCATTTTTCCAAACTTTGCTTGAGCAATACGCAACATATCTGCAATGGGAAGATGGTTTAATTGGCTATTACCACGGAGATTATACATTCAGCAAAAGAATTCGTATTGACCTTAAAAAGATTAAAGAGGAACATACAGATCCGGGAGGCTTTACTGAAGGAATCATTGATAAAATAAGGATTCTTGTGGGTCCTAAAAGAGGTTTTTTCTCAAATCTACAGGATATTTAGTGGGATAGGTTTGGTATCTTTTCCAAAAGTGGTTCCACCTTTTTTAGATAAACAATATTATACTTAGGAAAGTACAAGAAAGTTGCCGGGGTATCTTCCAGTAGAGTCTTTTGAAAATCAAAGTATTTTTCTTTTCGTTCTTCTTCAGTAACAATTTTTCTGCCGTCTTCCAAGTCTTTATCTACTCTTTTTGAATTATACCTCGTTAAATTAGTTTTTGTTTGGGTACCATGCCATAAAAAATATTGGTCGGGGTCAATCGGGATGCTTTGAGTGATTAAAAGTGCTTGAAAGTTTTGAGGAATACCGGATTCCACCCGTAACTTTGCATCAAATCCCAATTTTTTCCAGGACCCTATAATCTCTTTTCCTACCTCTTCTAGATTTGGTGTGGCTGTTAAAATTATTTCCGAGGCTAGCTTATCTTCCGGCAAAGATGACTTTGCCCGCTCCAAAGCCTCCTCTGCTTCTTCCGGATTTGATAGATACTTTTTGGAAAGTTTATCGTAAGCCCACGAATTCGGGGGATAAGGATTGTTGGCACCCTCCTCGCCTTCTATCTGGGGAGCCTGATATGATAAGGCCTGCCGAAGTGAACGATTCTGCAAGGTTGAGTCTGTTGTTTGAAACAAGATGGTCACAATTTTTGAATAATCGGTCCTTTGTCTTAAACCAATTAAAGAATTCGGAGGGATTACTTTTGGACTGCTGATACCTAAGATAACTTGTACCTCACCCAAACTAAAACCGGTTATGGCAACTTTTTCGCTGGGGTAAAACCGCATATAAATGGTCGGCAATTTAGCATTATTTCCTTTTAAAGTAATTTTTGTAATAAAAATTCTGCTTTTCTCAATTTTTGTAATCCGGTACGGGCCGACTCCAACAAGTGTGCCTCTTTTAAAAATGGGTTTTGTTAAAAGTGAGGGCAGTGCGGAATATGATTCTTTTAGATTAAACTGAATCGTTCGCTCATCTGGAAAGGAAATACTGGTGTCCGGAATATTGAATTCCAAATCCGTTGATTTAAGCATAGTATTGTCAATCCATCTAAGGTCATCTCTTAGCTTAAATTTAAGCTCTGTCGCATCATTATTAACCTCCCACCCGGTTACCAGGTTTGGTTTTATTCTTCCTTCGCTATCCGCTTGGACCAAACCGGTTGAAGTTAAGTTTGTCACTTCCTCTGGTAAATCATGTTCCTGATAAGTACCTACCAGACCTACCCTGATGATATTGGGCGGATAAAAGAGCTTAAATTCAACTTGGAGAATTACTAAAATTATAAGTATACTTGCTGTCCATGCAAACCAGAATTTGTTTCTTTTTAAATACTCCACAACAATCATGAGAAAAAGCCTGACAGACCTTAAATTCATAATTTAAAAGATTAAGCCGATCAAGGAGGCGAGCAGAAAGGCTAAAGAAATGCCGATGGTTGCATAAAAAAGAAGTTTCTCGGCACCTCTTTTGGTACGATAAAAACTCATGTCACCACCGAAACTAGCTCCCAGACCGGATCCTTTTTGTTGAATAATAATTACCAAAATCAGCAGTATACCGAGTATAATTTGTATTAGAGAAATCAAGGCTTTCATGAATTGTAGTCAGACCTTGGCTATTATACACTAAATCCTAATGAGCAAGCCACTGCAGAAAATGAGTAATAATCGCAATTATTAAGGATGCTCCGACCGCCACCAAAAATGGAGAAAGTTCATACGTGGGAATGATCAACCCGTTTAAGTTAAAGCCCGGGAAGGTATAGGGTAATAGTTGAAAATCGGAGATCACGCTGGTCAGGGCGTAAAGCGCCAGCACATTGGTAATCCAGGCAAAAAGTCCCAAGGTTAAAAGATTCAGCGGCAGAAGCAAAATCTTAATTAGCGGTACTAAAATCAAATTTATCAACATGAAAGCTAAACCTCCAACAATTAGGCTCCTGACCCCACCGGTGTAGGTTAAACCGGTGATAGTTTGGGTGGCAACCCAAAGGGAAACAAGATTTATTAAAAAATAGCGGAGCAGTTTTTTCATAAATTAAGGGGTACCTAATAACATTTTACCACGCAACTTCCGATGGTAACTTACAGCAAATCTGTGCGATTCATCGCGCAGTTTCTGCAACATCTTTAGGGAGGGGCTTTTCCTGGGCAGTTTCACAACTTCACCTGCCGGTGGATAGAGCCATTCCATCCTTTTGGCCAGACCAAAAAGAGGAATTTCTAATTTCAAATTTCTAATTTCTAATTTCACTCCATTAACCTGTGGTCTTCCTCCATCCACAATAATTAAATCAGGTTTCATCCACTCTTTATGAGTAAATCTTCGTCTTATCATCTCCCGCATCATCCCTACATCATTGGGTTTACCAGAAATTCTAATTTTAAATTTTCTATATTGGCTTTTATCAATTTCGCCATTGGTTAAAACCACCATAGAACCTGTAGCCTCTCTTCCTTGGATATTTGAAATATCATACCCTTCAATTCTTTCAGGCAAACTACCTAATTTTAAATCTTTTTTTAACTCCTTAAGCGCCAGTTGTTTTTCTTCTTCCAAGAAATTAGGGTTCTCCAGGTATAGTTTGGTTCTGTTTGCTTGTGTCAAATATTCAATCCCTAGTAGAGTTCTCTTAATTCTGCCTGCCTCTTCAAACTCCCTTCTTTCGGAGGCCTGCATCATTTCCTTTTGCAGTTGTGAGACTAACTCTCCTTTTTTCCCGTCCAAAAATTTAGAGAACCGGCCGATTATTCTCTGATATCTAAGTTTATCCACAGCTCCCACGCATGCCCCCGGACATAAACCAATATGGTAATAAAAGCAAGCTCTGTTTCCGGTGGGCGTATTCACTTTTGGCGGATTAGCACACCAAGGAAATACTCTCCTTAAGGATTTTAAGGTTTCCCTAACAGTCCTACTGGATGGGAAAGGTCCCCAATATTTCTTTGCCATTTTTAGATCTCTTTTTCTCGCCGTTAGCACTTTTGGAAAGTCTCCTTTGGTAACTTCAATGTACAAATAATCTTTATCATCAATAAGCCGGACATTAAACGGAGGAAGATATTTTTTTATTAAGTTTGCTTCCAAGATTAAAGCCTCCAAATCGGACTCCACGATAACGGTTTCAATATCACTGATTTGTTCAACCAATAAGAAGATTTTTTCAGAAGGTTTGCTTGAAAAGTATGAGGAAACCCGATGATAAAGATCAATTGCTTTACCCACATAAAGCACCCTCCCGGCCGTGTCTTTATAGATATAAACTCCGGGTTTGTGGGGAATCTTAGACCGGTCAAAGAAAGCAGGAATCATACGCGTTTTTTGTCCCCAGGAGCGGATACCTTTATTCTCTTTTGATAAAAATGTCCTCCCAACACTACCAAATAGACCAAAAACATCACCGCCGCACCTGCCACTATCACCATAGGCATTGTTTGAAAAAGGAAAAAGGGTGAGATCCTAACGTCCTTTGTAAATTTCTGCCCTCCAACGTAAACAACAATCTGATCGTTGTAAGAATCAACTAATGTCCCTGTCCGTATATTAAAGGCAAACTCGGCGTTGCCAAAAGCAGGTATCGGCCCTAACTTTTGACCCAATCCATTAAGTACTAAAATCTTGTTAGCGCTTACACTTAAAGGTGCGGAAGGATAGAAAGCGTTACCTGTGTTGGTAACTTTTACGGAAACTTTACCGGGGAAACCTGAGAGAATTGGACTGGAGCTTTCAATGGCAACATCAATTTGCGCCTTACCTAAAAAATCCGTTTCAGATAAAGACACTTTAACGTCATGTGAGTCATTTCCAACGTATTTATAGGACCCGGCAGGGATAGGCTCTGTGGAAGATGAACCTTTAACTGCGAAAGTAAAATGATTTAGATCTAGTTTGCTAAAGTAATCCGCTCCGCCCGTGGTATTTTCCCAAGTGGGATCTACCATGACCCAACCGCGTCGCTCGTCGAAGTATTCGGGCCAAGCATGCAAAACATCTTTTGTTAAAGAAAGAGGCCGTAAGGAGGTGTTGGCAGTGTAAGCATAACCATTAAGCTCTCTGGCTGGGATACCGGCAGCCCGCGTGAGAGCAATAAAAAGATCTGTAAATTCCATACAAACAGCAGAATTAGGGTTATTTAAAGCGGTAACTGCACCCAATCTTTCTATGGCGGTATCCTTCAATCTTTCGGAATCATATTTTAAGTAATCCACCACAAATTGGTAAATCAACCGCGCTTTACCTTCAGAATCCTGGGAGGGGTTATCCTTTAAGATTTCATTTAACTTGTCTACGATTTGAGGATTATCCTTCTCCCAATATTTTTGAGCCTCGGTATATTTCTTCCTTAAAGCTTCATCTAGGGATGGGTTTTTCACTTTGGAGTTTGTGTAAAGCTTTGCCGAACCGATTAAGCGAACATCCAATTTTTGGCTGCGGTTTAGACGATACCAAGCCAAGTAGTTACCGTCATTATCAACGGTCACATTAAGGGGTTTTGGATCTATTCTTTGATAGATGACATCTTGAAAAGATGTATCCGGCGGAAGGGCGATATTGGTCAAAATCGGCATCAGGTTGTTGTTCTCAAGATGATAAGCAAGATCAAAATCAAAAAGTTGATTTGTACCAAAGTTTGCAGAAATTCCGGAGGCTTGCAAGTTATCTTTATCAAAAGTCATGAATATTTTACCTGAGGAAGTAGTTTGACTCTTGGGAGTTGGACTGATTAAGGAGGGTTGGCCGAAACTTTGAGGCACAGCTAGTGTTAGGTTGTAAGATTCCAAATTTGAAGTGGAAGAAATTCTTGGAACTCTAACTTCCCAAACTTTACCCACCTTTTCGGCAAAGTCTTTTGACTTAAAAGTAAGAGTCCAAGGCAAGATTTTCCCTAAACCGGCTACCTGCTGGTTGAATTTGATGACTATGGTTGTTGAAATATCTTTTTGTTCCTGGGTTACGTCTAGTACCCCACCCGGGTCTGAAGCGACAATATCGAAAACTTCTGTAGCACCAATAGTTAATTTAAACTGGTTGGCAAAGTACTCCGAAGTTAAATTCTTAAGAGTAACTTTTTCAGTAACTGTCGTGACCCCACTCTCCGAGACGTCATATAAAACATCATAGCTGGTTGCAAACTCATCAGCAGCATAGGCGCTTGGGACAAGGGTAAAAATTACCAGAAAGAAAATCGCAAGAAAAACTTTCTTGATCATCTAGTAATTTTAGCAGATTTTCTGTCTTAAATTAAATCTTTGATCCAAGTATAATCGGAATTATCTCCTGGATGTCGTCAATTACATAATCCGGGTTTGCCTCTAGCAATCTTTCGCCATGAAAACCATATAGAGCTGCAATGGTTTTGACGTTGGCCGCTTTACCGGCTCCTATGTCAACAGGGCTATCTCCTATCATCACTGCTCTAGGTGGTTTGATACCCAAGGCTGCCAGCGCTTTAAGCACCGACTCACCATCCGGCTTGGGTTTTTTGACATCTAAAGGGGTAAGAATTACCTTAAAGTATTTATCAATCTTTGCGAATCTTAAAGACTCTTTGAGTTGATCACCATAACGGGTAGTGACAGCAGCTATGGCCACTCCTGCTTTTGCCAAAGCCTTTAGTGTCTTTAGAGTGTTTGGGAAAGTAGCCACCAGATGTAAGTTTTGACACTGAAATTCATCATGGCATTCAAGCAGATACCCTACATCCCGCAAGCCGGTCAAAAGTTGGTAGCAGTCTTTGAAAGGTAAACCAACTACTTGGGCCACTTCTTCCCGAGTGACTTCTCTCTTAAGATGAAGGCCAATTGTATATTTATAGGCTTGGAAGATATATTCGTTAGTATTAAGGACAGTCCCATCAACATCGAATAGTGCCGCGTCAAATTTGCGCTTGTTCATAAAATCTTAGCCAAATATTGGCCGGTGTAAGAATCTTTATTTTTGGCTACTTGCACAGGAGTGCCTTCTGCTATTATCTTACCACCCTGGTCTCCACCTTCCGGCCCTAAATCTATTATCCAATCCGTATTCTTGATGACATCCAGGTTGTGTTCAATGATGATCACCGTATTGCCGTAGTTTAC
>MFCP01000015.1:0-16314 GCA_001776635.1 Candidatus Daviesbacteria bacterium RIFCSPHIGHO2_01_FULL_40_11 | reverse complement strand
AGGATTGCAAGAAGCCTCTCTATATCCGCAAAATGAAGCCCGGTGGTGGGTTCATCTAAAATATACATTGTCCGTCCCGTCGAGCGCTTTGACAGCTCCGAGGAAAGCTTAATCCTCTGGGCCTCACCCCCGGACAGGGTAGGGGCGGGCTGACCCAATCTGATATATCCTAACCCCACATCAAACAAAACTTGCAGCTTGTTTTTCACCTGAGGAACGAAGGTAAAAAACTTTAAGGCAACTTCCACTGTCATATCTAAAACCTCGGCAATATTTTTATCCTTAAAGTGGATTTCCAAAGCCTCCCTGTTATACCTTGCGCCATTGCATGATTCACAAGTCACATAAACATCCGGCAAAAATTGCATTTCAATTTTAATAGTTCCCTCCCCCTCACAAACCTCACACCTGCCCCCTTTAACATTAAATGAAAACCTACCCGGGCCATAACCTCTTATTTTAGCTTCAGGGGAACTGGCAAATAACTCTCTTATAAAAGTAAAAGCCCCGGTATAGGTGGCAGGATTTGAGCGGGGAGTCCTACCAATCGGCGACTGGTCTACCAAAACCACCTTGTCTATATATTCCACCCCTTCCATCCCTTTATGTATCCCGGCCTTTTCCCGGGATCTGTAGATCCTTTGTGCTAAAGCTTTGTATAAAATGTCATGGATTAAAGTTGACTTACCTGAACCGGAAACTCCGGTAACTACAATGAATTTACCTAGGGGAAAAGAAATATTAATATTTTTTAAATTATGTTCGGCAGCTCCTAAAACTTTCAGATGACCCATATTAACCGGTTCCCTTTGCAGTTCGCCGTTTACTTTTACTTTTTTCTTCCCCGAGAGGTATTGACCTGTTAAAGAAGTGGAGCTCTTTTTTATTTGATCCGGAGTTCCCATAAACACAATTTTGCCCCCATGTTCACCGGCGCCAGGCCCAATTTCTATCAAGATATCCGCCGATTCCATAGTCTCGGCGTCATGTTCTGCCACAATTACGGTATTACCCAGATTTTTAAGCCTTTTTAGGGTTTCAATTAATCTGGAGTTATCGCGCTGATGCAAACCTACGGAAGGTTCATCCAGAACATACAATACCCCAGAAAGCCCTGAGCCGATTTGGGAAGCTAGTCTGATTCTTTGTGATTCACCGCCTGCTAGAGTTGCAGATGCGCGGTCCAAAGTTAAATAATCCAAACCGACATCTATTAAAAACTGTAGCCGGGATTTAATCTCTTTTGCAACCGGGGTGGCAATCTGGGTCTCTCTCTCTGAAAACTTAATATTTTTGATCCACTCTCGGGCTTGGACTATTGATTGGCCGGTTACTTCCGCAATATTTGACCCCTCTATGGTGATTGCTAAGGCTTCGTCTTTTAGCCTGGCGCCTTTACATTTCGGACAAATCTCTTTAACCATGTACTTTTCAATTTCTGCTTTAACAAAATCGGATTCGCTTTCCTGATACCTTTGCTTTAAATAGGCCACCAAACCTACAAATTCGGAATAAAAGTGAGTCCATCTTCCTTGTCTATTTCTTCCTTCTACCCTAAACTCGTTATCTCCTGCACCAAAAAGTAAAACTTTTCTAGCCTCAGTTGTTAAGTTTCCTAGTCTAGTATTTAAATCAAATCCATATTCTTTCGCTACAGCTTCAATAAGCCTGGTAAACCAGGTGTCGTTGCTGGCAAGTTTTGACCAGGGGAGTATCCCTCCTTCTGAAATCGATAGAATCGGATTTAAAACAGTATTCTCATCTATTTCCAAAAGCGTTCCTAATCCGGCGCAGCCGGAACAAGCACCATGAGGAGAATTAAAAGACAAAAGCCTTGGTTCAATTTCCGGAAGGGAAATATTATCTACCGGGCAAGCAAACCTTTCCGAGTAGAGTTGATCCTTCATTTTTCTGGGGTTTTGGGGAAATTCCAAAGAAGCATCCAAAACTTCGGATACAATTACAGACCCTTCTCCTAATTTTAGCGCTGTTTCAATACTTTGTGACAATCTTGATGTAAAAGTTTGTTCATGAACACTTTTTTTCTCCAAAACTAACCGATCTACCACTACATCAATCGTATGTTTATTAGTTTTAATTAGTACCAAATCTTCTGATAAATCTCTAACCTGTTCGTCAACCCTGACCTTTGAAAATCCCTTTTTCCTGAGATCTTCAAAAAGCTGGGAATACTCCCCTTTTCTGTCCTTCACCACCGGAGCCAATATCATAATCCTATTTCCTTTACTTTGAACTTTGAAATTTGAACTTTGAACTTTTTCTACTATCTGCTCTACTGACATCTTGGAAATTTCCCTGCCGCAAATCGGGCAGTGGGGATGGCCAACCCTGGCGAAAAGCAGCCTCAGATAATCATAAACTTCAGTGGTTGTACCAACAGTAGACCTGGGATTATGAGAAACGCCTTTTTGGTCAATGGATATGGCCGGAGACAAACCTTCGATTAGATCAACATCAGGTTTATCCATCACTCCCAAAAACTGCCTGGCATAAGAAGAAAGGGATTCAACATACCGCCTCTGTCCTTCGGCATAAAGGGTATCAAAGGCTAAAGAGGACTTACCTGAACCTGAAATTCCGGTTAAAACCACCAATTTGTTCTTGGGAATTTCCAGGTCAATATTTTTTAGGTTGTGCTCACGAGCGCCGCGAATTATAATTTTGTCTATCATGGGCGAAGTTTTCCCGAAAAATCAAGTATTAATTTTAACCTATTTTGCAAGATTTGAAAAGGGGTTAGACTTGAAGTTCCCTTATCTGATCCCGGAGTTTGGCAGCTTCTTCGAAATCCCACAACTCTGCTGCCTGTTTCATCTGGGCTTCCAGGTTTTTAATCATCTTTTCCCGCTCTTTTGGCGGAATATCATCAACAGTTAAATCTTTCTTACCTAAATTTTCCTCCAATTCCTCAACCTTTTCAATTAACCGCTCTCTCAGGGCTTTTTCGATGCTTCTGGGAATAATGTTATATTTTTTATTATATTTCAACTGGTACTTCCTTCTTCTTTCTACCTCATCAATAGCCGCTTTCATGGAACCGGTCATATTGTCAGCATACATAATTACCTGACCATTTATGTGCCTTGCAGCCCGTCCCATGGTCTGAATTAAAGAGGTTCTGGATCTTAAAAAGCCTTCCTTGTCTGCATCTAAAATGACGACCAGTGACACTTCCGGTAAATCCAATCCTTCCCGAAGAAGATTAATTCCTACAATCACGTCATATTCCCCTAACCGCAAGGATTGTAAAATATCGCTCCGCTCAAGAGTTTTTACATCAGAATGTAGGTAGTGCACTTTAATTCCCTTTTCATGTAAGTACTCTGCCAAATCCTCTGCTGTTCTTTTAGTCAAAGTTGTTACCAGTACCCGCTCGTGATCCGCTACCCGCTTCTCTATTTCCTGCATCAAGTCTTCAATCTGTCCTTTTATTGACCGGACACTAATTTGCGGATCCAAAATTCCGGTTGGTCTAACCAATTGCTCTGCAAGGCCGTCTTTACCGGCTAAGGACAACTCATAATCATCAGGGGTGGCTGACGTATATATTGCCTGGTTAACCAGTCTCATAAATTCATCAAACCGGAGTGGTCTATTATCCAAAGCCGAAGGCAATCTAAACCCAAAATCGATTAAGGTTTCTTTTCGGGAACGGTCACCGTTATACATCCCCCTAATTTGTGGGATGGTGATATGTGATTCATCGATAATGACCAAAAAATCTTTGGGAAAGTAGTTAAGCAAAGAATAAGGGGGCTCGCCTGGCAGCCTCCCATCAAAATAACGGGAGTAATTTTCAATGCCGTTGCAATAGCCAAATTGCTGGATCATTTCCAGATCATAACGGGTCCTTTGTTCCAGTCTTTGTGCTTCCACCAATTTACCAGCAGACTTTAACTCTTTCAGTCTGGATACTAAGTCAGCTTCTATTTGCTTGATCCCGGGGACAACCCGCTGCTCCGGAGTAATATAGTGCTTGGCTGGATAAATGACCTGAGTTCCCGGCATCTCTTCGGTGTTACCTGTTACCACTTCCAACTTACTTACCTTTTCTACCCTGTCCCCTAAAAACTGTAACCTGTAACCCTGATCCATATAGGAGGGAAAAATATCAATAGTATCCCCGCGGACCCGGTAAGTTCCCCGATGGAAATCAATGTCATTTCGCTCGTAATACATTTTTTGCAGAATTTTCATAACCTGCCGCATTCCCGCCTTCATTCCGCGGCCAATTTCCAAGATTGCCTGGCCATATTCCATGGGAGAACCTAAGTTGTAGATACAGGAAACAGAAGCTACCACTACCACATCCCGACGCGTTAGCAGAGAAGCAGTAGTAGCCAGCCGCAGTTTTTCAATCTCTTCATTTATTGACGCATCTTTTTCTATATAAGTGTCGCTTTGGGGAATATAGGCTTCCGGCTGATAATAGTCATAGTAAGAAACAAAATATTCCACAGCATTCTTGGGAAAAAGAGAACGGAATTCCTGGGCCAGTTGCCCGGCCAAAGTTTTATTATGAGAAATCACCAAGGTCGGCTTTTGTACTTTTTCAATCGCATTGGCCATAGTGAAAGTCTTACCGCTACCTGTAACCCCAAGAAGGACTTGATGTTCTAACCCTTGCTTTAGGCCTACCACTAATCTTTCAATAGCTTGTGGTTGATCTCCCGTAGGCTTAAAATCGGAAGTAATCTTAAATTTTGCCATAACAATACATTTTACCACGAAAAATACCCGAAGAGAACTTAGCTTTGACCACGGCTATTACACCAACCAGCGTCAGCAAAATCCTGGCCAGAGGACTATTATTAAGATAATCTACAAACGAATTCTTTAATTCTTTCTCCTAATCAAAAGCTCTAAGTAAAAATCTGTAAGAAACTAGTATGAAAGTATGCTATAATCTGGCTGCAAATTGCATAAATTTGTAAGAAGACCATTATGATAAGTGAACATAATATATATCCTTCTTTCACAAAAGAAGAGGACGAATCGTCTCTGGTTATCGTATTGTTCGGATTACCAGGCAGTGGGAAAAGTCTAGCAGGAGAAATTCTCTCCCGGAACTTTAATTTCCGTTCTTATCAAGCTGACAGCGATTATACTGCTCCGATGAAGTTAGCGATGCAGGAAAATCGTCCAATTCCAGAAGAAATGCGAAATGATGGCGGAATAGATGATCTTACAGGGAGGTTAAGACGATTAATTTATGGATAACACTCTTGAAAAAGTTTATAAAGCCGGATTGAAGTTTTTAGTTCCCCTCACACCGGAAGAAACCTACCGCACTATAGTACATGAGGCAATGAAGTTAGTAGGTGGAGAAAGCGGAGCGATAATGCTTGAAAAAGATGGCCAGTTGCAAGTAGCATATAGTGCATCGCCTGCAAGTTTTCCTCATGTATCAACACGGAAGAAGGGCTTTACTTACAGAGCATTCAAAACACACAAATCTTTTGTAATTCACTCCAGCGAGCTTTCGAAAATACATCCTGAGACAGTGACAGGAGGAGTAAAATCTGTTGCCTTTATACCTCTTGCATATAGAAATAAATCTATTGGGGTATTAAAAGTCCGTTCCCACAGTGGTGGTCAGTTCACTCATAATGAACCACTGATCTTACAATTATTCGGCTCTATGGCCAGCTTAGCGATCAGAAAAACCCAACTTTATGATGAAACTCGCAAGGCACTGAAGACTCGCGATCTTTTTATATCTTTGGCAGCCCATGAATTTAGAACGCCGCTGACTACGATTGGCGGTTATGTACAACTTCTAGCAGACAAACTTCCCCAAAAAGATCCTCAGTCCAAATGGGTTGAGGAGCTATACTGGGAAGTGGAAAGGCTGACATCATTAGTCAATGAACTTTTGGAAACAAGTAGAATTAAGGAGAGTAAGTTCCAGTATGTATGGCGTGAATGCCGTTTGAAAAGCATTATTAAAAAAACCATTACGGCATTCCAATTTAAGCATTTAAATCATGAATTAGTCTTCGTGGATAAGCTACACGATGATGAGGATACAGTTGTGGGCGATTTTGAAAAATTGCTGCAAGTTATCACTAACTTAGTAGACAATGGTGCAAAATTTTCAGATCCGGGTACAAAAATTGTGGTTTCTTTACAGTCTAGGATCCCCTACCTGATATTAACAATAAAAGACCAAGGTAGGGGTATTGCAGAAGAGGACCTCCCACGGATTTTTGAAGGATTTTATCGTGGTAATAAAGTTACGGAAAGAGGTATGGGATTGGGCTTATTCTTGGCAAAAAGTATTGTAGAAGCGCATCGTGGATCTATTAAGATAAGATCCAGAGTCGGAAAAGGAACAGTAGTTGAAGTAAAATTACCGAGGGTAAAATATGGTTGAAGAAGACAATGCAGTTCTACGCCATCACTTAATAGAGTCGCCCCATGAAGTTTTTGATAATACACCGAGATTGCTAGAGTATTATCAAAGGATCACAAATCTAATCCCATTTACAGAAGCAACGCTGATATGGTTTATTGCACGAGGCGGTTCCGGAAAAAGTACCAGTGCCCAACAATTTATTATTAAGATGGAAAATGATGATGACTTAAAAGAAAGATTGCGAGAGCGCTGGCTTTTAAAACAGATGCCAGATGGATGGCAGGAATCACTCACAGTAAAGTATCTCGTATATGACCAGTGTCTAGCATTAGCAAAAGATAGGGCTGGTTCGGCATGGGAGGTACAAGAGAAGAGAGGTCTAATCTTTGCTGCAGCTGCTGAACTCATGGGGACATCCATTCAATGGGCCAGGGATAATTTGAACAGACCCTTTCTTTTGACACTCGACTTACCGGTAATACCTCATCGTAGAGATACAGGTAGAACGATGATGCATTCTATAATTCGCAGGAGAGACATGCATCCGGGAGAAATTCATCGGATTATTGCTATAAGACCTGATCAAGCATTGCGTAGACATGCCCTGGAAGAGAGAAAAATGCTTGAACAGGAAGTCTTAATGATCCAAGATCCTGCCGATAGAGATAAATTGGAAACGAAAGTTAGAAGTATGGCCTCTTCTGCTATTACCGAACTGGCATATCAGGAGGAGCTGGATTTAATCGAGGAGTTAATAAATACAGGAGAGTTGTCGGTGGATTTGGCAGGTTTCAGAAATGATCCGGAGAAAGAAGATCAAGCTGCAGAAGCTCTACATAAATTGGAGTGTCAAAAAGCTCTTGGTTATCATCAAGAAGAGTACTACCGAGTAGTCAAAAACGTAAAACTACCTATACCTATACATTCTTACAAAGATATATTTGATAGAAGGGATAGCGAGTATTCTTTACCGATTGAGCAGATAGCCGAGGAAATTTTTGGTCCCACCGGTTTGGGGAGTTTCGAGGATACTCTGAGGCAGACACCGGCCGGGTTTAGAGTTTTTTTCCCCTACACCCCTCCTCTAACCAGATCCGAAAGGAGGAAACATCCTCTTATTCCTTGATCATATAGCCAAAACCTCGGACCGAATGGATAAGTTTTTTGGAAAGCTTAGAGTCGATTTTTTTACGTAGATATCCCATATAAACATCAACTACCCTGGTTTCCACATCATTGGAATAAAGCCAGACCCTGTTTAACACCATCTCCCTGGTTAAAATTCTCCCTTTATTGCTCATTAGATATTGTAGCAGCTTAAATTCCTGAGGAGTAAGTTGGATTGTTTTGCCGGCGCGTTTGACTTCAAATGTCTCGCTGTCCAGTTCCAAATCAGCAACCTTAAGTTTACCCTCCTCTCCGTTTTTATGTCGCAGACGGGCCTTTATCCTGGCCAAAAGCTCACCTGCCTGAAACGGTTTAGTCATGTAGTCGTCAGCGCCTAAGTTTAAACCATGGACAATCTCGGCAGCAGCATCCTTGGCGGTTAAGATGATTACCACTACTTCAGGGAATTTTTTACGTATTTCCGTACAGACCGCCTCCCCACTCATATTTGGAAGACCCAGATCTAAAATGACTATGTCGGGAGGCAGTTTGGAGATGGAATTTAAGGCCTGTATTCCATCAGAAGCTATTTTTACAGAGTAATTATTTTCTGTGAGCAGTTCTTTTAGGTATTTTTGAAGTCCGCTATCGTCTTCAACAACTAAAATCGTCTTCATCATTGTAAGATTATACCATCAAAGATCTGTTGTGATCCATTATTCTAACATAATTATTACACTTTTTTTATAGACTTCTTATTTTTAAAGTTTAAGATTCGCCTTAGACTCAGGTTGGGGGTAGAAAAAGGCTTGATATTGATGAGTTATCAGGTATAGCCAAGAATAACAGGGAGATCTAATTAAAAAACATATCTGCCTAAAACATTCTCGGTCCTACCCCTCAACTGAGCCAAATAAAAGTATGAAAAAAGCAAACCCTAATCTAAAAAGAATCTTTGGGGAATCGGTGTTCGGCGCATTATTCACCCTTTGGACAGCTCCTATTGATGGTCCGAAATTAGATTTACCCTCAACCAGGGTTTCTAAAGAAGGCAATAACAATTGGTTCTCAAATAATCTAATTATTGGGCAAAGTAAAGCTTAAGGACCGAGTGCGACAAAACAGATTTTCCGCAAGGCACACGGATAAAAGTCGTCAGTATCTCCCAAGGCATATTGATAAAACCTGTCAGTACAGGATGGATCTCTTCTATATACCTTATCAAGATTTGCCGAATCCTCCTCAAGCTCTCTCTCATGCCGGGCAAAAACCCCTTTTACTGAACCATGATAAGCTATATCCATCGCAAAATCCCACAGTTCCAGATATCTTCTAATATTTGGACTATTAGGAACCCACTGATTCCATGGCCTATCTATTAAAGCTACTTTGATACCATTCTTGGCAAACGCAAGTGCCAATGAAGCATCGTCTTCTACCATATGGGTAATACCAGCTCTCCTGGCGTTTCGTAGTTTCACCTCCAGCGGATCTTCATCCTCCTCAGACCTTAAAAGGACAGAAGAGATATACCCTGATAAATTATGTCTTTTTAAAAACCCCCCTATGACCAGCCCCTGATATGTCCACCTGGCGCTATTTATATACGTTTCGTCAAAAAATTTTGATGCCAGTGGCAGGGCAACTTTAGCCCCTGGCCAAAAGAGAAGATCGGAGATATAGTCCGGATTTTTAAGAAAATCCCGTCTATCGCGCCAAAAGTCAGGCTCAAGTTTCCGGTCAGGTGTACCCATTTCATAGAGTCTTGAGGCATACTTTCCGGAAAACTTTGCTTTCATCTGGATGACATCGTTCACCAGGACACCATCAAAATCCACTCCCAATACACATTCTTTTTTCATTTTGATCTACACTATAACCCTTATTACAAAATCGGATAAGTATTGGGTAATAAAATCGTAATAGAAATATATAGGTTAAGAAAAACTTACATTTCAGCAATAATTATAAGTCTTTTCCAATAAAGATTAAGGATTTTCTTCTTTCAATTCTCCTATGACAAGTAAGCGCTTGAATGTGGTACCAGGCGGCCAGCAAGTCATCAGTGTCACGGTTTTACCGGATCCTAAGCTGCCTAAATATTTTATATCTTTGCTACTTACTATTTTTTTATCATTGACAAAATACTTAAATTTCTCACCACTGTAATAAAGGTCTATCTCATCTCCAACTACCAATTTATCCAAAAGATAAAAGATTGAATTGTAACGGCTGGCCTCATAAAAATTAACAGAGGAGTGAGAAAATAGGAAAACATTACCGGCAGACCCCGGAAAGCCCGTTCCCAGGGCATGAGCCACACCCTGGGTTAGCGCAACCTGATATTCTACATTATTATATGGATCAACATTGGGAATAATTTTGGCATTGGCGGAAATCTTTGGAACAACTATCCCAAAATCCGAATCCTGTGGCTTTATCTCCCTATTTACTGTCAACTCCCCCTGAGCCTGAGTAAGTTGATAATTAAGCTCCACCATGATTACCGGGTAGAAGGTTACTACAAAAATAATAACGGCCAAAGCAACACTGATAAAGCCCACCATTATCAGGACAGATGATATTTTCATATTAAATGACAATTACTTTGAAAAGCGGCGGTATAAAAAGTATACCACGAGGATTAATATTAGCCCAATAATAATATTTTTCAAGCTGAACAAATTAGCAAAAGGTCCGGCAACAGGAGCAGGAGCGGGAGAAATTTCCACCCCGGGTGTAGCTTCTTCTCCTAATATTCCCTCTATGCCCTGGGTGCCTTCCTCTGTAGCCTCCCCAAGTATTTCACCTGCTCCCACTTGAGAGCCTGAAACAGGGATAGCGCCGGCTAAAACTGTAGTCGGAGATGTTTGAGTCGTGGTAGTGGTTGTGGTAACCACTGTTACCACACTATCCCCTGCTACCCCGGAGGCGTTTCCGGCATCATCAAAAGCCCTGATGGCAAAGTAGTAATTTTTGCTGCAATCGGGAACTATATTGGTAAAGCTACCTTCCAGATTAGGACCGATCGAAACCGTACCGACCTCCGTAGAAGAATCAGCAGTAAAGCTGGTTTCAGTTGACCTGTAGATCTTCACTTTAGAAGTCCTGCCGTCATCTGCGGTCTTGAATTTAATCTTATAATCACAGCTGGATGACTGCTCTTTACTGTAGGAAGGCGTGCCGGGTGAATCGGATGAGTAGGCCACAGACACTGTTGAACTTTCCACTGTCTCGGCTCCTACCACCGCACTTACCTTAAACTCATAAGTTCCCTGAGAAGAAATGATCGAAGATGATACCTCGCAATTGCCGCTATTTCCTCCTGCCGCAAAGACAAAATCAGACCCGAACTGGCTAAAACCACCGTCGGAAGGACCTTTCTTCAGACACTTGACCGTCACAGATCTGCCTTGAATATCCAAGGTCACGAAACCTATTTTAAAATTATTTTCCCTGGAGGGGCTTTTCGGCGTTTCAATTTTGACCGATAAATCCGCAGCAAATACTTGTCCTGTTAAGACAAACACAAAAGCTAATATAAAGCTTAAAAATTTAACTGTAAGTTTACTCATATTTTTTCCTTAAAGATATGCCTTTCCAGATTAGTCCACCTCCGCCAATAAGCAGGAACGTGGCAAAAAGTAACCAAATTGCATTAGCACCGGTGGCAGGAAGCTCGATGGAGGCTCCCAACACCTCACCCTCTTTTTCTTCTATTCTTTCGACGTTAACCCCGGTGCTTCCACCCTGATCCTTGACCACGTTGACCTCTGTCCCCACAAAGAAGCCGCTATCTTCATTTGCCAAAACCGTGCTTGAGGAATTGGTCCCTTTAGACCAGGCCAAATCTTTGTACAACCCCGGGTCTGTACCGGTGTCGATGTCGGCAATATAAGTTAAAGTCACGACTTCACCGCTTTCCATGTCGCCCAGATTCCAGGTTCCGGGTGAGGCATAGGTTGGTTCAGTAGTAATTTCGGGTTTTAAGTCTCCCCGGACAGAAGATACGGCGGTCCAGGAACCCAAGCGGTAATTAAAACCGGCCGGCGGCAGGTCAATTAAGGAAACGTTAGAAAGAGGACTACCTGTTAATGTAACTGTTAAAGTATAAGACACATTCGCTCCGGCTGAAACATCAATTCCTGTTTTGTCGTTTGATTTGGTTAAAGATAAAACAGGCGGCAGTAGTTGGTTGGTGAAGGTGCAGGTAGTTTGCGAACCATTCCTTACATCAATAGCTATAGAGTTAGTCGTACCGGTTTGTTCATTGGAACAGGACCAGGACAAAAGTTTGTAGCCGCTTTGCTCATCCTCGGAAATGGTGTAGCTGCCGGCGGATAAGGTCTTTGATCCTCCCATAGGATTATCCTGACCTCCATTTGCAATATCATAAGTCCAACCCTGGGCATTTCTGGTATCTCCCTCATCAGTAGTATCCCCGTTGCCATTATTGTCAAGATCTTTAATGATGGTTACTGATCCGCTGTCACGGGCATTGGTAAAGGTACAGACCAGATCCTGGCCGGGTTCCACACTAACTTCGATTCTTTCCGAAGGACTAAACAACTCCTCATTATTGCATTCCACCGAGGTGACGTGGAATCCGTCCTGTTGATCTTCTGAAACAGTATAGGAACCTGCTGCTACTGATTGGGGATCATTACCTGTCTCAAAGTCTCCCTGTCCGTCTATATCCCAAGTCCAGTCGGTGGCATTTTCCTCATCAATCTCCCCGTCGCCATTATTGTCAACATTTTTGCGGACCGTAATTGTAGCCTGGCCCTGATTACCAAAGTCTATATCCCGAACTTGCTCATTCAAGCCTGCAGTCACCTCGTGGCAGTTGTTAAGCTCGCCGTTGTCAGGGAAGGTTTGCTCCCAACCGCTTTGCTCCATTTCACACACCCGATAAGTACCTGCATCCAAATTATTGAAACTATATTCCCCTTCCTCGCCCTCATCATCGGTTGTTTCTACAAACTCCTCACCGTCGTCCCAAACTCCGTTTTCATTTGCATCAAGAAAGATGTTCCATTCAGGCAAACCTTCTTCACAGCCGATATCATCAAAACAATCAAGAGTTCCGTTACCATCCTCGTCATTCCATTTGATACCGCTTAAAGAACCCGGCTGGTCGTCATTGGTAATGGTACAGATTTTGTTATCGCCAGGCAATAAAGTGGTATTACCATCTTCGTCACAAGCACCACCCCAAGCTGAGGGTTCATAACCTGCTAAGGTATCTTCGCTAACAGTCAGATCACCGGCATTAACTGTGTTTTGTCCCCAAATTGCAGGCTGGCCATTGATGTAAACATTGAAATCATCTTGAGTAGCCGTACCGCCGTTATCGTTAGGAAGGTTTTTTACCAAAGTCAGGGTTGGAGCAATATCATCATTGGTAATTGTACAGGTCACAGATTGACCTAAGGCTACTGTGACATGAGTTGCATCTCCCATAGTACCGCCTTCACAATTCCAAACACCGGCTGTATAACCAGAAGGCCCACCTGATTCAGCTAAAGCATAGGTATCTGCTTTAAAAGTTGGACCACTATCAACTGGAGTAGTACCGCTAAGATTAGTTGGTGATCCACTAGTACCAGTTGCAGTCAAGGTCCACTCAGTATTTACTGCTGTTCCTCCATTGTCAGTGGTGACTGTTTTAAGCAGAGTCAGAGATGGAGCTGTATCATCATTGGTGATAGTGCAAGTCTTTGTTTGACCTAAGGCAATACTACCTGAACAATCCCCGGAGGCGTTTGAAGCATAACCCGCTACTGAGTCTTCTGTCACAGTGAAAATTCCTGCATTTACCGATGTATTGACACCCGGATTATCAGCACCGGCAAAGCTGACTCCCACACCTACGGAAGTTCCGTTAATGTGCATGGTAAAATCTGAAGAATTCTTGCTTCCGCCGTTATCATTAATAACATTTTTGATTACAATCAGATGCGCCGGGGTATCGTCGTTTGTGATAGTACATGATTTAACATCTCCAACAGATAATGTAATGCTTCCATTTCCTGCGCAATCTCCGGAGATAGCTGCGGTATACCCGCTTTGACTTGTTTCAGAGACCGTGTAAGTTCCGGCATTAAATCCATTCTGAACACCACTGGTTACTGAGATTGCATCAACAAATAGTGGAAAATCCGAGACTACCTTTATCCCACCATTATCATTAACCACTACTTTAGTTAACGTCAGTTTTGGCTGGATATCATCATTTGTAATAGTACAAGTGGCAGAACCGCCATTTGAAATATTAAGATTAGAACAATTATCATAAGTAGTTGCGTAGCCTGCTACAGCTGGTTCAGTTATTGTATAAGTACCTGTACTGACTGTGAGGTCGTTCTGGCCATCTGTTTCAAAACTTGTTGCCGTTCCACCATTTATCTGGAAAGAAAAATCGCTCGCTACTTTTGTCCCCCCATTATCATTAACAACTACTTTCTTGACAATTAAAGTTCCGTTTTGTTGAGTATTGGTGATGGTACAAACAATGTCATCGTTATCATGAAGCGTCACAGTGAGAGGCCCCGCATTAGTAGCCTGAGCAACTATCGAACCCGTTCCATTCAGATCTTTACAAACGATAGAGGTGGTATAGTTGCTTAAATTTGTTCCAGTGCCAGCAGTTTCTCCAACCGTATAATCGGTACTTTGGCCAGTAACCGAAAGTACCTTCTCTCCTGTTGTACCTCCATCACCAACATTTTCGGCTTCGGTGTTACCATTTATTTGTAAATTAAACAGACCGGTATCATCATTCGGCACCAAATCTTTAACGACTTCTAAACGGCCTGTGTTTTCTTTAAAAACAATACAATCAGAAGGGTCAGAATTTGGTTCTTGGGAAGGATATGAACAAACATCTACTAATACAGCCGCTCCGCTTCCTCCCACATCATCTAAATCAACATCACAATCTGCTTGAGTATCGTTTGGATAACCTTGTCCCGCGGCAAATGGGTCAGTTTCTGAAATCGACGCAGTACAAGAAGTGGCACCTGTAATCGAGACTTCTGTTTTACCAGCACATCTATCTGATTTTGTGTCATTACAAGAATAAAGTGTAGTTGTTTGAATTTGAGCAGGACTTCCACCAACGGTTACACAAACAGCAAAATTTACTAAACCATCTCCATCTGTGTCATATAAACTACATCCATCACCCGTATTACCGCCTGGCCAAGACGTATTATCCCAATTAAACTGAACGTCAATTTCATTTGGAAGATCGGTATAATCCACGCACATTCTGGTCAAATCTTTTTGTCCGGGTTCATCGTTTGCGCCGGCTGAATCATTTGTACAACCGGATTGTGGAGTATCTGTGAATGAGGTGGTAGCCAGGATTTGGCCTGAGAGGTCTTGGGCTTCTACCGTGTATAGTGGCCTGTATGTCCCATCCAGTTGATAAAAGTAGATAAAAGACCCATTTTCATCCGTTGTGATGCCTGTTTCAAAGCGGTAATTTTCGGCAGTTATAATTAGCTTCAAATCCTCCCCTTTCGGGAAATCAGCACCGGTGATTACCGCAGTATCCGTGGGTGCGTAATCAGCCTTATCAGTTGATAAGGAGGCAGAAGATACATCGGATTGGGTTGAAAGATCCAACTCTAGGCTTTGAGCATCGGTATTTTCTAAAATAGTGGCTGAAAGATGACCTTTTGCAGGCTGTTCTACCTCTGCGGAAGGTGAAGGCTCAGGAGTTAAAAAAGGATTTGGACTCTCTGCGGGCGGGGCATTTGGCTGTCCCACTGTTTCCTCAGGAGAACCGGTGCTTTCGACTTGATCAGTTGCAGAAGGTTCGGATGAAGGAGTCGGCGAGGAAGTTATTTCAAGAGAAGCTTCCGGCAAGACAGATGGTGACGGAGAAGACTCCGGGTTGGTGGTTGGTTCGGCAGAAGGTGAAGGTTGCAGGGTAGGTGTACTTTCGGGTGAAGGGCTTGGTTCAATAGACGGACTCGGAGTTGTTTCCACAGCGGCAGTAGATGTGGCTTCTTGGGCATAGACTAAGCTAGGCGCAAAAGACTGAAAAAGCAGCAAAAAAGAAACGACGCTGCTGAGAATCTTATTCAAAATAGGGCTTTTTTTATCCACCAGAATTCCTACTAGGCAGTGGTATTAAAATTATAGGGTAAAATATTACTATAGGTAGTCTCAAATGTCAAGAGGCAGCTTGGGGAACTCTCCAAGTTTCAAGGAGCGATAACACTAAAGGAAATTGTAGCCATTAGTATATATTTATTGCGATCCAGCTGACTGGCGTTGATTTTGTATGTTCCCACGTCGCCTGTACTGCGGTTGAAGGACACATTACCGCTCGCATCGGCCCAAAGATTAAAAGCGATGCAGCATCCTGGGTCAGCCACGGAGAACGCCACCATTTGATTAGGGAAAAACCCGGAACCGGTAATGGTATACTGGGTTCCTCCTGCATAGAGGGTGTCTGGCGACACACTCAGGTTACCCTTAGTTACACTCGGCTTACCCTTTCCTTTACCAGCAGCTTCAGCAGGGGGCTTGGGATAAAGGGTTTGTTCTTTGCCTTGAAAAGGAGCTGTTTGGGCAATTAAGATAAAGATGACGACACCGGCTATTGCTAAAAGGATCAGGAGTGGATTGATCACACCGGCTTGGTTTAGGAGGGCAGAAACTTTTTTCATCTATTTTCATAGTAGACACAGTCAAAAGTAGCTGTCAATACTGTAAATTTGACAAACATGGTTACTGTTAATGTATAGTTATTATTAGATGCCAGAAATTATCAAAAAACAATTTTAGATGCCAGAAATTATCAAAAAACAATT
>MFCP01000014.1:14973-21099 GCA_001776635.1 Candidatus Daviesbacteria bacterium RIFCSPHIGHO2_01_FULL_40_11 | reverse complement strand
AGGGTTTCTGTTGTTTTTAGTGGTAGCCAGTCTGTTCCCATTTAAAGATCAATTATTTAATATACTCTATCCCAAACCTTCCTCAAAAGCTCAAGAAGGGGACTTTATCACCTTTACCAAACAATACTTTGGGAGTGATGGAGTTCTAATTGCCTCAGAGGAAAAGAAGATCCAGTTAACAGGAGAGTCCCAGGCTTTTATCAATGGAGAAAGGGTGGAAGATTTGATCCCTACCACTGGTCCGGTGATTGTTGATGAGCGGGAAGAGTCTGGAGCCTTAAAAAAATACATTGTTGAGCTGGACTCTAAATCCCTGGGAGAAGAAAACCTGGAGTTAAAAGGTAAAGGGGTGGGTGATGCTGAACGGGTGGAAAAGGTTAAATCCTTAAAAGGCACTAAAGCTCAGGAAAGACAAACTCTTAAAGCAGAGATTAACAAGTCTTTGGGTAAAAAGTTAGTTAAAGGCAACCCTAAAAAGGACGAAAGAAGAATCTTCCAGGAATTTGATACCTCTTTCCATGGTTTCTCTATCGAGCTTTTACCAAATGAATTAGATAAAGTCAAAAGCTTAAAAGGGGTTAAAAGAGTGGTGGAAGACGGCATTGTTAAAGTCACCATTGATTCCTCGGTTCCCATGATTAAAGCTCCGGATGCCTGGCCGCTGGTGGATGGCAAAGGGGCACCATTGACCGGTTATGGAATCAAAATAGGCATCATTGATACCGGAGTGGATTATACCCATCCGGATTTGGGAGGCTGTTTTGGCCTTGGCTGTAAAGTAGAAGGAGGCTGGGACTTTATCAATAACGACCCAAATCCCATGGATGACCACGGACATGGAACCCATGTGGCAGCCACTGCCGGAGGAAAAGGAGTACTTGCTGACGGCACCAAGCTTTATGGAGTAGCTCCTGATGCCACCATTTATGGCTACAAGGTACTGGATGCCGGAGGTTCCGGAAGTTGGAGTACAGTTACAGCCGGAATAGATCGTTGTCTTGACCCAAATCTAGACGGAAATCTGACTGATCATCTGGATGTTTGCTCCATGAGCTTGGGTGGCCCAGGCACTCCGGATTCTCCGCCTTCTTTAGCCTCTGATAATGCCATGAGGAATGGGGTGGTAATGACCATCGCCGCCGGTAATTCCGGTCCCGGCTATCAAACAATCGGCTCACCAGGAACATCAAGAGAGGCCATTACGGTCGGGGCAGCCTGCAAACCGGAAGATATCGGACGCTCCTCTGCCTGCTCCACCAACATTGCTTCTTTTTCCTCCCGGGGACCGGTCAAATGGGTTGATACTACTGGTACCGCACAAGAGATGATTAAACCTGATATTGTTTCACCCGGAGTCAATATTTGTGCGGCCGAGTGGGGAACTTGGCTCTCTGATAGAAGATGTAAAGATGACAAGCATATTGCCATTGCCGGCACCTCCATGGCCACCCCTCATGTGGCGGGCATGGCAGCACTACTTCGCCAGGCCGCTCCTCAAGCCACCCCGGCAGATATCAAAACAGCCATTAAGGCCAGAGCTGTTCCTTACTCCGGTTTTGATGAAAATACCCAGGGCAAAGGACTTATTAATACCATCGAGTCCTTAAAATACCTCTCTCCTAACCTGGATTTTTCCTCCAACCTTTATGCCACCCCTTACAGCTGGCCGGTGATAACCGACATCTCTCAAGCCACCTATTCCACCAGCCAAAGTTTTACCATTACCAATACCACTGCTTCTGAAACAACTGCCACTGTTTCCGCTCAAAATCTTCCGGCAGGAGTAACCATTATCCCTGATAAACCCTCCTTAACTATTCCGGGTAACGGTACAGCCACCTTTACCGCTACCTTAACTGCTGATTATAGTGTTTTGGCCAGCGGGCAAACTTACCTCGCCCAACTGTTAGTCTCCTCTTCCGTCAAACAATTGTATATCGCTGTCACGATCACCGCCCCCAACCGGCTGAGTGTCGCCAAGAATGTTGATTTTGGCGTTGATTCTCCTGATTTATCCGGAACTTGGACTTCCACTAAGGATTTCCAGCTCACCAACCTCCAAAACGTTTCCGGAACATACAGTTTAACCACTGATTGCTGTTATGGCCCAAACGGAAAAGTAACCTCCGGTATTTCCGTATCCCTGCCTGCTTCCACTGCTTTAAGCCCTAATGAAAGCAAAACTCTTTCTGCTACCGCCAGTGTCGACAATAACACCATCCCCAATGGCAGCTACAGCGGACAGATCCTTATTTCTTCCCCCCTACAAAACACTCTTCGGATACCTTTTAGCATTACCAAATACTATCGTTTAACAATCACTTACCCTGCTACCAGCTACCCAAAGAATATCGGTTTCCATAATCAGGCGTCGCTTGAGCAAATGTCATATGTTGCGGCGGGCAGCGGTTCGATCACTTATTTATTAACCCAAAAGTATCCTGTTTTGGATGTGGTGGGTATTTTTACGGATTACGGCGAAAATCCTATACAGACTTATGTGGTTAAGGAAAATTTAGCCTTCAGCGGCGATAACACTGTTGCTATTGATCCGGCCGAAGCCACCCTGGAGATTACCCCCTTTTACACCGGTATAGACGGGGAGCCTTTGGGGCAGTATGGTAGTACATCGTTTGCCCGGCAGCTCCCCGCGCTGAAGTTTAAAAAGAACGGCTTTCCCTCATCGCTGGGAGGCTTTGGCAATTTTGGAGCCCTTCGTGTCAAAGTAAATCCGATAAGCAGTAACTATCTTCTTTCCCTGGCCGCCCATTATAAATATCCTTCCACCGCTGACATAAATACGATGGTCAATTTTGAACACGTTTTGGCCAACGGGATCAGCTCCAGTGTCAACCTGACCAATACCAAAGACAACCTGAGACTCATACCGGTTTTTGGCTATCCGCCCAGTGGGGAATCTTCGGTCGCGATTCGACTGGCTCAGTGCGCCTCTTCAATTTTAGCCCAAACAGCTTGTTATACAGATACGGGTATGTCTGCCCAGGCTGCCAGCAATTATCGCCTGGATCTTTATGCCCTGCCTATTGAGACCCCGCCGGATTTTGGAGTCATGGTTTACCAAAGTGTCGAGATACGACTGGGAAATAGTTTGAACATAATTGGTGAGAAGACGGCTTTGGCTTTTGATAAAACCGGAATTAAAAAATGGATCAATTCACCGATAATAACGTTTGTTGGCCCCGAAACCGAAGTCGCTCCTTCATTTTCTCAACCCGCTGAGTTTTTACCGATTACCAATACCAACCGTTTAGATTTAGGAATTTTACCTTACAATTTTCAAACCTTTTGGCTTATTCGGCCTGATACTTATTATATTGGCAATCTTAATGGATTAGGAGGGGGATTGCGAGATCAGGACTGGAATTCTATCCGTTTCACAAATGCAAATATCTTAAAATATCAAGTTGTCCGGGATGGAAATCTCATCAGGGAAGCCATCTATGATCCGGCAGGTTCCGTTTACTTGACCGATGCAATCGGGAATCTCCCGGGGAATTACGAAATTAAAATTTTGGGCAACACCATCATCAACGGCGTTACAACCACTCACAGTTATAAAAGTTCATTCAATTTACCTGCCGGCTTTAGTAGTTCTGATGATCGGGAGGCTCCGATTACCAGAAACTTTAGTTTCCTAAGCGGCGGGATGCCGGCTCAAGTAGTTGATTCCACGAGGTCCCCCCATACCATGAAATTTACTCTTGATCCTCTCGGCGGTACCATCAGTTCGGTAGTCTTACGCCTCAAAACCGATATTGCCGATTGGCAGGATTTGACTCTCAACCAAGACTCAACCACCGAGGAATACAGTGCCTCGGTGTCGGTAATAACAGACGCCAACCTTTATACTTTTGAACTGACTGCCACTGATAACTCCAACAATGTTTTAACCTATTCTTTCCAACTGCCTAAAGGGACCGTACCGGGTGGAGGCGGTGGGGTCCCAACACCATCCCCTTCTCCAACTCCCACTCCCACCCCAACTCCTCCACCTGATACCACTCCTCCTACTGCTCCTACTAACTTAAAAGCTAACCCGGTCTCCTCTTCCCAGATTAACCTGGCCTGGAATCCTTCTTCTGATAATGTGGCAGTAGTAGGGTATGAGGTCTACCGGGATGGGGTTAAAATAGCCACTGCTGCTACCACCTCTTATGGAGATGCTAACCTTACTCCTTCCACCACTTACTCCTACTATGTGGTGGCCCTGGATCAGGCCGGCAATGTCTCTCCTTCTTCCAATACTGTCTCAGTCGCTACCCAACCGGCTCAAACTTATGGCAGCATCTTAGGCACAGTTTATTCCTCAGCCGGAGGCATAGTCCCCGGAACAAAGATCACCATCAGGGTGGGTAATTCCAACAAGATCTACTACTCCAATTCCTTAGGAATCTACTCCATTCCCAACCTGCCCCCAGGTACTTACTCTTTAACCTTCCAGGCCAAAGGTTATGTTAACCAGAGGATTTCTGTTACTGTGACTGCCAATAATACTACTACCAGAGATGTCACAATGATAAAGAGGTAAATAAATAAAAATCCCGGCAATGAGGTATTTTCACATACCCTTGCGGATATATTATCGTCCCCGCTGAAGCGTTTGACGACTGAGTTCGGGATGGGATCAGGTCGGACCGCTTCGCTCAAATCACCGAGGATTGCATTATATGACATATAAGACCCATGGGTCAAATAGATGTTGGATCATTGTTGACTTGAGTTTGGAATTTACATTACTATTATAGATATAAATGGGCGGTTTTCGTAAGTTTCTGGTTATCTACATAGCTTTAGTAGTCACTGTCACTGCAGCTCTATTATTGTATGAGGTAAGAATAGCATCGGAAAATACCAAAAAATTTATCTTAAGTGCTGACAAGATAGAAAAAGGGTTAGAAAAATTAGCGGAGTACCAACAATCTTCTAAGCAAGTTTTAGAAGAGTTGGAAAAACTTAAAAAAGATCCTGACACACCAACTCAACAAGTGCTAGGACAAACTCAGCAAGCCAGCGAAAGCTCACAGGTATCCTTGGGATTTGTTACCATTAGCGATAAAAAATGGGAGAGTGTTGATATTTATGAAGATAGTTCTCTCTCGTCAAAAATCATCGGCAAAGCAGAATTTGGGAAAGCCTACCGGTATTTTAAGAAAGAGGATGGATGGTATCAAATCATGATGCCTAAAACAGAAAATATGGGTTGGGTAAGCAGCAAGTTTTTCAAAGAACTAAGTGATAATATGCCTTAGATATGCTCAAGACTGTCCTTTTTTATTATTGTTTGATTTTGGCTACTCTCATTACTTTAGGCGCAGCCTCAGATATCAAAACAGCTTTTCTGCCTTTTTTATTCTTTCTGCCGGTAACCTTATATTTTTTGGCTGTTCTTCTTCTAAGGCTTAATTTTTCAACAAGCTTAAAGCTCCCCCATCGTAATTTGTTATGGTCTCTACTCCTCTACTATAGCTTCATCGTTGTTACTGTGATGAGTGTGGTTGGACTGGCAGGGGCAAAAACTGTTTCTCAACTTGTTAGCGCAGTCATTTTTTTGCCAACGGTTTTGTTTTTTTGCCTTCGGGTACTGCCGAAAAAAACAAAAGCCCTGGATATTCCTATGATTGTCTTAAAGCCCAAAGAACTGATGTCACGCAAGAGAGTTAAACTAACACCACACTTTGAGAAAAGACCAAAAATCGATCTAGACCGCAGGCAATTTCTAAAACTGATCGGTTCGGCCGGTCTAGCTCTTTTTTTGTTTTCCATATTTGCTAAGAAAGCAGAAGCAGCATTCTTCGGCAGTGTCCCGGGACCCGGAACAGTCGCCATTAAAGATTCAGGCGGTACTTTGATAGATCCAGCCATTAAAACCCCTACTGACGGCTATAAAATTACCCAGATGGACGAAACTTCCGATTCTCCCAATACTTACTATGCTTACGTCAATAAAGACGGAGCCTGGTTTATTATGAAAGATGATGGATCCGGCAACTATAGATACACCAAAAACACATCCGACTTTACCAATGCCACCACCGGCTGGCCAAACCGCGCCTCTTTGACATATGACTACTTTGATGCTATCTTTTAGATGATAAGCAGAGCTTG
>MFCP01000014.1:10505-14935 GCA_001776635.1 Candidatus Daviesbacteria bacterium RIFCSPHIGHO2_01_FULL_40_11 | reverse complement strand
TTTTAATTTTTGTTCGGTCCGCTGGTTCTGGCATATGTGCTTGATGCTGTGGTTAATCCTCTAAACGTCAGACTTGCCACACCCTACCACTTTTTTGACCCACAGGTTATGTTTAAATATGCTTTTACCGCCACTTCTGTAATAATTAAATCAATTGCCCTTGTTATTGGTCTTCTCTGGTCTATGTCATTTTTTAAACTAAACAAGCTGACTAAAGGGGGGATACTGCTATTTTTGTCTGCTCTGATGCAGCTTTACTCATTGCAGGATGTAGCCACAAATTCCCGGGTCATCCCTATTGAGTGGTCATTGGCCTTGACATTAACAGGAATCGTGTTGCTTATCCCGTCAGTGATTTTGATCCTGGCGGGACTGGCCGGCAAAGCCCATCAAAGTATTACTAAAGATCCGTATTATGTTCCTGATGACGATACACAGCCAAAAGATTCAAAAGAAGAGGACGACTTCTAATTAGGGAATTAGGGGTTGAACCCCTTGTCAAAATATGCTAGTATATTTACATGCCGTCCAAATATATTGTCAGAAACTTCACCGAAAACTCCTATTGCTATGTTTTTAACCAGGGTGTTGAAAGAAGGGATATTTTTTTAGAAGATAAAGACTACCGCTTTTTCCAAACCTATTTATTCATTTATCTTAAGCCACTTAAAGTTGTTTTAGAAAAACACCCTGATCTTCCCATCCGTTTACACAGCAAAAATTTATCTTCGGAAGTTGAACTTGTAGCATACTGTCTGATGCCAAACAGCTTTCATTTACTGCTAAAGCAGAAAACCAAATACGGCATATCCAAACTTATGAAGCAAATAACCAATGCTTATACCCTCTTTTTTAACCAGAAAAATAAAAGATCCGGCTCTCTTATGCAGGGGCGGTTTAAAGCAGTGGGGGTAACCGATGATAATTTACTGATCCAAATACTGCGCTATATCCATTTAAAACCTGTTGCAGCCGGTATCACTTCAGATTTAGAAAGCTACCAATGGTCTTCTTACGCCGATTATATGGGAAAAGAAAATGAACTTCCCTGTTCCAAAGAAAAAATGTTATCTTATTTTAAATCCATAGGTGATTTTGAAAAGTTCCACACCGATCAGGCTGATTATTCAAAAGAGCTGGAAAAAATCAAACATTTAACAATTGAAGGCTAGAGAGAAGTAGGGGTTGAACCCTTAATACCATTTAACAAATTCTGCAAATAATGATAATATTTTAATATGGCGATGGCAAGATTTAAGCTAAAATTGAGAGGAAAAACATGCGTATTTGTGGATTGGGCAAATGTCTATGGGTGGACAAAGTCCCTTAAACGAGAGGTCAATCCCCAAAAACTCTACCGCTATTTAAATACATATAAAGAAATTAAACATATTTATTTTTATTTTGGTACTGATAAACATCCGAAATCAAAAGTCTTTCTTTCCAAGATAAAACGAATGGGATACCATCTCGTTACCAAACCGGTGAAATATATTCTTATTGCCGAAGTTAAAAGAGAAAAAATCTATAAAAGGAAATGTGACTTTGATATGGAAATTGCCATTGATGTTCATAAACTGCTTAAGGAGAATATCCAAGGTTTTGTTTTCTTTTCTGGTGATGGAGATTTCGAACCATTATATCAACTGCTCCTGCAACTTAAGAAACAAGTAGTTGTTGTCTATGCCTCGGGGCATATTGGAAAAGAAATTCTAAAATTGGAGAAGCAGATATTTTTATGCAACATAAAAAAGATTATTCGCAGTGATTATGCCTAAAAATATCCCCCCGATTTCTCGAGGGGCGTGATTGTTTATATTAAACCATAAATTAAGTATCCTGTCAATATCCAAAATTTAATGGTAATATTTTAATATGGCCATTACAGTTACTTCTGACCAAACACTTGTCAATACAACTGGCGGCGATGCGGAGTCGCTCACGAACTGGACGGCAACTGTTGCGTGGTCTACCGCTCGCGTACTTGACAACGATTCCTATCTTCAAGGGGCTAACGCCATTGGCGCCCGGGCGTCCGCTGCCGCCGGCCCAGTAGAAGCGGTATTCTGGGATCACCTTACTACAGGAACAGCCAATCTTAATCTAACAAGTTCGGGATATCATGTTTTCTTTTGGATTAAGTGTATATCCCTTCCAGCAATGGACACACGAGCTAGGGGTGGTCTTGGATTATCTATATCTTCAGACGCAGCAGTTGCACTGGATACAACCGCTCCATGGAGTACTGTACCATGGGAAGGGTTGGCAAATTCCAGCCAATGGTTTCTGACGGGAAGCGACTTTGAAGGAACAAGCGGTTGGATATGCTATGTTGTTGACCCTGCAACAACACCAGATTTCAAAATTGGAACTTTAGTCACAACTTCAGTAGATAGAATCGGTATCCGTGCAGCCGTTCTTCAGGTGGTTGGAGGAGGCTCGTTTAAGCCACACAATGTCCTGTGGGATAGAATTTCTTATGGAACTAAATTAACTATCACAGGCAGCACGGGGACATTTCAGGATATATATGCAGCCGATTCTACTACGGCCAACCAGTACGGAATCTTAAATAAAAGCAGTGGTATTTTCTTGGGTGGAGGAAAACTTGTTTTCGGGACTACTGGACAATCTGCTCCAACGGTGTTTACGGACACGAAACAAACGCTGGTTTGGCAAGATTTTAGAGTGGCATCCGGTTTCTATGAAATACAACTTGTAGGCAATACTACGCCAAATACTACAACAATGACTTTAGGAGCTTATTCAGGAGGATTGACCTCTGCCGGTTGCACTATTCGAGGGGTCGGTCTTGACACTCAACGACTAATTGCACCTGTTATTGTATCGGGGGGGACGGGCTATGCTGTCAATAATATCCTAACGGTATCAGGAGGCACGGGCACAGTCGCAGCGCAATTTGAAGTATGGTCTGTCTCTAGTGGCGTTATTACAGCCATAGTTATGAAAACAGCTGGTTCCTATTCGGTTCCCCCTACAGGAACTCTCTCTGTAACAGGGGGCGCGGGTTCCGGCGCAACTTTTACAGCAACAGCAGTAGGTGGTTCTATATGGACTCTAACTGCCAGTGCGGCCAATCAAACCTTAAATCTTTATGGTTGTACGCTATCAGAAATGTTAAGCGCAGCCCTAGCCAGCACATCTACGCTTAGGGGTTGTACGATAACCAATTCGGGAACAGTTACTACAAATGGCGCAACAATAGATAGCTGTACTTTCCAGGACTTAAAAACTACAGCTCCAATTTCAGCAACATATGCCATGATTATCAACTCTGCAACCGAGATGGCAAATGTCACTAACTGCAAGTTTATCAATTGTAATAGGGCCATTAAAATTACCGCCACTGGTACTTATACTTTTGATAATTTGACTTTTTCCGGTAATACTTATGACATAGAAAATTCCTCTGCCGGGGTTGTAACAATAAACACCTCCAACGGTTCAAACCCGACGACCTATATAAACACCGGTGGTGGTTCAACGTCTATTGTTACTTCTGCCAGTGTTGTTATAAACATCGTTAATGCCGATGGGGTCGCCGTTACTGCCGACTGCGAGGTAACGGTGGTCAAAAATTCAGACACATCTATTTTATTTGAAGAAGACAATATAACAGATGGCACAACTACCTATACTTATAGTAGTGGTGGAGGAACGGTAGTTTATATCAATGTCTTAAATGTATTAGGATTCCAGCCGAAAACCGTAAATAACTATACTTTGCCTTCAAGCGGTACGACTACTTTGACGATCCAGTTGGATAATGATCCTTATTATGCAAACCCCTAACTTTAGGGGTTGAACCCCTTTAGAATTTTAACCAATTGACAATTTCCGTCTCAAAATGATACGATTTATAATAATGAATGAGACGAATCTAACTCTCCGCCAAAAATTTATCCTTAATATAATCAATCGGACTGCCCTCGGTATAGACCGTCATGGCATACAAAATCAAGTAATCAGCAACTATGACATTTCCAAACCTACTCTAATCAGAGACTTAAATCATTTAGCCTTGCAAAAATTGGTCCGTATAGAAGGCAGAGGAAAAAGTACTAAGTATTTTCCGGTCTCCACCAATCCAGTTCTTAGGGCCTTTGATCTAGATCTCTACTTTTCAGCTGATCCGGATCAGAGGATAGGTGCTAAAAAACAATTTGACTTTTCAATTTTTAACCATTTGAAAAACCTGCTAAGTCAAGAAGAGGCAGAAAAAATTAAGAGGATTAAAAAAAGCTTTGCAAAACAGACTCAAAACTTAAGTCCCGACATCTTCAAAAGAGAGCTTGAAAGATTTATTATTGAACTTTCATGGAAATCTTCAAAGATTGAGGGTAACACCTATACTCTTTTAGAAACCGAAGCGCTTATTAAAGAGTCTGAAGAGGCAAAAGGTAAAACCA
>MFCP01000014.1:0-10474 GCA_001776635.1 Candidatus Daviesbacteria bacterium RIFCSPHIGHO2_01_FULL_40_11 | reverse complement strand
AAAAAAATTTCCCTTCCCTTAATTAATGAGTTGCATCAAGTACTAACCAAAAATCTCAACGTTTCTACCGGAATCAGAAAACAAGCTGTAGGTATCACCGGTACTACTTACCAACCCTTAGACAACAGCCATCAAATCCGAGAGGCTATGGAAAGATTGATAACTGCAATAAATTCCAACTCAGTACCCGTTGAAAAAGCTCTTATTGCAAATGCCGTTGTTTCCTATATTCAACCATTTGCAGATGGTAACAAAAGAACCGGCCGGATGCTCACAAATGCTATTTTATTAGCGCACGACTACTACCCTTTATCTTACCGGAGCATAGATGAAAATGAATTTAAACAGTCGCTGATTATTTTTTATGAACAAGGAAGCCTGAACCATTTAAAATCGCTATTTATTAACCAACTCATATTTGCGTACAAGACTTATTTCCAATAACTTTAGGGGTTGAACCCCTAACAAGTTACCCCTTTACAAAACAAAAAACATTGTGTTATTTTAGTTATAAGGACTGAAATAATGAGTGCCAAAACTGCCATATTAAGCGGCTATCTTTTTAAAACCTCAACTCTGATAAGAGATTTTCTCTTACCCTCAAATTTGCACTTTTACAGTAATTATTACAGTTACAAGGATTAAAAATGGCAAAAATAGTTGATCCAGACTCATTAAGTTTAATTATAGACGGTTCACCTACTACAGAAGAGGTTTCCATTAACACAACTACAAAAAAAGTCCAGCTGCTTGTTGCCGGAAACTTAAATGATACTGCACCGGGTTCAACCTCTGGGGTAACACTGCAAGCTGTCTACTCTTTCCTAAAAGAAGAGTGGAAAACACAAGCTACTCTTAACAAATTCAAATTTCCGATAAAGATGTTTACTAAAACCGACGGCCAATTCCAGAACGGCTGGGATTGGGAAGATGCGCAAACCAGACAGCTGGTCCGCGACGCCGGATGGACAGAAACGAATGGGGATAAGTATGCCGGACTTATTACCTTAGGTAACTTTGATGCCACAGGCGACCAGGGATACTATTTGCAAACATCAGGTTTTGCCGGCACAAAATCAGACTTTGACAAAACAGGCAATGTCAACGAGGCGGTGATGATTTATAATTCCGTCGGTCCCGTAGATTCCACCGGCTACCTTAAAGCCTTCCTCCGTATCCAGGCAAAACTTTACTCTGAATACAACCTGCTTTCCGAACAGGGCATCTCTGCTTTGGAACCGGTCCTTTACCGTTTACCTTTGTCCAACTCCACCGACCTTAAGACAACGGATAGTGATGCAACCATTGATGGCGCAAATCCTCCCTATAACGGGATGAAGATCAACTACTTAAAAGGCAGCAGGTTTTCAACATGGGCTAACTCAACAGTTTATGCTGCCGGCGCGGTAGTACAGGAAGCAACTGGTTCCCCTAAAAGATGGTTCTTTACTCCTGCTGGTGGAACATCTTCCGGCACTGATGTCCAGGATGATACGGGAGTTACTGACTGGGAGGCATATGACGGCGAAGAATCAATCAACGGGGTTTATTACGCCTTTAACCGTGTTATCACCTGTAATAATGCTACAGACCGCCAGGTTTATGACTGGGCCATGCGCCAGCTCCGTAAGACAACTGATATAAATGCCGATGATACTGCTTCAGTCAACCAAAGAGGTTTTGGTAATGTCAAAGGAAATATAGGTGTTCCCTTAGTTGAATATGTCGGTGATACGCTAAAACCCAAGGGAGGCGTATTGCTTCGGGGATTTGCCTCTGCTTCTACCAACAACATTATCCACCGGGATATTACGGTAGGTACCGGCGCCAGCTATGGTCTAAATGCCGAGTTTGTGCCAAATACCTCTACCGAGCGGCCATTCCCGACTGTGGCTTCCGGAACGCTGGAGTTCTCGGCAAACCTGGTTAGCGAGGCAGATGCAAACACCAAATATACCATGTACTTCACCACCAATCCTGCCGGGAATTTTGACACAGCCAATGCCATTATTGTTGATAATAATTCCGCAGCAGACATTACCGGACAAATTACCGCTGCCAGTATTGCCTGGGATTTTGATTACACTAACAATGCTCAGGGTGGACGGACTCCGGCTACTGATGCGGCGGTGACTGTGGTGGCCCAGGGATTGCCGGGAGCAGAATGGACATCTTCTACTTTCACCATCACCGCCACCTCCGGGCAAACTATTACTGTAACTGCTAATGATGAGAGGAACTATTCAAACCCAACATAATATGGATAAACTGACCAGACGCAATATCAGATATATCTGCTTTAGGATTCAAACCGAGGCTCTTGGGGGTGCTAAAGCAGATAAAGAAAAAGAGGGAATAATGCAGTATGTGGATGAAGTTAAAGAGCATATGGAGTCCCAGGATGATTTTGGAGGGTGGGATAAATTTGCCAAAACCTGGGATGTTGATGATAAAACCCAGCTGGTAGCAGTTACCAGAAAATCAAGCATCCAAACTGACTGGAACATAATTCTTAAAAAAGAGGCTAAAGAACTACCCGTAGAGAAAGAAAAGAAATTTTTAACTAATAAACTTTCAGAAAAGGTACAAAAAGCAAAAGAAGAGACGCAAGAGACAGAGGCGCAAACACCTCTTGATGAAATTGAGATCAAACAAGTAAAAAATGATTTACAAGAAAAAGTCCAGGAAAATAGGAAACAATCTGAAAAAACCAGCTTCTGGGACAAGCTCAAATAATCTGGGAATAGTTTGATATTTTTAGACCTTCTTTTTACCGGTTGATTATTTGATTTTTTTCTGCTAAAAATTACAGCAAATGGCTCAGAAGTTAACTTACGATACTGATAATAAGTTGTTTATCTTAAACAGCAGCGTGACCGATCTTGATGTGGTGGTAGATTTATATTCTGATGCCAAGGAAGACTGGTTAACAGACACGCTGCTCAATAAGTTTAGATTTCCCCTGGTGGCTATTGGCGGACAGGGAATCGGAGGCGGAAAGGTTATCTCTCCCTATATCATGTTAAAGTATGGATGGAAGATAAGACCTCATGAAGCAGATCATACTCTGACAATAGCAGGGAATCTCATCACCGAAGACGAATCCACCCCTTTTGTTAATGTTTTGGGAGATTATCAGGTTATTATTAAATCTATCATTTCTTCTAACTCCTTAACCACTGGTGTGGCTATCTCTTCTTCTGATTTAGCCAATATTGCCGACAAGGTTTGGGATGAAGCCATTGCCGGTCATCTGATAGCAGGAAGTACTGGTAAAACCATCAATGATACCAGGACAAGAGCTACTTTGGCCTCACTCAAATAGGCAAGGGGTTGAACCCCTAAAGCTGTCACATTATAATAGGCTGCGTTTATATCCTCAGCTTTATCGGAAAAGATTTGCGAGACAGTAAAACCAGAGCCACCCTTGCCTCTTTGAAATAATTGGTCTAATATGAATACAACATGTTTAATTTAGGTGGTCCTGAAATTTTGATTATTGCTCTTATAATTTTTCTCATATTTGGTGGTAAAAAGTTAACAGAATTTGCCAGAGGTTTAGGAAAAACTAGCAAGGAACTCAAAAAAGCTAAGAGGGAATTAGAAACTGCCATGGATGAAACCAAAGAAAATGTCAATAAAACCTTGAATAATATGAATATAAATGAGGAAGGCAAGCAGAGTACTCTTGTAAGTAAGCAGGATAAGGTCGTAATGGACAAATCGGCAGAAAAAGTAAATCAATAAATATGGCTACCTCTGTCACCAGCGAAATAGAGCAAGTTTATATCAAATACTCCCCCTTTTTTTCCGAAATTAGGAAAAGATTGTTTTTTACCTTAGCTGTATTTTTAATCTGCGCGGTTTTGGGTTTTGTGTACTACGAAAATATAGTTTCCTTTGTCCTGAAGATCTTTAATTTAAAAGGATTAAATATCGTATTTACTTCTCCATTCCAATTTTTGTCTTTGTCAATCAATTCTGCTTTGCTTTTGGGTGTTGTAGCTGTTTTACCGCTTCTGGTAATTCAAATTTTAGGCTTTATCAAGCCTGCGCTTAAATCCCGGGAATATAAAGCCATAGTAGCTTTTTTACCTGTAGCTTTAGTTCTTTTTACTGTAGGCTTCAGCTTCGGAGTTTTAATTATGAAATATGTGGTCATCATTTTTTATCAGAAGTCGCTTGAATTAAATATCGGTAATTTTATAGATGTCAGCCTACTCCTTTCTCAGATACTCACTACAGCCACGCTCATGGGTATGGCTTTCCAATTTCCCATTCTACTCACCATCCTGATGAGATTTAAGGTTATTAAATATCAGGCTTTTGCAAAACAGCGTCTGTTTGTTTATGCCTTGTCACTAATCTTTGCCGCACTTCTGCCGCCTACGGACCTCTTATCACTTGTGCTTTTATTTTTGCCGCTTGCGCTTCTTTTTGAACTTACTTTATTATTAAATAAGTACATCTTAAAATCCCATTTGTTATGATATAAAAGGAAGGAGGGAAAATATGTTTAGAGGTATCGGCCTTATTGAAATACTGCTTATTGCTGCAGTGATACTGCTAATTTTTGGCGGCAGGAAGCTACCCGAGTTTGCCAGAGGCTTGGGAGAAGCTATCAAAGAGTTAAGAAAAGCGTTCAACGGTAAAAACGACAAAGAGTAATGTCTGTTTTAATTTCCGAAGGAAAGAACTTGTTCGTTCCGCTGGTAGCTTTAATATCTCCGTTTATAATTTGGCCTATCGAGCTTTTGCTCCCCTTCCCGTATATAGTTGAGGAGATAGTAAAAGCTGCTTTTGTAGTTTCTATTGTAGATCTCCCTGAAAAAGCAACTCAAGTAAAAATTGTCCTGGCTGCTGCTTTAGCCTTCACTCTCTCGGAAACAATTCTTTATTTTTTAAATATTACCTTAAACGGAGGCCTCTCCGCTCTAGTTACCAGGTTAATTTTAACTGGTTCTCTTCACAGCTTAACAATGATAATCATGCTGATTTTTACTTTCCGATCAAAACGGTGGATTTTAATAGGCTTGATTGTTGCTATGCTAATCCACTATTCCTACAACCTAAGCGTGAGAATCATTTAACATATTGTTCAGAGACCCAACCCAAGGTTCCATCTTCCAAAACAATTTGCACCCAACCTGAATCTTTCTGAATGAGCGGATAAGTATCGCTTGGGTTTACTCTAGTTAGCTCTTCTCCGCCGGGAGAACTTCTCACCCTGAGAAAACCTGTGGGGGTATCTGTAATTGTAATTGAAGCAGGGGTACCTATAGCTTTTTCTGAAGGGATCTGTTGCTCAGTTTCACCAGCCTGGGTTTCCTCCTGATTTTCCACAAAGTCTCCATCTACCCATCCATTGACAAGTTTACCTTCATTACCCTCAAAAGATACCCTAACCCAATTGTCTTGCCGCTTAGTCTCCTTTGCGCTTTGAGAGCCTTTCAGACTGGCCGAAACCGTCGAAGTCAGGACAGGTTCGCTAAAGACATCGACCACGCTATCCTTAGGGACAAAAATGTTTATATCCTTTCCATCAGATACAGTCTCGCCTTCAGCGCTATCTCCCATAACGGCTTGTGTAGGCGTTTGATCTTGCGAAGACTTATTGTTTGCTGATTGAAAAGCAAATATATTTTGTCTAACATTCAAAAGCGCGTACACCGCACTTAAACTGACCAATCCGGCAATCAGCAAGACAATTAAAAAAATAATCGACTTGGGCAGATGGTTTTTAGGTCTGAGGATATCTTCAGTATCTCTCTCCTGATTGTAATACTCTGATGCTTCTTCATCAATAACGGAGAGTGGTTTTTTGGGCTTGATACTCAAGGCTGGCTCGCCTCTTCTGATGGTTCTCATATACAAAGTTAGAAAGACAAACCCGGCTATAAATATAATAACCAGTCCCCAAACAGCGATAACTTGCGCTCCTCCCACAAAGCCGACTAAAGTCCCTGCTGATCCAGCAGAAGTGGCAATCTCTTTTAACTTTTCAAGCTTCTCTTTGGCTGCTTTATACTCAATAACAGATTCTCTATAAGCTTTAATTTTTGATTCAGGAGTGCTGCTATTTTTCTGTAAGGTATCGATCTTATCCAAAGCTGCATCTATATCGGTTTTTAATATCGTTCCCTGAGCAAAATATGAGGTATTTTTAAGCGGCTGCGACAACTCCTCTGCCTGACGGCGCATTGTAGCTATGTCTTGATCGCTGATCCGAAAGATACTACCGTCAACAGTAACCGCAAATGTCTTGGTCTCCTTTGGAGCCAGTTCAAATTCTCCGCCGACGAAGTACTGATCTTTTTCCGTATCATAACTAATCGTTAAACCATCATCAATAGTTGTAATGCTTTCGCGAGTGACTTCTTTTGGCAGGTAATATTTCAAAGGTACCTTCTGGCTAATTAAGCTGGAAGGATTGGTTATTAAAGATTTAAAGACTATACTCCCCTCTTCCAACCACAAACTACTTAAAGGTTTTAAACTGCCTTGGGCAATAAACTGCTTGTTTGCCTCAACTATGCCTCTTAAACTTAATGCTTTATTTTTGAGCTGTTTTTGATCAGACTTTGATGCGAGTTTAGTCGATAAGATTTTGTCAACTTGAGGCAATTTGTTGATAGAAGCTACTTGCTTGCTTAAAATGTTAGTCTGGTCAAGTAGTTGTGTTTGTGGTTTGGAGTTATGGCCGATTTCAGCAATCAACTGATCCGCATCTGAAGAAACTTTATCTAAAGCTGATAAAAGCTCTACCTGAGCTTTAATCTGCCCAAAGAGAGTAAGACTTTTACTGCTGTCACTACTATTGCCGATCAGCTTAAGCAGGTTGTCAAGATTATTACTAACGGTTTGTACTTGTTTAAGAGCTGATTTGTTTTTACCGTTTTTGGAAATTTCCTTTCCAGAAGCCTCAATTAACTGGGCTATTTTCTTAGCTTGCAAGTCAAGTTTGGAAGCTACTGGTAAGTCCCATTGTTCTTTAACCCAGTTGATTTGGGTAAAGACAGAATCTAACACGGAGGATAAGGTAGATAAAGAGGCGGTAATTTTTTCCTGCCCCATATTCTCCCATTTGCTGCTTATTAAATTAGTTTTACTTTTGATATACAGACTCGTGTTGAGCATCTGGTTAGCCAAAGAATTGGATTTATCCACTTTACTGCTCAACTCCATATTGGTTACAGTTACCTCTTCAAGCAACTGGTTCACTGTCGGCTGATTGATAATCTGCTCCAAATAGTTTCTGGTCTCATTAGTGATATATTGGATATTTTGGACATTCGTAGTAGTGGTAGTAGCATTGATTTTACCAACAGTATCTTTGATTGAAGATACATCAGATTTTACTGTGGCTATATCGCTTTTAGCGCCTGTTACTTCATCTTTAACGCTTGTTACATCGGACTGTGTAGCCAGTTTGCCACTTGATAAATCTGCTCCTGTTAAGGTTCTGGTAGCGCTTGCCCAAATATCTGAAATCAGAGTGCCGAAACTAGTCAGAGAACGGGTTGGGTTTGCCCATATATCAGTAATCAGGCTGCCAAAAGTTGACAAAGTTCTGCTGGAATAACTCCAAACAGAGGATGCAATATCATCTGCGTCAGGCACGGCATTCTGCAGCGTCTCGCCAAAACTACCCGATGCGCTGTAAGAACTTCTATCCGCATTCCAGACAGCTGATGAAACGTCACTTCCAGACAGAGCAGATTCTTGTTTAACTTCGAAACTTTTATCTAAGGCCAAAGTTTCTCCGTTGGTTGTGCATTTAATCTCGGTCCTGTACAAACCAGAGGTGGAAGGGGTGGTAAACGTATGCGAATACCAACCATCATTCTGTGGAGCCGGAGTCAAAGCTACAGCATCGAAAAGCAGGCTGCCATCAGGGTAACGACTGGTGATAGTGCATGTTGCATCTATAATCGGGGTATAAGAATCATCATAAAGAAATTCCCCGATGGTACAGGAAGTATTAGGTTGGCAAATCTGCACATTTCCAGAAGCAGCCCAGGTGTTTTGAGGAAACACAAGGGCTGCAACTGAAATGGATATTGCCAAAAAAGCATACTTTGCAGTTCGGGCAGTTTCCATATTAACTAAGCATCCTCGTTGGCTGCTTTTCGGAACTCTTTTATGGAACTTCCCATTCCTCTTGCTAGTTCAGGGAGTTTCTTGCCTCCGAATAAGACCAAGACGATTAGGCCAACAATCAAAAGTTCGGTTGTACCTATACCGCTTAACATGCAGAATCACCCCCGTTTCCAGACGCGTTCTTCTAAATCCAGACGGAGTTTAAAAAAACTATCTGTTTCTATTCTCAATCTATTCTTTAAAGATTGTCAACACTTGACAAATTATGTATATTTATGTATAAAATTACATAGTATTATATATGCTAAGAGAGCTATATTTCGAGATCAAATTTCATGATGGAAAATTCGATAGCACCATTACAATAACAAAACATGGAAGAATTTTATACAATTAATCAAGCAGCCATTTCCCTAAAAGTTCACCCGTTAACTATCAGAAGATATATCAGAGAAGGAAAATTAAAAGCCTACAGAGTTGGTGGTAATATTCGAATAGCGGTTAACGACCTCCGTAACTTCACTCAAAGTTTCATACCACGAACCAAAACTTCAAAAATTAATCAACACACCGATCAACAGATAGCTCAAACTAGATCATTTTCCCTAGCAGATCCGCTTTTGAGTTTAAGAGGTAGAGGTGTCAGTATAGAAAGATTAACCAAAGAATAGCTCAGAAAATATGCCAGTTCAAACTAAAAAAATATTCATAGATTCATCTGTTCTGCTTGCTTTTATTGACAGAACTGATCCTAACCATCAAAAATCAACCTTAAGTTTTGATACTATAGCAAGACAGGGTTTTCATATTTATACCAGCTATCAAAATATTGCCGATACTTACACCACATTGGGTCGGGAAGTAGGAATATCTATGGCCCTGGAATTTCTGCAAGCAAGCTTACAGTCGAATATAGAAATTATTTTCCCTCAAAAAGCTGATTTAATCACAGCTCACCGGATGCTACGAGCCAACCGAGATCGTCAAATTAGCTTACGCGAAACCCTGAATGCAACTTTAATGCAAAAAAGAGGAATTATGCAAATTCTTACCTTCACTTATTGGCATAATCTATTTGGAACTTATGTCAGCAATCTGACGGCCTAGAACCTGGAGTAAAGCCCGAAAAAACTTTGCACCCTAAAATGTGAACACGGATCCGCCGGTTGGCGGAGAAGGCCTCGCCCCGCTAAGCGGGGTAAACCAAAAAATCTCAACAACGATCATTAGTATTGGTAGGCTAAATGCCTTACAGCACTTACACCGCCAACCTATCAACCTGGTAGTCTTCCAGGGATCTTAAAAGATACCTCATCTTGGGGTCTGCTTCGTGTTTAGATGCTTTCAGCACTTATCAGTTAGAAACGTAGCTACCCTGCGCTGCCACTGTAGTGACAACAGGCACACTAGGGGTTTCCTCATTTCGGTCCTCTCGTACTAGAAATAACTCCCCTCAAGTATCAAAACGCCCATACTGGATAGAGTCCGACATCATTGTTACAAAACTAACTAGTTTCTGTTTCCTGTTAGCTCCCATTGTCACCAATGGGGTCCGACCATATCTTGTCCGACATATCGTCGGACTCTAGCGTATGGCCTGTGAGGATTCTAATTTCAAATATGCTTCCAGAATTAATTGCTTTTCTACTTTCCTCTTTTGAGTATTCATAGAATAAGCTATTTCTAGAATTTGAGTTATTCCAGCTAGAGTTAGATGCTGCTTCTTTGCAACAATATCTAAAACTTGCTTGAATTTTTCAAAGGCTTGTTTTTTAATAATTAATTTACCTTCAAAAAATGGAATAACCTTGTCTCTTAAACTCGGAAAATCTCTGACTACATAAGCTAAAGATTTATCCGTTTTATCGGTTTGGCTATTTTGTTTAACATAGCCACAACCTAGACGTTTTTTAAATTGGTTTAAAACCTTTAGTCCAATTGGGTTTTGAGATACTTTTAAAAAGTAAATCACCTGCCAACCGGTTTTGGTTTCTTTAGAGGGAACTATTCCTATATAGAACATCCCTTCTCCTTCAGTAAAACCAATCAAATAATCGTCACTTAGAAACATTTGAAACTAGTCTTTCCTGCTGATTACCTTGCTTCGGTATCCACCGAATGAGTAATCATTTTTACTAGTAGTAAAATTGTATACTAGTAGATTACTATTTACAAGGCGTCCCAGCATATAGCTAGATTTACTATTCATGTAAAGCTAAAATATCCGGCTTTACATATATCTTCATTTTTTGACAAAAAGATTAAAAAAATTCTCGATTGGTAAAGCATCGTTGAAGAAAGACAGTTCTCTCTCTAATCAAGCTGTCTTACGACGCTCTGAACCCAGCTCGCGTACCACTTTAACTGGCGAACA
>MFCP01000013.1 GCA_001776635.1 Candidatus Daviesbacteria bacterium RIFCSPHIGHO2_01_FULL_40_11 | reverse complement strand
ACCTCCATCTTAGGGGCCACATTGGCAATTGCCTTCTCGAAAACAGCAACAGGATCCTGTTTAGACTCTTCTCTGATTTTCTCCAAAGCCCGATAAACCAATTTTTCCGCAACAGATTTCTTACCGGAAACCATCAGTTTGTTGATAAACCTTGTCACCAATCTTGAATTATAGATTGGGTCTGGAGATAGTATTTGTTTTGGTGCTTTTTTGCTTCTCATGCTGCTGCCTCCGCTGGTGCTGCTGGCGGAGCTACTGGTCTGGGGGCAGCAGATGCTCCTCCTGCCTTAGTGCCATATCTGGATCTACCTCGTTTTCTACCAACCACTCCTGCCAGGTCATACTTACCTCTGACTAAATGATATTTCACTCCAGGCAAATCTTTCACCCTTCCACCCCTAACTAAGACTATCCCGTGTTCTGCTAAAGAGTGGCCCTCTCCCTGAATATAAGCTGTCACCTCAGTTCTATTGGAGAGTCTGACTCTAGCTACTTTCCTTAAAGCTGAATTTGGTTTTTTAGGAGTCATTGTTTTGACCAAAGTGACCACCCCCCGCTTTTGCGGATTAAAATTTTGAGTGTACCTACGGTCTTTAGCATTAAAACCGCGGCGGAGCGCTGTAGCTTTAATCTTTCTAGATAATCTTTTTCTACTTTTTCTAACAAGTTGGTTTATTGTAGGCATATTACACCTCGATTTTTGCTCTTTCGATACTGGTCGGAATAAGCCTGCCAATTATAACATTTTCCTTAAGTCCTATCAGCTTATCTTCTTTACCTGAAATAGCAGCCTCTGCCAGTATTGAGGTAGTTTCTTGGAATGAAGCAGCTGATAAGAAACTCTCTGTTTGCAAAGAAGCTCTGGTTATCCCGAGTATCACAACCTCTGCTGTTGCCGGCTCACCACCACCTGCCAAAACCCGCTTATTTTCTTCTTCAAAGCGGATCCGATCAATAGTCTCACCAGGTAAAAGGTTTGTATCCCCCTGAGTTTCGACTCTGACTTTGTCTGACATTTTTCTGACAATCACTTCAAAATGCTTCTCATTAATAGGTACACCTTGAGATTCATAAACGCTCCTTACCTCGTCAACTATATATCGCTGTGCTTTTCTTAGTCCTTGAATTCTTAGAATCTCTTTAACATCTATATGACCAGATGAAAGAATGGTTCCCGCATCGATAAGTTGGCCTTCTTCTATCAAAAGAGTAGAAGTTGCGGGAATAATATATTCTCTCTCTTCGTGTGGTTTCTGAGTAGTTCTAACTCTGACTCTCACGCCTGTATCTTCGGTCTCAATTATTGAAGTCTTACCGGCAATCTCAGACATCGGAGATGCCACCTTAGGGATTCTAGCTTCAAATAACTCTTCAACCCTTGGCAAACCTTGAGTAATATCTAATCCTACAATTCCTCCGGTGTGGAAAGTACGCATCGTCAGTTGTGTCCCCGGCTCCCCAATTGCTTGAGCAGCTACCACTCCAACAGGTGTACCAATTTTAACAAGTTCTCTGGTAGTGAGATCAAAACCGTAACAAGTGCTACAAATTCCGTAACGTGCCTCACAAGTTAAGGGGGAACGGGCTGTAACTTTAACTACCCCAGCTTTCAGGACTTTGGCAATTGCCTCCTCTGCCAAAAGCGTGCCTTTCTTGAGTAACACCTTTCTACTTTTAAGCTCTAAAACATTATCAGCGACCACTCTCCCTAATAATTTCTCTCGTGCTGTATTGAAACTTGCCTTTGCTATATCATATTCTAAAGCCTCCTTGGTCCCGCAATCTTCCATCCTAATAATTACCTCATGGGCCACATCCACCAACCTTCTTGTCAAATACCCTGCATCAGCTGTCTTTAAGGCTTTATCCGCCACACCTTTTCTCGCTCCCCGGGCTGATGTAAAGTATTCAAACACGGATAAACCTTGTCTGTAGTTTGATTTGGTCGGGAGTTCCACAATTTTACCGGTTGGATCGGTAGATAAGCCTCGCATAGCAGAAAGCTGCTTTGCCTGATCCCTGGATCCCCGGGCTCCTGCTTCCACCATCATCCTGATAGGATTTTTAAGGCCTAAGTATTCCCAAGTAGCATTAGCCAACTCTTCTGTTACCTTAATCCATACCATTTGCGTCAGTTGTGACTTTTCCTGGGGAGTAATTAAACCTTTGGCGGTGTTAGCTTCAATTGTTTCGATCTCCTTTACCGCCTTGTCCAGAAATTTCTCCTTATCAGGAACAATTTTGGCATCAAATATCGAGATTGAGATACCGGCAATTGTTGCCCCCCAAAAGCCTAGGGTTTTAATATTATCTATAAGCTCTGTCACGTCTTCTTTCCCTAGAGTCTCCGTGGCCCGAAGGATGATGTCGCGGATTGTAAATCCTTTAATGGTTGAATTTAAAAATTGCATTTTCGCAGGTAACACCTGATTAAAAAGAATCCTGCCAACTGATGTCTCAATAACTTCCTCATTTATTCTTACTTGAATTTTTTGTTGAATACCGATTTTGCCCAAGGTATAAGCTCTTAGTGCGTCCTCCGAACTTACGAAAAACCGCAAGGTTTCCTCTATTGTGGTCTCTTCAATAAAAGTCAGATAATAACACCCTAGAGCCATTTCTCTGTTTGGTACTGTGATTGGCTGAGCATTGGCCGGACCAAAGATGTTTTCCTTGGCCATCATTAAAGTTTTAGCTTCTTCTTGAGCCTTAGAAGATAGCGGCACATGAACTGCCATTTGATCTCCATCAAAGTCAGCATTAAACCCGGCACATATGCACGGATGAATGGCAATTGCATTACCATCCACAAGTACCGGGTAGAAGGCTTGAATACCCAGACGGTGCAATGTCGGAGCTCTATTGATGAGAATTGGATGCCCGGTGATAATTTCTTCTAGGATATCCCAAACCTCCGAGGGTTTAAACTCCAAAACATTTTTTGCGCCTTTAACATTAGATGCTAGACCCCGGGCGATCACTTCGCGCAGTACAAAGGGCTTAAACATTTCCAATGCCATCTCTTTTGGTAAACCTACCTGATCTAATCCTAGTTTAGGCCCAACCACAATAACAGATCTTCCGGAATAATCGACCCTTTTACCTAAAAGATTCTGCCTGAATCTTCCTTGTTTACCGCGTAACATGTCCGAAAGCGAGCGTAAGATATGACTGGTGGCAGGTCCTCCGCGCCTTGAAGTCCGTGATGTTGTATCAATTAAACTGTCCACAGCTTCCTGAAGCATCCTTTTCTCGTTGCGTAAAATTATTTCCGGAGCACCAAGATTAATTAATCTGTTTAAGCGATTGTTTCTATTAATTACTCTTCTGTAAAGATCATTTAAATCCGAGGTGGCAAATCTTCCTCCGGGCAGTTGTACCATAGGCCGAAGATCAGGTGGCAAAACCGGCAAGACCCGCAAAATTAACCACGCCGGAGATATCACGGCTGAACGCATCCCTTCAGTCACCCTGAGTCTTTTTGTAGCTTTGATATGCTTCTGTCCTGTAGATTTTCTAACTTCATCGCGCAGATTAGCAGCTAATTTATCTAAATCTAACTTTTCCAGTACCTGTAAAAATGCCTCTGCTCCCATCCCTACTTGGGCAAAATCCGAAACACCATATTCATTCAGTTTGTAATATTCCTCCTCTGATAGAAGCTTTAGAGGTGTAACCGATTTAACCAAATCCGATACTGCTTTGAAAATTCCTTCCAGAGTAGTAATCTCCGCAACTTGAGCATCTCTAAGTTTTTGAATCTCTGATCTTGCCTTCAACTCTTGCTCCTCTTTTTCCAACTCAAATTTCTCCGCGTCTTTCTTTTTCTTTAAAATGAGGAAATCTTTTTTCAGAGTACTTTCCAGATTTTTTATAGTCTCCTCCAAGTTTTCTTTAGAGCTTTCGATTTTTGTTTGCAAATCTTTATCCAATTTTTGCAAGGCCGCAGTTTTGCCACTTGAGTCAATATTGATCACTAAGTAAGAAGCAAAATAAATGACTGCTTCTAGATTTTTAGGCGAGATATCGAGTATTAAAGATAGTTTTGATGGTGCACCTTTAACAAACCAGCTGTGGGCAACGGGTGAGGCGAGATTAATATGACCCATCCTCTCGCGTCTGACTTTTGACTGGGTAACTTCAACTCCACACTTATCGCAAATTACCCCTCTAAACCTAATTCTTTTGTATTTACCGCAGTAACATTCATAATCTTTGGTTGGGCCAAAGATATTCTCAGAAAATAGCCCGTCTTTTTCCGCTTTCAGGGTCCTGTAATTGATGGTCTCCGGTTTGGTGACCTCCCCAAAAGACCAGCTTCGGATTTGTTCCGGGCTAGCCACTGTAAGCTTAAGTGATTCGAAATCTAAAAGATCGTTCATTCTGCCTCCTTTTCTTTTTCTGCCTCCGAAGAAGCATCCACAACTTCAAACGAACTGCTTTCGGCTTCAAGTTCACCCAGAGCGGCGGTCGGCTTCATCTCCAGTGCTTCCTCTAACTGTGCTACTTCCGCAATCACTTCCGGTTTTTCTTCAACTTCCTGAGCTTGAACTATCTTTGCACCGAGCGTCTCAACAGACAGACCTAAGGCTTGTAACTCTTTAACCAGTACCTTGAAGGATTCAGGAATTAAAGCCTGAGGGATATCAATCCCTTTAACGATTGCTTCGAAAGCCTTAGCCCGTCCTACCACATCGTCGGATTTTATAGTTAACATCTCTTGTAAAATATGCGCGGCCCCATATGCTTCCAGCGCCCAAACTTCCATCTCTCCCAAGCGCTGTCCCCCCATCTGAGCTTTTCCACCTAAAGGTTGTTGAGTAACCAGGGAGTAAGGACCGGTAGAACGGGCATGAATCTTCTCCTCCACCATATGAATTAATTTGAGGATGTAATTGCGGCCTACCACAATAGTATTCCCGAACGGCTCCCCAGTCCTACCGTCAAAAAGTTGCACTTTGCCGTCAGATGAAAGTCCTGCTTTTTTAAACTCCTCTATTAACTTTTCTTCAGGAATCTTTTCGAAAACAGGCGCGGCTATTTTATACCCCAGTTTTTCTGCTGCAAAACCCCAATGAGTTTCCAGTAGCTGTCCTAAATTCATCCTGGATAAAACCGAAAGGGGAGAAATAATAATATCAACCGGTGTCCCATCGGCAAGATGTGGCATATCTGCGACCGGAACAATCTTTGAGATAACTCCTTTATTGCCGTGACGACCTGCCAGTTTATCTCCGGCAGTGACTTTCCTAAGTTGCGCTACTTTAACCTTAATCCTTTGCAGGGTCCCCGTGTCTAACTCATCTCCCTCGTCTCTAGAAAGGATTTGCACTCCGATGACAGTCCCCCTCTCTCCGTGAGGAATTCTAAGTGACGTGTCCCTAACTTCTTTAGCCTTCTCTCCAAAAATAGCCCGCAGCAACCTTTCTTCGGCAGTAAGCTCGGTCTCGCCTTTAGGCTGAACTTTACCAACCAAAATATCATTTGGCCCGACTTCAGCCCCAATTCTGACTATCCCCTTTTCATCTAAATTAACCAATGCTTCCTCAGACACATTTGGAATATCACTCGTCAGCTCCTCTGGACCAAGTTTAGTTTCCACCACATCAACTTCATATTCTTCGATATGAATTGAGGTTAAGGTATCCATCTTTACTAACCTATCTGAAATAACAATGGCATCCTCATACCCTAAACCGTCAAAACTCATATAGGCGATAAGTAAATTCTGCCCCAGGGCCAACTCCCCATTTTCACAGGCTGCGCCATCAATTAAAAGGTCACCCTTTTTAACCCTTTCTCCCACCCTGACTACTGGTCTTTGTGAATAACACGTGCCTTGAGGCGAGTGAATAAACTTTTTGATTTCATAGCGCATTTCTCCTCCTTTAGTCTTAAGGGTTAGCTTTTTCCCGTCTACGTATTTTACAGTTCCATCGGCCGGGGCCCGAACTACCCTTCCCATGTTATCGGCAACGACCCGCTCCATCCCCGTTCCTACAATAGGGGCGGCCGGCTTAAGCAGCGGAACTGCCTGACATTGCATTTGAGTACCCATCAAAGCTCTGTTGGCATCATCATTTGCTAAAAATGGAATCAAAGATGCGCTAGTGCCAAAAATCTGCTGAGGAGAAATATCTATTAACGAAATATCTTTGGCAGGTCCTTCGAAAAAATTTCCCTGGAAACGAGTCGGCACTCTCTCGTCTAAAATATAACCCTTTTCATCGAGGCTGACTGTGGCCTCAGTGATATGATAATCTTCTTCATCGTCAGCCGTGAAGTAAACTACTTCCTCAGTGACTTTTGGTTTACCCCGCGCCATTTCTACTTTTCTATAAGGTGTCTCCAAAAATCCATACTCATTGATTCGCGTATAGAGAGCCAAATAAGTCACCAGTCCAATGTTTTGGCCTTCCGGAGATCTGATCGGGTCAATTCTGCCATATTGAGAATGATTAATGTCACGGACGGAAAAAGAAGCCCTATCTCTTGTGATACCACCTGCTCCCATAACAGAGAGTCTTCTTAAATGGTCCAGCTCAGAGAGGGGATTGACTTGATCCAAAATCGAAGATAGTTGTGAGGACCTAAAGAATTCATTTATTGCAGCAATCACCGGTTTGGCATTTATCAGCCCGCCCGGGCTGACTTCCTGATCAGCAGCTGTTAAACTCATTCTTTCTTTAATAATTCGTTCAAGTCTTAAGACCCCGATCCTAAAGGCATTCTGTTGAACCAACTCTCCGGCACACCTCACTCGTCTGTTGGCCAGATGATCTATATCATCTAGTTTCCCCTCGCCATGACTTAACTTAATCAGATACTTTAATGTAGCGATTATGTCTTCCTTGGTTAAAATCCAGTTTTCAGGAGTATTTGGTAAACTTAAATTCAACCTTTTGTTGATCTTGTATCTGCCAACTTTGATTAAATTATAACGTCTGGCATTAAAAAACATCCCATCCAGTAGTGCCTTCGCATTATCTAAAACTACAGGGTCACCCGGGCGCATTTTTCTAAAAATCTCGAGGAGTGCCTCATCGGAGCTGGTAGTAGGATCTTTTGCTAGCGTTGTATCAATGAATTTATCTTCCTCTGTATCAACATCTGTAAATTGTTCAATAATTGATTCGTTGTCGGAAAATCCTAGTGCACGAAGTAAAGTAGTCGCGGCAAATTTTCTTCTCCTATCAATTTTCGCGGTTAAGACTCCACCTCTTGTTATTGAAAATTCAAGCCATGAACCTCGATATGGACGTATTTCTGCCGAGAACAACCTCTTTCCGGTAATGGGGTCGTCAGCGGCTTGGAAAAATACTCCCGGTGAACGGACTAATTGATTGATAATGACTCGCTCCACCCCATTTATGATGAAGGTGCCTTTATCAGTCATTTGTGGAATGTCTCCCAAAAACACATCCTGTTTGTATCTTTGTCCGGTTTGCTTATTGATTAAAGTTGCCTCAATCTTTAAAGGTGCATCAAAAGTGACCCCCTTTTCACGAGCCACCTCAGCGGTGTATTTGGACTTACCGAAATAAAAAGACCCTAGCTCTAGGGTCCAATTTTTTCCTGTGAAGTCTTCAACAGGAGAAATCTCCTCAAGGACTTCGGCAATTCCTGTTTTGAGAAACCAGTTATAGGAATCCAGTTGAATTTTTATTAGATTAAGTTCAGGGACAGATGCAGGTGCTTTACTCCAATATTTACGTCCTATGTCTTTTATAGATGAGTTCAATGACATTAGTAGATGGCCTATTTTATCCCGCTAAGCGGTAATGTGACAGATTTACCTTGCCTAGTAAAGATCAACAAAAGGAAGCATACGTTCTCGTACGCCTCCATTTTTTCTATTTAGTTGAATTCAATATACCATGAAAAAAAACATCCGTCAAGAGGTCAAAAAGGTACTTAATTGAAGCGTAATCTCTTACTGGGTAACAGTAAGGCTTGTGCTGGCCATGATCGTCCAGGTTTTGCGACGATATGCTAAACTAACATAGTTGTATGTTCCTGGAAGCTGTGGAGCAATCTGAGGCAGGGAAAAATTACCTGTACTATCGGCGGTCACAGGAGTCAACCCAAAATAGCCCGCCAAACCCACATATACTGTTTCTCCCCTATTAAATCCTGTTCCTCTTAGCTCAATAGTGCTTCCGGGGGCAACTGAAGTTACTAGAGTATCATTCTGCCAGAGCGAGAGACTTGCGTTTGATCGGGGGCCCCTTGCTTCAGCGGCGGGTTTAGGATAAAGAGCCGAATTGAGTCTGTCATTAAAGGGAGACATATTGGCAATTAAAAGGTAGACAATCAGTCCTATGGCTGCAAGAAGGATGACTAGTAGAGGACTAACACCTGACTGGTTTAATTTAGGCATTAAAATAATAATTACTCTTTTTTAGTTCCTTGTCAAGGGGCAAACCGTCAGAAGCTCAAATTAAAAGGAGGTCACAGTCAAAATCCTTGAGGAGGAACTGTTTCCCACACCGTCATAAGCTTTAGCCTGGATATTAAATTTAGTACCTGATTTACCTTTGAGTCTAAAGGAACAATCATAAGTTGAAGCAGTAACAGCAGTATCGGTATCAGTGCACTTTAATGAGCCATTAACATAAAATTCAACCTTGGCTACTTTCACATTATCAAAAGCAAGAGCTTGGGTTAATTGTGTATAGCCGGCAGGCATTGCTAAAGCGTATGGATAACTGATAGCAACTCCGGGTGGGGTAGTATCAGGCGGCAGCACAGGATTAGGATTGCCGGTTGCGCATACATCTTTACCCACTAAAGCTTTAATCAAATTGACATCATCCTGAGTAATTAGCCCATCCGCATCCAAATCAAATTCTCTCCAGGCACCAATCTGGGTATAGTAACCGTCTGGAGGGTCCATCGGATGGGAATTTGATATGCTTTGCATTGGTATTCCTGTTCCCTGTCCTAAATAGGCCGTAATCCTGTCTACATCTATACTATCCACCTTCCCGTCGTCATTAAAATCAGCCGGATAAAAATCAAGCTCATCATCCGGTGTGGGTGTGCCGCAACTTATGGCATAGTCTGAACCCCCTGACCAAAGAAATTCCATCCCCTGCTCAAGGGCATCACTAAAACCATCGTTATCTGCATCTGAGCGCCAGCATTCTCGAGTGTAGGTGGGAGTCCAACCATTATTATCCTTGCCGGTGACCGTGATATTATTGATAGTTTTACTGCTAATATTTTTCAGGGTGAAGGAGTAGGTTTGCGGCGGCCAGTCAAAACGGGGAAACATACAAAGTTCTGCTGAAGAGGAATCGGGGTGGGTAGTGGCGTAAATTTTTTTCCCCGTACCAGGATAACCGGTCTGCCCGGGAATAACAGTGGAAAGTTCTACCCAGGAAGAAGACGGGTCGCGCCCATCCGAGGAAACAATGACTCTGATGGAACGGTCATTTTGGCAGTCTTGATATGGAGTAGTGTAGGTAAAAGTTTCTCCCGGGTTTAAGGACCCGGCAGCTCCCCAGTAAACATGGCTGTCTTCTGAGACGCACCCTAAAGAGCCAGCGATCGAAATATCCTGGGAATCAACATGCATTGAAGTATATTTACCGGCAGCAAAAGATGAGGGTTTGGGGTATAAAACAGAAAAAAGTTTATCTTTAAATGGAGCAGCAGAAGAAATTATCAGGAATACAATAAGTCCGATTATCGCCAAAAGAATGGCTAAATGTATTGATCCTCCCTGGTTATTAATACCTTTGGGTAGGATGAACATACTATATTTAGCTTAGACTGCAAAAGAGGATCTGTCAAGAAGTTGTGACTATTGCTAATCCTCGTTATGCCTTGTGCCAACTCGTTTGTAATACCCCAAATATTTTCTTGCTACAACCTCATCTTTTTTCATTTGAGCAATTAATTCTGTGGCAGAATTGAATTTTTTGTTGTCTCTGATTTTTTTTAGAAGCTTAACAGAAAGCCACTTGCCATAGATATCTTTATTTCCGAAGGAAAGAACTTGTTCATTAAAATTCAAAATATAGACTTCAGCATGAAAGCTTTTTTCGTTAAATGTTTTGGCTGTGCCAATAAAAGTCAGTGCAGGATAAACAGAGTTTGTTATTTTAGCCTGAGAAACATAGATTCCTTCGGATATATTTTTAGTTAAATTGACATTGGCCGTAGGGAAACCCAACTTTTTTCCTCTTTGGTTATGTTTTCTAACCTTCCCCCAAAAAATGTACATAATCATGGATAGGTGGCTACATTTTGGTTATGTTCTTCCAAAGTTTCGGCATAGTGTGAATTACCTTCTGAATCGTGATAGTAATATAAATAAGGCGTGGAAGTATCAGCATCTGATACTGCTTTTAAAGATGCAAGGCCGGGGTTGGCAATCGGAGCCGGCGGTAAACCGCCGTGGAGATAGGTATTATAAGGAGAATCTTTTCTTTTATCCTCACTGCTTAAATTACGCTTCCACCAACTCCGTTCATCCTTTTGATACCCCAGAGCATACTGCAAAGTGGCATCGGCATTTAAAGCCATACCAATTTTAAACCTTTTTAAAAGTATTGATGCCACCATTTTTCTGACGCCGTCCGAGCGAGCTTCCCGCTCCACAATGGAAGCTAAAATTACTCCTTGGTCCTCAGTCAACCCTTGAGAGCGAATTTTTGACTTAAGATCCGGTGTGAAACGCACCTCAAAAGTTTTTCTTAAAGTATTAGTTATATAGTCTATGGTTGCTTCTT
>MFCP01000012.1:7759-38658 GCA_001776635.1 Candidatus Daviesbacteria bacterium RIFCSPHIGHO2_01_FULL_40_11 | reverse complement strand
TCCCAAAAGATGGGCGCCTTTAATAAGTTTGGCTCTTGTTTTTCTTATTTCTTCTATCATGGTGGGTTCTGCGCCGCTGTCAACGACAATGACTTCATCCACATAGCCGGTTGAGTCAAAGCCTTTAATAGCCCCACCTAAAACTTTACTATCTTTGGCAGCCGGGAAAATGACAGAAACAGTTTTATTGCCCCACATAAATTTATATTATCCTAATCTTTGGTATCGGTATTATAAACTTACCACCATTTTTTGTATATTGTCTTTGCTTTTCCATTATTTCGTCGGCAAAGTTCCAAGCTAAAATAAGAGCATAATTAGGCATGTCGGATAAAAGTTTTTCTTCTGGTTTAATTGGTATATGCATGCCGGGTGTGTATAGTCCCTGTTTGTAGGGGGTGGAGTCTATTATATAATCGAGCATAGAATTATCTATTCCAAAGAAATTCGTTAAGACGTTACCTTTGGCTGCTGCTCCATACCCCACAATTCTTTTTTTCTGTTTTTTAATATCTATTAGCATATTTAAAAGTTCGGTCTTGAGGTTCGAAACTTCCTGTGCAAATTGAATATAAGCCTTTTTATCATATAATCCAGCTGTTTTTTCAAGAGAAAGTAAGTAATCTAGCGTCTTTTTAGCAATATTTTTTTTCGGTCTTTTTCTTTGATGAATCAGACGGATTGATCCACCATGGATACGGCGTCTCTGTACGCTGACTATTTCAAAATCATATTTATCAATCAAATATATCCAAGGTTTCAAAGAAAAGTAAGACAGATGCTCGTGATAGATTGTGTCAAACTCTTTATTTTTAATTAAGTCAAGAAGATAGGGAAATTCTGTTATGAAGTAACCATCTGCTGATAGCAGATGTGAAATACCTGATAGGAGGCCGTGCAGATTATCAATATGGGCGATCACATTGAGCGCAGTGATGATTTTAGCTTGGCCATATTTTTTCTCAATCATTTTTGCAGTTTGTAACCCGAATAATTTTGCCTCTGTAGGAATGCCGTTCTTTATTGCAATTTTAGCCAAATTTTGAGCTGGATCGATACCCAGTACCCGCGTACCGAGATTTTTAAACAAGGATAGAAGACTGCCGTCATTTGAGCCGATATCGCAAACCAAAGAAGATTTATCCAGTTTAAAATCTTTATAAGTTTGATAAGCAAGATGTGTTAAATTGTTTAACATTATTTTGGATTGGGCAGTGACGTATAGATAATTTGTGAACATAATTTTAGGGTTTACGACATTAGTCAAATGGACTAATCCACAATTTTCGCAAAGTTGGCATGTGAGTTCGTATTTGTTTTCCGATTTTGAAAGATCCTCTTTTTTTAGGAAGCCATTGGGAATTGGTATGACCCCAAGGTCCAGGAATCTATACAGCTTTTGTGACCCACAAATCCGACATTTTTTGACCTCCTTAACTTCTTTGTTCATAGAGTTTTAATGTATTCTTCCAAAGCTTCTTGCCATGGACGGAGAGTAATTTTATCAGATGTTAATGCTTCCATTTTTCCTCTTTTCACTTTATTTCCTTGGACCAAGACTACTTTGACCGGTCTAACTTCGGCAGAAAAACTCTTCATGCGTTTAATATTTTGGGCCAGTTCAAAGTAAGAGATACAGCCTGTATTAACTACATGAAATATGCCGGAAGCATCCTCATCAATCAGTTTTTTAACTTCTTCCACAAAATCCCGAATGTAGGTTGGAGAACCTAATCTATCCTCCCCGGCTTCAATATCTTGATGAGATTTTAGCCTTTTGATACAGTAATTTACGAATCCTTTTGAAGTATGACGATTGCCAAATAACCAGCCTGTACGAACGATTAAAGAATTCGGATTAAGGGTAGAAGTGATAATTTCTCCAATCCTTTTGGTCTGTCCGTGAACACTAATCGGTTCCGGGGTATCAGATTCGCTATATGGAGTAGATTTGTCTCCTTTAAACACAGAACACGAGGATATGTATACCATTTTAACCCCTTTTTCCCGACAAGCTTTAGCTACATTAAATGTGCCAATTACATTTAATTCGAAAGCTCTTTCAGGATAGGATTCACAGATACCCATATCAATTAAAACTGCACAGTGAATCAATACGGAGGGTTTATAATAATCAAAAGCCTGACTTATGCTTTTGGGGTCCAAAACATCTAATTTATCTTTACCCAATTTTTGCCCAAAGCTTATTTGGCTGCCAAGATTACCTTCCCCTCCGGTTACTAATATAACTTGCCTGCTTTTTTTCATAACTTTTGGCATTATATCATCTTAATATCTCAAATAGTTTTGGCCCCCCCCAGCACTTGAAGAGATAAAGACTAAATAGTAAGATACCATTCTATTAGATCAATTATGGCTAAGAAAAATAAAAATAGGGTAACAGTTATAATTCCCACATACAATAGTTGGACTACCTTAAAAGAGTGCATAAGCTCGGTTCAAAAACAGACGCTCAAGCCTGATGAAATTATTGTGGTGGATAATAATTCTTCTGATGGAACCTCAAAGCGGGTAAATCAAAAATTTCCTAGTGTTAAGCTGGTTACTTTAAGTATAAATACCGGAGTGACAGGAGGGAGAAATGCCGGTATCAATAAGGCTACAGAGTCTTCAGATTATCTATTCTTTTTTGACCATGATATGGTGGCAGAGCCTAATATGCTAAAGGAGTTGTTGTTGGTAGCAGAAACAGATTCAACGATAGGGATTGTAACTCCAAAAATTTATTATTGGGGTAATAAGAAAAGAATTTGGTCAGCCGGTACAGGAATTAATTTATGGACAGGACAAATCTTATTTAGAGGAGGAGAAGATGTCGGGCAATACGAGAACATTGAGGAGGTGCAAGTCGCTCCGGCAGCGTTATTGGTTAAAAGGAAGGTTATTAGGAAAGTAAAAGCATTCGATAATTGTTATTTTGCCACCTATGAAGATACAGATTTTTGTTTTCGTGTCAGAAAAAGAGGTTTTAAAACATTTTATGCCCCTAAAGCTGTGGCTTATCATAAATTATCGGATAACCCCATAGACGATGCTGAAAGGGTACTCTCTCGCGCATACTGGGTAGGTAGGAATAGAGTAATTTTTATGAAAAGATTCGGAAAAAGTTTTCCTGTCTTTATTCTTTTTTTACCCGTCTTCCTCAGCTACTATTTTTATCTTGCGATCAAGATCAGTAAGTTTAATAAATGGCTGGATTTTATCAAAGGCACAATTGTGGGATTGTTACCCTCTTTTATATCAGAAAGGAATATCCCCTTTTCTTATATTGGAGTGATTAGAAAAGCTATTGGAGATGACGTTGAAACTATTCTTGATCTTGGATGTGGGGAAGGGCGATTAATGGAGGTTTTAGCGGTTGACGAAGCTTGGAAGGTGACCGGAGTTGATCTGTATTTACCGAGTATAAATATAGCTAATACAACCGCAAAGTATACGAATCTAATTAAAGGAGATATCGAAAAGGTAGTAAAGAACTTAATTAGTGAACGAAAAAAATTTGATGTGGTGTTATGTTCACAAGTTATTGAACATTTATCCAAAGAGAAAGGGGAAAGATTATTAGGATTGCTTGATAAACTTGCCACAAAGAGGATAGTTATTAGTACACCCCGGGGATATTTTGAACAGATTGAGGAATCACTGGGGGTAAATAAGCATCAGGAACATTTATCGCAGTGGTGGGAGAGAGATTTCGGTAGCAGAGGGTATATTGTAAGCGGCACGGGGTTAAGATTTCTATGGTCTTATTCCGGTTTGGCAAGAAGTAATTTTAAACTAATAGCCTCTTTTTTTAGATTGATTGCATTTATTCTCTCTCCGATTGTTTACTACTTCCCGATTTTATCGGTTAATTTAATTGCAATTAAAAATATCCAAAGTGATAAATAAGAAATGAAAATCCTAAGATATTTTAGTAGGATGGATATCAATTTAGTTCTAATTCTTATTTTATCTACTATATTGGTTTCGATTTGGTTTAGAGATGGGAATATTATGGGAGGTGGTGAGGCTGGGCTTCCATTTTATAGTCCTATCTTACAATTTAAAAATTTTAGTTCTGCTTGGGCCAATTATGCACTGGGGCACCCCACTAATATTAACATTGCTACTAAACCAACTTATTGGGTTCTTGCCGAGTTACAACAAATTGGAATACCAGGTTTTTTGATTCAGGCATTTTTCTTATGGTTGACGCTCATAGCTTCAGGTTTTGGTATCTATTATCTTATCAGGGAATTTTTCCCACAGATTTCTAAGACCATTGTTTTTCTATCAGTCCCTTTTTATTGGTTTAATCCGTTTTCTTTGGTAAATGTTTGGAATAGATTCTTAAATAATTTTAGTGTTTTCTATGCATTTTTACCCATAGCATTATTACTTTTTATTAGAGGGATGAGAACTAAAAAGTACATATATGCTATTTTAATTGGTCTATTTTCATTAATATTTTCATATGCTTCATCCTCTGTGGCATTTATATTAATTCTTTGGTTAGTTTTGTTATATGCGGCCTTTTTCCATTTAGTTTTTAACAAACCGGGAAACAAAGTTTTCGTAGTTAAATTTTTTGTACTCGCTTTCTCCTTCTGGTTTGCAGTCAATTTTTGGTGGATTAATCAAGTTTTTAGCTATTTAGGAGATGGTGGTTTTGCAGCAGTTGTCGCAACCTCCTTTAAGAGTGATACCAATTATCAAACGTTTTATCTTCTCTCTCAAAGATTAGGTAATTTGATTGATCTTTTAAGGCTTAAACATGCCTCATTTTTTGCGGATACTGAAAATATGAACTGGGTGGGTATATACCAGTTTCCTTTAATTACTTTGCTGGAATTTCTAGTGACAGGAATCATATTACTCCCTATAGTGATTAAGAGAAAACAGCCCGGAGTCCTTTTTATGGGTGGACTCTTTATGTTATCTATTTTTTTCACAAAAGGTAATAATCCTCCCCTTGGTGAGATTTTTGATAAGGTCCTTATTCATTTCTCTTTCCTGCAACTATTTAGGAATCCTTTTGAGAAGATAGGTTTTGTTCTTCCCCTTGCGAGCGCTTCACTTTTTTGTTTAGGAGTATCGTTGATTATTAATAAGTGCGGGGTTAAATTAAAAAAGGTGGTATATTTTATTCTTTTTGGTTGGTTGTTTATAGTTTGGGGAGGTCCTTTTTGGACGAGCTTGGTTTTTACTAGCCCTGGAATTCCTACAAATAAAACAGATATAGGTTATCAGGTAATAGTACCAATTTATTATCAGCAGGCAGAAGATTGGTTAGCTTCCCAAGGTAGTAATTTTAGGCTGCTCTTTTTTCCAATTGGCGGGGAGGGGATAACTTACTCATGGCCTAAAGGTTATTCCGGAGTTGAATTATCCAACCAAATTTTACCTGTAACTTCCGTATCTTTTAATACGAATATCCCCTTTTATAACGAGGTTTCAGCTTCCTTGGAAAGGATTTTTTTAACTAGGGAAAATTTTTCAAGGATTATGGATGCATTAAACAGTAAATATATAGTGCTTAGGTCGGATATTGATTGGAAAAATCGTGGAATGAGAGATCCTCAGATGATACAGGAAAGATTGGAGGAATTAGAATCAAAGGGAGACTTAAAAAAGGTTAAGCAATTCGGCGATTTACAATTATGGGAATATTTAGGTTGGTCAGATAGAACAATTTATCCGGCAAAAAAATTAGTTAAGGCCATAGGAGTTTCTGCGATTGAAGATATTACAAATAGTGAAGTTAAAGATCTGGTACTCGTTAATAGTGTTGATGCCCTAAAAGAAAAGGGGTTAATTGGATCTGAAATTATTCGGCCCACTTACAAATTTGGCTTAGGCAGTAAACGGGTAAATACCAGTGTAAATATAAGTGATGAGTTTATGTTTCCTGCAGTAAGGATTCTTCCATCGGAGTATCTTTATCCGGCTATTATATTAAAAGAAAAAATTGAAACAAGTTTAATTAAAGACAAAAATACGCTTACCTTAAAAAGAATTTCGTTGCTGGGTAAGAGATTGAATGAAGCTGAAATTGAGGCAGGGAAAGGTCACATTAAAGAAACTGAGGAAGTTTTAAATTTATATATAAAGCAGTTAAAAGAGGTACTGCCTGACCTTTCAAAAATCAGTCAGGTCAAAGGAGATTACTTTTTGCTTCAGGAGGATGTCTACAAAATATTCCTAAAACATTTCGATAGAATAAATAAGATAAAAGATTTACTTCCTCAAGAAAAAAAAGAAGAAGCTTTAAACTTAAATAATACTTTAGAAAAAAACTTGACTGATCGCGGGATAATTCCTTATTTTGGGTATCTAGAAACAGCGGATTATCCTATTAGAGGTAGATTAGTCTATCAATTTAATGTAGAGAAAGACGGGAGTTACGAGTTTTTGCTCGATACTGCCTCTTGGAATAAATATTTCAAAGCTTCTTTGGATAAACCTTTTGTATTCTTGGTAGATAAAGAAGTTGTCTCAAGACAAGGAACATTAGCTAGTAATCAACTAGTCTCTTATGGCTTTTTTAATCTCGCAGCCGGTAAGCATGAGATTGCCTGGAATACTCCCGATGAGGTCAATTTGGTGGAGTCCATAGGGGAATTAAACTTAAAAGTTGATCACGGAGTAGTTGAGAAAATTTTTTCTATAAATAATCTCGACCCATATTCCGAATATGTTTTAAGCCTTAATTATTTAATTAGGAAAGGTATCGGTGTAGAGGTGATAGTTGAGCAAAATAATGATAGTTCCAAAAAAGGGAAAATAGAGCCCCGGTATGACAAATTATTGGGACCAGATGCTTATGATTTTGAAGACAAAAATTTCACTGCGTACTTTGTTCCTTCAACTACTGCAGATAAAGCTAAGATGATTCTAAGAGTTAAGCCTTGGAATAATTGCGAAGAAATCTATAGAACAAAGGGGAAAGAAAAATGCTTGGATGAGAATTTCAGAAGACCTTATGATAGAACAACAGAGGTTTTATTAAGTAATGTCTCATTTTATAAAACCATTACAGAAATTCCGGTTTTAAGAAAAGAAACAAATCCTACCTCTGCATCTTTGCCTAAAATTAGTTACCAAAAAATTAATGCAGCTGAATATAAAGTAAATGTGGAAGGTGCAAAGGAACCATTTATCCTTGTTCTTAGTCAACTCTTCGATCCGGCCTGGAAAATGTATATTAATGGCAAAGAAGCTAGAAAGGATCATTTTTTGGCTAATGCTTACGCTAACGGGTGGTTTGTTGATAAGAGTGGAAATTATGAATTAACTATAAAATTTATACCACAGGATTTATTAGCTTGGGGGGAAACAATTTCTGCTTTAAACTTTATGGGAGGTTTTGTGATAGTTTTATGGAAACTTAGGAGTAGTCGAAATGAAAAAAATTAATTTTTTGGCATTTGTTTTTATAGTTATCCTCGGTTTAGGAGAGATTATTATATTGAGTTTGGGTCTTTCCGTATGGCCATTAATATATTGGTGGGTTTTGCTTTTTGTTATCTGGCTGATATGGACCTTTCGCCTTGACAGCAAATACGCCCTTTGGAGTGCTTTATTCTTATTTATATTATCTGCTTTGTTTACCTCGATTAGTCTAAGAGGGGTGGGTGAGGTCTTAATGCGTCTCAGTCTCTTAGGTTGGATGATTGGTGTAGTTCAGTCTATTTCAGAAAAAAGCAAGCCTTCTTAAAGTATCTTATGGTAAGCTATATTAATTGATGAGTAAATATATCTTTGCCACAGCAATTTTTCTGCTTGCCTTTTCAGCTTTTTCTATGATGATTGGCCATCAGGGTTTTTCAGTCAAAATTCTTACTGCCTCTTTCTGGGTCATTCTGAGCGGCTGCTTAGCCTATCTTTTTGAATCCCATATTAATGCTTAAATATTTTTTTTCACTAATTTTAATATGTTTTTCTGTTTTTTGGATTTGGTGGCTGCCGGGTCCAAGAGTTGCCAATGATTTTTCCTTCGTGTCTAATGATTGGTTAAAACTTCAATTTGACGTTCCCAGAGCATGGAATGAAAGAGGAGCAGAAGGTTTGGGAGAATACGGTGTTTTTACTCTTTGGTCTTATCCGGTAAACCTCATTTTTGGAGCATTACCGAATCTAGGTTTGAATTTCCAAATTTGGGAACGAATATTGGTCATTTTATTTATTTCTCTAGGCAGTTTATCGATTTGGAAATTTTTAAGTCAATACCCATTATCAAATAAAGCAAAATTTATTGGCTCCCTATTTTATCTAATTAACACTTATCCAATTTTACTTATTGATGGGGGTCAAATTTCAATTGCGCTGGCTTATGCGCTATTTCCTTTTGCCTTTTTGCAGGTTTCTAAAGCTGTATATTCAGGCTTAAGAAAAAGAATTTTAGCTGGAATAGTTGTTTCTTTTTTAGGTTTTTTCGATATTAGATTTTTATATATCCTCTTCTTACTCCTTTTTATTAAGGCGGTATTCGATGTTTTAGATAATAGAAAAGTCCATCCTTTAGAAACTTGCTGGAAGTGGATTAATACCGGGGGAGTGATTATTCTCCTAGTTGTTTCTTTAAATGCTTATTGGTTAATCGCTTATTTGAAGGTACCTATCGAAGGAAATATTTTTTCTTCCTTTACAAATATTTCAGCGAGTTTATTAAACATTGGCCATCCGCTTTTAGTCATTTCCCCTCATTGGTATAAAAATGTTTTCGGCCAAATTAGCCAGTTGAAAGCGGAATTTATTTTACTCCCGATTTTAGCTTTTATTGCACCAATTCTAAGCGGAAAAGATAAAGCTGTATCTTTTTGGCTGATTGTAACCATCTTCTCGATTTTTCTGGCAAAGGGAGGGTCGGAACCTTTATCTTTTGTATACCCATGGTTTCATGCAAATATCCCTGGTTTCTCCTTCTTTAGGGATTCAACGAAGTTCTTCTTCGCAGTTACACTTTCTTATGCTGTATTGATATCCATATCTTCAGAGGAGATTTTTCGGATTTTGAAAAAAATAAGGTCAGCAACCAACGGAGAAAAATTAGCGGCTTTATGTTTACCGTTTATAACGGTTTATTTATTATATCTTGTGAAACCTATATTTTTAAATCAAATGACAGGTACTTTCTCCATTCAGCCGGTCGAAAAACAGTTCCAGTCATTAACCAATGTTTTACAAAATGATAAAACTTTTGGCAGGGTTTTTTGGATTCCGACCACAGCTCCTCTTTCCTATTCAGATCTAAATCATCCAATTGTGGAAGCAGCCAGAGTTTTCAACCGAATGCCTTTCGTTTTTGGAGTAAAGGGAACTTATGAAACATTTAATTTCTTGCGAGAAGCACCCTATACGGGTGAAATTTTTGACATCGCCGCAATTTCCTACATTGCATATCCATTTCCTGACACCAGAAGGGAAAATCTATCTTTTGATGAAATCAATTATTATGACACCTTTTTAAAACAATTATCTAACTTATCGTGGATAGAGAAAAAGGTTGAAGAGTCAAGGGTCCCTATATTAAAAGTTAAAAATCATCAGGATAAAATTTTTTTATCAAAGAATAGCTGGATAGTCTTTGGGTCAGATGAGATTTTTAACGAGGCAACCAAAAGTGCAGAGTTGAAGCTTGCAAATAATGCAATTATCTTTGCAGAAGAGAAACCGGAGATAGGATCATTGCTTACTCAATTCCCTGAGGCAAAAATAGTGCTCAATAGAAAAACAAATACGGATTTGGTGGCCAGTTTTATCCCTGCCTCAAAAATAATTTTTCCGGCGGATAAACTTACAACAATTCCGGATAAAACCGGCTGGTGGAAAAATGACGGGAGGAATCTGATCTCCTGGAGAGATTTCTTACAAACTAAATACTCTCTTGACAGTAAAGAATTCGACCTGGGAGGAGGATGGGCAGTAGGGGAAGGAAAAAAAGAATTTACAATTTACAATTTACAATTTACAAAAGGGAAGATTCTGCTTGCAAGGGTGATGGAAAGTTCCAGAAGTGGGGGGATAAGTTTTTATCAGGACGGTGAACTGATTGGCGGTATTAATACGCTTAAAAAAGATACACTAGTTAGATGGTATGAGATAGGACGTTTAGGCAGTTCTGCCAATTTAATTATAAAAACAGAAGGGGATATTAATATCGTCAATGTTTTAGCCATAGTAGATCCCAATGATCTGGCAAACTATGAGCAAAAAGCAAAAGACTCGTCAAATCGGGTTGCTAAGTTTTCACCGGAGAATGTAGACAATCAAGTTTTGAATGTAAGCTATAAAAAAATTAATCAAACTAAATATCAGGTTTTAGTATCTGGTTTAACTTCCCCTAGTCTAATTGTATTTTCCTCAACATTTCATCCAGGTTGGAAACTTGATGGTAAAAGCGCAACTGCGGTGTATGGTTTCCTTAATGGTTTTAGAGTAGTCAAAGATGGCGAATACATTTTAGAGTTTGAGCCCCAAAAATATATTAGAATTGGTTTAGTGGTTTCCCTGTTAAGTTTTATCTTAATAATGTTCTTATTATTAACTTTAAAAAAGCCACAGTTAAAATGATTAAATTGGTGAAGTCTTTAAAACTGCAGGGTGCGCTGGTATTCTTTTTAATTTCTGCATTTATTGTTGTTACATGGTTTAGAGATAGCGCCATATATGGGGGAGCTGAGGTGGGGCTTTTTGGATATAACCCCCAGAGGTGGCTGGAAATATCAAAATATGTGTGGTGGGAGGCTGTCTCCCCTGGACAACTTATTCCTCACTTTATCACCGCTGTCCCGCTTTATTTTTTCTTCACTATCTTAAATTTGATCGGACTTTCGGCCCAAAATATCCAACAATTATTTTTCTTTCTGATTTTGTTTTTAATGGGTTTTGGTATGTATCTTTTGTCTTTGAATATCCTTGCGGAGGATCAGAAAAAATATTCTTTGTTCGCCGGATTATTTTATATGTTTAATGCCTATACCTTAGTCTCTGTGTGGCACAGATTCTTATATCCCACACTAATTTTGGCAGCGGTTTTACCCTTTTTAATTTTGTGGTGGAGAAAATGGACTAATGAGGGTAAGATTTTCTACTTAAATTTATTTTTGCTAGTAAACTTCCTTTCTGTTTATATGTACGGCAATCTGGCATCTTTGGTAACTGTTTGGATTGCTCTTTCTCTGGTAAGTATAGCAGAAGTTTTTTTCCCCTGGCAGGGGAGGGCATTTGTCGGGAAACTGGCTGTAAGATTTCTGGCAGGCTTTATATTCTTTGTTTTAACAAATATCTGGTGGATTGCGCCCACATTCTCGATTGCCCCGGGACTCCTACCAGAGCAACATAGCAGCGAAGATAATTTAGGCACCTTAATTGTACTTGGCAGGCAAACAATTATGCCATATTTACTTCAGCTGGCAAATCCATTTTACCTCTTTTACCGGCAAGAACTTGGTGCAGTCTATACTAGTTTTATTTTTAAGCTTATTCCCTGGATGATATCAGGAGTTTTATTAGTTGGGTTAATTGCGAGTTTGAAACTAAAGGATTATGCAAAGTATGCTTTAATCTTCATAGCGGCATTACTTTTATCTAAAGGCGCATCATCGCCCTTTTCTTATCCGCCCATTTTCGCGTTTGAGCAATTTTACTTTCTTGGGGTTTTAAGAAATCCTTTTGAGAAACTTGGTATTATATTACCTATTTTTGGAGCAATCTTATTTGCCATAGGACTGCAAGCCCTTCTTAAATGGGGATCCAGTCGTTTTGGATCTGGAGTTTCAAGATTGGTATCAATAATGGTTTTGTTTGCATTATTAGGATATGCCTGGCCAATGTTAGGAGGCAATATTTTTGGAACCAAGCAGTATCCGGCAAAGGCGACAGTGCCGGAAAGCTACCAAGAGGCAAATAGGTGGTTAACCCAGCAGAAAGATGATCAGGGTGTTATTTTGCATCTGCCTTTCTCTGGAAAAGACGTGGTCACATATGACTGGAATGAGGGTTATCACGGTGTTGATCAAAATGAAATTCTGTTTACGTCCATGCCTTCACTTTCCAGGGTGGTTGGGATAAAAAGAATAGATGATACGCTAAATAGTCTAACTTATATCTTTACTCCACCATTTTCGGAAGACGATAAACAAATCCTACGGGTCTTACAGTTTTTTAATATAAAATTTATAGTTTTGCATAAAGATACTGCCTGGGATGATAAGGATACGTATGGCGAAAAAGGTAGTTTATTAGAACCTAATTCTTTAGAAAAAGTTCTTGATGGGCTGAATTTTCTGAAAAAAGAGGAGCAGTTTGGACAACTGATTATTTACAAACTAACCGATGAAAATTTTAAAGCCGTCTTAAGATTTTCAAGAAACGCTCAAATTGTTTACCCCGGAGAAAGTAACATTATACAAGTTCTGTCTAAAACTAAAGAGGAAGGGGATATTATTAGTTCAACTGACGACAAGATAGCTGATGAAGTAACCAAAATATCAAGACAAACGCTGATTTTTCCTGATAAGAAATTCCAATATTTTGACAGTTCCCCAAGTGCCGTTATTGCCAAAGCTAGTGACAGTTTTAAGAAGTTGTTGCAACTTAGGGCATATTTTGAGAGCATAGGATATTCACAAAGCGAGCGTCTAACAGATGAACTAATTGAAGCTACTAAAAAAGTAACACTGTTAAATGAGGATTTTTCGCAAAGTGCCGATTATAAACAGTTGATAAAAAGGATATTAGATAAATATTCAAAAAATTCCGGTATGCGTCTGATTTTTGATGCTGATTTTTCAAGTCTTATGAGCTTACATATTTTGATTTTAAGGCAATTAGGAGCAGAAAGTATTGCCGATTGGATTGATGGCGAGATGGTAAAAATGGAAGTTTCCCCCAAAGTTAGGAATTCCACTCAAGTATTTAAATTTACGATTCCCGCTAAAGGATCATATGAAATATTAACAGATTCACAACAGAAAGATATCTTCATAAACGGAAAAAGTCTTCCTTCGCAAAAAGAAGGAATTTTTGATGAGGCAGATTACGAAATAGGATTTAAGGATAACATAGACGATGTGGTTTTGAGGCAACAAAGCTTGAAGGAAGTTGTCTCCACAAACAGGTTGTTAGGTTTTAAACAAGAGAGTCCCGTCAGTTACAGCGGCAAAGTTAATTTCGCAAGTCCGGGTTTTATAATATTTGCTCAAGGGTTTCATCCCGGTTGGCAATTAACTCTTTCTAGGTCTGGTCAGCAAGAGAAAATAAAGGAACATTTTTTGAGTAATCTTTATGGGAATGCTTGGTGGGTAGATAAGACAGGAGAATATGATTTTAAAATAGAGTTTACTCCTCAAAAGATTGCCGATATGGGTGTAACTCTGGCCTTGGCTACAACCATTCTGTTAATTATTGTAAATTTATACATCTTTTTAAGGAGAATTGTAAGACGATGAGATACCTAATTTCTGTTTTTATTATGCTAGTAACAAACTTGTTTATTTTTGCATTTTCCTTATTATTTTTTTTGATTTTAGAATATGGAAAGATTCCTAACCAAGTAGCAGATATTATTCAACCAGTTATTTTTGCCTCAGTTGCCACGGCAGCTTTAATTCGGGGGCAATACAGATTTGTTATTTTTCGAGTTTCCCTGATACTGCTGGTTTTGATGGTGATATTATATCTTTTAGATCAAATAATTTTTGCAAGCTGGGTAGGTAGTTTAGGAGTTGGGATATCAGTAATTTTGATTTTTTCCTATTTTCCTAAACTTACTCGCGATGGACATATTTAAAACCGCCACATTTAAACAGTCATCAATAACAGTGACTGGAACGATTATAAACGGGGTGCTGGGCGCATTATTTTATATAGTGCTAGCAAGGCTTTTAGGGCCTTCGGATTTTGGCCTGGTGACTATTTCTTTAACCACACTTGTTTTGATTGCAGATGTTGCAGATATTGGAACTAATACTGGCTTAATACGTTTTGTTTCTGCAAATTTATTGGTTGATAAAGAAAGAGCATTTAAGTTTTTGAAGTTAAGTTTGGAAATTAAGTTAATTGCGTGGGGCGTAGTATTTTTAACCTTCTTTTTTTTATCGCCCTTTGTAGCAACCCAAATTTTCCATAATTTTCAATTAATTTTACCTTTAAAATTAGTTTCAATTGGAGTTGGGGGGGCGTTACTTTTTACATTTGCCACATCTGCTTTGCAGGCTTACCAGAAATATTTTCTTTGGAGTATCATAAACATTATTTCTAATTCCTTGAGACTAATTTTATTACTAGTCCTTGCGTCCTACTTTATGCTAAATGTTAGCAATAGTTTAATGATTTATATAATACTGCCCTTTTTTGGTTTTTTTATCACACTTTTTATTCTGCCTACAAGAAAGATATTACAAAGTAAGGATGAATTTAAGTTATCTAGAGAGCTTTTTAAATATAATATTCCTGTTGCTACTTTTTCCATAATTGCCGCTTTTTCTGCTAGGTTAGACACCTATTTAAATGCCGCATTGCTTTCTGTCAGAGAGGTGGGTATATATGGGGCAGCCAATCAAGTGGTTGCAGTTATACCACAGCTTGTTTCTGCATTAGGATTAGTTGCATCTCCAAAATTTGCCTCTTTTCAAAACAAACAACAAATGCTTACTTACTTTAAGAAATTCCAACTTCTAGTTTCCGGAATCTGTCTTTTGGGAATTTTGGCTATTCCTATTGTTGTTTTTCTGATACCGCAAGTTTACGGTTTGCCCTATCAAGATGCTGTGACTCCTTTTATATTTCTATTTCTGGCACAACTAGTCTTTTTATTTTCCATTCCTGTGCACCAAAGTATCATTTTTTATTTTGCCAGACCAGATGTTTTTATTTGGGTTGCAATTGTTCATCTTTCGATAATAGGCGGTTTAGGATATTTGCTAATTTCTAGCTATGGAGTTGTCGGTGCTTCTATAACAGTACTGATCGGTACTACTTTTAATTTTTTGTATCCTTTAATTTGGATGTTGATAAGGTTAAAGAAAGGAGGGGATCATGGCTAAACAGACTATTTGGGCAAATACTATCGTGCATAATGAAGAAAATTTTATTTGGTTTGCCATCATGAGTGTGATAGATTGGGTTGATAAAATGTTAGTGTGGGATACTGGATCAACCGATAAAACAGTTGAGATCATTGAGGAAATAATTAAAATAAAGCCAAGAAAGATTGAATTTAAAGAGGTAGGTCCGGTTGATAAATTTGAATTTACCAAAATGCGCCAAGCTCAGCTTTCAAAGTCACGCTGTGACTGGATTTTAATTTTAGATGGGGATGAAATTTGGTGGGAAGATTCAATTGAGAAATTAACTTATGAAATTAATACAAAAAGTGAGAAACTTGATGGTTTAGTGGTACCGATGATTGTTCCTGTAGGAGATATTTTTCATATTCAAGAGGAACTGGCGGGTCGGTATAAGATTCACAATAAAAAAGGACATATCAACCTAAGGGCCATAAATAGAAGAATTCCGGGGCTCCATGTTGATTGGCCTTATGGAAGGGAAGGTTATTTCGATGCGGATAATAAACCTGTTCAAAATAGAGAAGGGATGGTTTTTTTAGATGCACCCTATTTACATGTCACTCATTTAAAAAGATCGACTAAAGCGAGAAATTATAACAAGTTTAAACATGAGCTGGGAGAGGCTCTTCCCAAGGATTTTCAATACCCTGAAGTTTTGTACGCTTCGTATCCTAATGTTATTTCCAATCCTTGGAAAAAATTATCAGGAATAGAATTTGCTGTCTCTAAAGCCATAACCCCATTCAAGATAATAAAAAGAAAACTTTTTAAGTAAATTCCTATGAATAAAACACTTAGATTAGAAAAAGAAGTTTGGCGGTCGGAAACTTATTTTCTGCTAGCTAAGAAGGGAAGCATGGATATCGACCATCCTGGTATGAAAATCCTAAAAAAAATATCAAGAAGCGCAAAAAGTATACTAGATTTGGGGTGCGGTGAGGGAACCAGATTGAACTTACTGGTGGCCGGAAATCAAAATGGAATTGGTGTCGACATCAGTCGGAAAGCTTTGGAGATGGGTAAAAAAAGCTACCCAAAAATAAAATTTATAAAAGCGGACCTAGAAAAAATACCTTTACCAAGTGAAAGCTTTGATCTCGTATATTCGGCTTATGTTTTTGAACATATAACAAAACCAGTCAAGGTTTTAGATGAGGCTATTCGTTTAACATCTATAAACGGCTACCTAGTTGTAATTGCTCCTAATTATGGTGCCCCCAACCGTGCATCGCCACCGTTTAAGGGATCGAGAGTTAAAAAGCTTATTCAAGGCATACTTGGTGATATTAGGAATTTGCTTCCAATAGGGGATTTGAAGTGGAGGAAAGTTGAGCCGATTGCAGATAAGACTAACTATGAAATGGATTGGGACACCACAATCGAACCTTATTTGGGCAGCCTTTTGAGTTATGTCAGGTCACTAAATTTAAAAATAGAACAATATAGTTCCAGTTGGTCGGAAGAATTGCCTAATGCTAAAATTTTCCAAAGGCTCTTTAAAATCTTGGGTGAGTTAGGGATCTACCCTTTTAATTTATGGGGTTCTCATTTAATATTAGTGATAAGGAAATCTTAAGATATGAACTGCGGAAAACTGACTTTAGAATCTATGAGTCAGGCTGTTTGGTATAACCAGTGGACTATTAAAAAATTTGAGCAATTTCTTAAGGGAGATATTTTAGAAGTAGGGTGTGGGATTGGAAACTTTACAAGTTTTCTAACCAAATATGGGAATGTTTGGGCAATAGATATTAATGAGCAATATGTAACGGAGGCTAAAAAGAAAGTTAACGGCAAGGTTAAAATAGGGATTGGAGATGTTGAAAAAGGAAATTATTTTTTCAAAGGCCAAAAATTTGACAGCATTGTTTGCTTAAATGTTTTAGAGCATATAAAAAATGATGGGTTCGCATTGAAGAGTTTATATAACCTTTTGGAAAAAGGAGGCTGTCTGATACTACTCGTGCCGGCACATATGTTTCTATTCGGAAAGATTGATAAATCAATTGGTCATTATAGGCGCTATAATAAACAACAATTAGGAGATGTGTTAAAAGGTATTGGTTTTAAAATTATTAAAGCCCGGATTTTGAACATGGTGGGTGCTATCGGTTGGTGGTTTGCCTCCAAAGTACTTTCAAATGGTACAGTAGGTGTCGGGAAGATCAAATTGTTTAGTCTTATTGCCCCCTTTGTGTTACCGATGGAAGATATAATAGAACCGCCTTTTGGAACTTCAATTTTAATTATTTGCCAAAAATGACACTTTCCATAATTATTCCAGTCTTTAATGAAGAAAAAACAATTGAGCTTGTTTTAAATAAGGTTGAGCAGGTTAAGTTACCTTCGGTCCGGAAGGAAGTAATTATTGTAGATGATTGCTCTTTCGATAATACCGGTCAGATTTTATTGCGAAGCAAGAGACTGAAGGGCTCATCAAAGATAAAAGGAAAGAGCTTTAAATATTTTAGACATAAAATAAACTTGGGTAAGGGAGCAGCTATCAGGACCGGAATACGACATGCAACAGGAGATTTAATCATTATTCAAGACGCTGATTTAGAATATGATCCCGTTTATTATACAAAACTACTAAAGCCAATTTTAGGAAAGGGTGCACAAGTAGTCTATGGCAGCAGATTAACTAATTACCCTCTAAGGCTTTGGGGCGCAAATAAGACGGTTTTACCTTTGCACCTTTTAGCCAATAGGTTCCTGACATTTTTAACCAATTTATTATATGGTAGTCGTCTGAGCGATATGGAAACAGGTTATAAATTATTTAGCAAAAAAGTACTGGAAAAAATTACCCTAAACTCGGATAAATTTGATTTTGAAGCGGAAGTTACGGCAAAAATTCTGAAAAGAAAAATTCCGATAGTAGAAGTGCCTATTTCTGTTAAACCAAGGACTTATGAAGAAGGTAAAAAGATTGGTTGGAAGGATGGAGCGGTGGCTATTTGGATTTTAATAAAACATCGATTTTCCAGTTAAAATGAGGATTGTATTCCTAAATAGATATCAAAATAGTGTTGAGCGAGGAGCGGAAACTTTTGTTAAGGAACTTACTTTGAGGCTTTCAAGTAAACATGAGGTCGAAGTATTGACAGGGAGAGATGCCGATTCTATGCAAAAAGTATTGGTAGGTAAATACGACATTGTTATTCCTGTTAACGGCAGGCTACAAAGCCTGAAGGTTTCACTTGCGCGATTGATGGGTAAATATAAAATACTGATCACTGGACACAGTGGAATCGGACGGGATGATATTTGGAATATAGCAGTTACCAAACCGGATGTATTTGTAGCTTTAACGGATTACATGGCGAATTGGGCAAAAAAATGGGCTTGGGGAACTAGGGTAGTGAAAATTCCCAATGGTATAGATTTGGAAAGATTTTCTCCCTTAGGTGAAAGAATAGAACTTGATTTACCCAAACCGATTATTTTATCGGTAGGAGCTTTAGTTTGGTATAAGCATCATGAAAAAGTAATAGATGCAGTTTCCCGGTTAGAAAGAGGTTCTGTTTTAATAGTTGGCGAAGGGCCACTAAAGATGAGTATAAAAAAACAAGGAACAGAAAAACTTAGGAAAAGATTTATGATAGCTAATTTTAGTTATGAAGATATGCCAAAAGTTTATCGCAGCTCTGATCTGTTTACACTCCCCTCCTGGAGTAGGGAAGCCTTTGGGCTTGTCTATCTGGAAGCTATGGCTTCAGGTCTTGGAGTTGTAGCTCCGATAGATGAGTCGAGAAAAGAGATAGTTGGAGAGAGTGGTTTATTCACAGATGTTGATGATGTAATAGAATATGCAGAGGCTATCAGTAGGGCTCTGGATATTGACTGGTCAAAAAAAGCTCGGGCTCAAGCAGAAAAATTTTCCTGGGAGAAAGTAGCTAAGGAGTATGAAGAAGTGATGCTGAATATGATAAAACAAAGATAAGACGTTAAAATGATCAGCACAACCATTATTACTCTAAATGAAGAAGACAAAATAGGTCGAACAATTAAGAATTTAAAGGGGTTAGCAGATGAAATAATTGTAGTTGATTCTGGTAGTGCTGATAAGACTGTAGCTATTGCTGAGAGTTTGGGAGCAAAAGTTTTTTTTCGAGAATTTGATAACTTTGCCGCTCAAAAAAATTGGGCAGTATCAAAAGCAAAAGGAGATTGGGTTTTAGCAGTTGATGCAGATGAGGAGATACCGATTAGTTTAGCGGAAGAAATTAAGGAAGCAGTAAAAAGTGACCGGTATGCAGGTTACCTGATATCGAGGAAAAACTTTATATTAGGCAAAGAGATAAAGTATTCCAGATGGAGTCCTGATACCCACATTTGGTTGTGGAAGAAGGATTCTGGTAAATGGATGGGAGATGTTCATGAGGAACTTGTGGTTGATGGAAAAGTAGGTTTACTGAAAGGTAGCAAAATCCACCATTCCCATAACACCGTCAGTAGTTTTATGAAGACAAACAACCTTTACTCGACATTAGAGGCTTTATCATTACACAAGCAAAATGTCAGATTTTCTTTTGGGAGAATGTTTTGGGCAGCTTTTTTTGAATTTTTCATAAGATTTTTTTACAAATGGGGATTTTTAGATGGGAAAGAAGGTTTTGTTTTAGCTTATATAATGGGGATTTATAAATTAACTGTCTGGATAAAACTTTGGGAATTGGAGCAGAAAAGATGATATGGATTATTTTAGCAGTGGGGCTTATTTTGCGGCTAATTAGTTTGAACCAGAGTTTATGGTTAGATGAGGCAATCAATGTAGTAGCCTCCAGGGATTTTTCTTTTTGGGGGATGATAACCCAATATGCGCCAGCAGATTTTCACCCTCCTGGTTGGTTTGTGATTCTTTGGACTTGGGGAAAACTTTTTGGCTATTCTGAAATTTCGGTAAGACTCCCTTCAGTAATTTTTGGTGTTATTACTATTTATATTACTTATTTACTCGGAAGAAAATTAGTTTCCAAAGAACTTGGTTTGGTCGCTGCATTGCTTTTAAGCATCAATCCCCTGCATATTTATTACAGTCAGGAAGCCAGGATGTATGCTTTGGCTGCTTTGGCGGTGGCAGTTAATGTCTTATTACTTGTTAAAATAATTAAAGGCGAAAAGGTGAATTTGTTCTTCCTGATTATCAGTAACCTGTTTGTATTGTTATCCGATTACATTGCTTACTTTATTTTTCCCGCCCAATTCATTTTTTTGTTATTTCTAAAAAAAGGAGAAATTATTAAGAGATGGGTAGTGGCATTACTTAGTGCATTGGCACTTGGTGTTTTCTGGTTGCCTATATTTTTGGCACAACTCAATATAGGAACAGTTGCCTCTGCCAATTTGCCGACATGGAAATTTGTAGCCGGGGGATTTGATTTTAAGACAATACCGCTGACGTTTGTTAAATTCATTATCGGCAGGATAAGTTTAGCGGATAAGGTAACCTATACCGCGGTACTGTTGCCTGTTGGCAGTTTATTTGCTTATTTGTTGTGGAGAGGCCAAAATAAGCTGGGCGATTTTCGCAGGAGCTTACTTATTGCTTGGGGAGTTATACCGATAGTTTTAGCCAGCATTATTTCAATTGCAGTTCCGGTATATAGCTATTTCAGGGTCCTGTTTATTGTCCCGGCTTTTATCATCTTAATTGCAAGCGGTATTTTGTCCTTTAAGAAATTCCGGTACGGCTTTTTGACTGTGGTGGTTTTAATAGAACTTTTTTGCACCCTGGTTTACTTATTAAACCCGGTTTACCAAAGAGAAGACTGGAAAGGGTTAGTCAGTAATCTTCAAAGTTTACAGCCATCGGTTGTATTATTTGAAAGTTCCGGGACACTACCTCCGTTTGATTATTATGCTAAAGGAAGTTTAAATGCAAAAGGAGCCTTAAGAGATTTTCCGGCAAAAGATAAAAGCTCCGTTTCTGATTTGGGAAGTTTACTTAAAGGCAAAAACAAGGTTTACCTGGTGGATTATTTAGTCCAGATTAGCGACCCGCAGAGACTAGTAGCTAAGGAGTTAGATGATTTAGGCTATCAAGAGAAAGATATTAAAAACTTTAACGGCGTAGGATTTGTTTATTATTATGAGAAAAGTGATTAGAAAAAATTTGGTCTATTTAATATTAGGAGCCATTATTCTGGTACATGCCTTGATACTGACCAAGTTAATTTATTTCCCTTACCCGGAACTTTTTATTTATCCGTATTTAACAAATCAGGGTCTTAAGCCTTACGGCCAAATTTTAGATCAACATTTTCCTGGTTTAATGTTTTTGCCAATTAACCTGGATAATTTAGGAATGACCACCCCTGAGGTAGCCAGGATTTGGTCGATATCGATTGTAGTCATTGTCCAGGTAATGCTTTTTATTACCGGTAGTTTTATTCTAAAGAGCAAGTTTAAAGCATTATTGGTTAATACATTATTTTTAGTGTGGCAGCCATTTTTCGAGGGTTGGGTTTTGTGGATTGATAGCTTCTTGCCTCTACTGCTGTTACCTTCTTTTTACGCTCTTTGCAGAAGGTGGTTTTTAGCTACCGGCTTATTATTAGGAGCAGCGATAGTTTTTAAACAGACGATTATACCTCTTGCTGTTTTTGCCTGGATTTATATATTTTGGCAACAAAAAAGTTTGAAGACAAGTTTAAAGTTTTTAGCGGGGGTGTTTATTCCGGTGGGACTTATGTTTTCTTACCTTATAAGCATCGGGGTGTTTTGGGATTTTTGGTATTGGACAGTAACTTTTAATCTAACAACTTATGCAGAGTTTGGTAGGGGGACAGGCCCAACTTTGGCTCATTTTACCAGGGTGCTATTAGTGTTTGGTTTGGCCTTTTTAGTTATCAGAAAAATTAAACTACCAAAAGCGCAAATCTTACTGATATTTTTAATAGGGGTACTACTGGGTCTTTCTACCAGGTTTGACTTTGTACACTTTCAACCTTCCTTGCCGTTTGCCATATTAGCTACAGTTTATGTGTTAGATGGATTGGGAAGATTAGGAAGGTTTGGGATTATAAGTTTGTATGGAGTGATTACAGTGTGGTGGCTAATCGTTTTTTATAAGGGCCATTTAGGGGACCGGGTGATATCTTTTGATTCTACTACTTATGAACTAGCTGCCAAAGTTAGAAATTATACGCTTCCTGGAGAGAAAATATTTGTATACGGTGGCGCTCCCCATCTTTACCAAATGTCCGCTACTTTGCCGGCTGGAAACATTTTTGTTTTTCAGTTCCCCTGGTTTTTAAAAGTTGCAGAAGGCAGGATTTTAGAGGGAATAATACGGGATAGGCCTAATATAATAGTTTCAGATAGGGTTGTCAAAATTGAAGGACAAACAATTGTAGAGTTTGCCAAAGATATTGATCAATATATCAACCAAAACTATCAAAAGATAGATAGCGTTGGAACAACGGATATTTTACGGAGGAAGAGTTAAACTATATATATGGATCGCAAGATAAGGGTTGGTATGGATATTTCACAGATGGCACATAAAGGCGGGGTAGCTACATATACAAAAAATCTATCTCATCAGCTATCAAAGATTACAGATCTTGAGATGGCGTATTTTTACTCGTCTTTGCGTAAACCCTTTAAGGGTAATCTTAAGGATTTAAGATCCTATCGGTTACCACCTACTTTTTTTGAAATGTTATTTAATAGGTGGCGGAATGTATCAATTGAAAAGTTTATTGGCCCGGTGGATATCTTTCATTCCTCGGATTGGATCCAGCCGCCAAGTAAGGCTAAAAAGGTGACCACTTATCATGATACCGTACCTTTAAAATATCCTGAGTGGTCACATCCTAAAATTGTGTCCGTCCACAAAAGAAGATTAAAGCTGGTCGAGAAAGAAATAGATATGGTAATCGCAGTGTCAAAGGCTACGAAGAAGGACCTTCTAGAAGTTTCTAATATTCCGGAGGAAAAAATTACAGTAATTTATGAGGGGCCGACTGGCGATTTTAAACCACAAGCCAAAAAAAAGATAAAGGAGTTTAAGAAAAAGTATAATTTGCCGGAAAAATTTGTTCTAGCAATTGGGGGAATAGGCGAGAGAAGGAATTTGAAAAGGATAGAAGAAGCTGCTAAAGACTACAACTTGGTTATTGCAGGGCAATCACTCCCCTGGTTGGGAATAGAAGAGTTAGAGTTGCTTTATAATTGTGCATCAGTGTTGTTGTACCCTTCGCTTTATGAAGGATTTGGCTTGCCGATACTGGATAGTTTTGCTTGTGGCCTGCCTGTTGTAACTTCAAATGTGTCTGCCATGCCGGAAGTAGGCGGGAAGGCAGCTTCATATGTCAATCCATACAGTGTAGAAGATATAAAAGAAAAGTTAGACACAGTGATGAATGATAAAAAATTAAAGGATAAAATGAGGGAAAAAGGGTTCCTGAGGGTTAAGCAATTTTCCTGGGAAAAGGCAGCCAAGGAAACTGCAGATATATACAGAATGTTGATGAAATGAAGGCTTGCCTATTTATTATTCAAGCTCAAATTAATTCTTAAAGAAGAAAAAACAAGTGCTGTTAATATAACGATTGTCTACCCGGATAGGCAAAATCCAATCAAATAAATTGGTATATTTATAGAAAAAGGGAATAAAAGTCGCATATTTAAACGAAACTTCTTTAAATCCTAAATCTTTGCCCAGAGATATCCAGTACTCTGGATAATTAATACTGATATGTGTAGGATCGGCTTTGTTCCATTTATTTGGATACGGGGTTGAGAAGATAAAAAATCCTCCTTCTCGTAATTTCTTCTTTATATTTCTAACTGCTTTATGGGGATTTTTTAGATGTTCTAATACTTCCAGGGCAAAAATATAATCAAATTTACCTGCTGCTCCAATCCCTTTTTCTACATCTTCTACTCTGAAATCAATATCTTTTTGGATTTTTTTTGCTCTTTTAATAATAAATGCAGAGATATCTGTGGCGGTGACTTCAAAACCTCTATCTTTTAGAACTCTGGGTAATGCTCCCCAACCGCAACCAATGTCAATAACTTTTTTCCCAGATACGTCCCCAAAAGGCACATTCTTTTCAATAAATTTTAATACTAATTTATTCCATCCACATTGACCCAAGAGTTCTTCCCGATTATATTTTTTAAAACATACTCCAAAAAATTCCCTATCAAAAATTTCTTCTCCATGTTTCATTAATTGAGGGTCTTTAACTTTAGCTTGGATCTTATCCCTGTAAGACATAGTTTTTATGTAAATACTTTGAATATAGAGTCTAGTGAATGGTATTATAAATGTCAATTGTTTCCAGTCATGTTATCCAATTAGGAAATTTCTGGGCAGTTAAAATTCTTTTTATAAAAGAGTATCATTTTATTGTATGAGAATTTGGATTGATGGATATGAAGCAAATGTTCCGCAAAGGTTGGGTTCATCTCAATTGGCTTTTGAGTTGATTCGGCATTTGGAAAAAATTGATAAAGAAAATGAATATACAATTTTATTGCCGACTCCCCCGCTGGAAGATTTACCAAAGGAAAGAGGTGGATGGAAATATAGGATCTTAAGACCTAAGAGACTCTGGACTAAGATCGCCTTGCCCCTGGCATTGTATACTGCAAAACAAAAACTGGACGTAATCTTTTCTCCAACACATTATATCCCCAGGTTTGCACCTGGAAAAGTGAAAAGGGTTGCTACAATATTTGACCTTTCTTTTCTGCACTTTCCCGAGATGTTTATGAAAAGAGATCTTTGGCAGCTTAAGAATTGGACTAAATTTTCTGTGGAAAATGCAGATCATATAATAACAATTTCTAAATTTTCTAAAAATGATATCCATCAGCAATATAGGCTAACTAAGGAGAAAATCACGGTTGCCTACCCCGGTTATGATTCTGAGAAGTTTTCCGCCAGAGGCGGATCGTCCTTTGGACGAGAAGTTGAAGAAATCAGAAGAAAATATAAAATAGAGGATAACTACATTATATATATAGGGACTATACAGCCGAGAAAGAACCTTGTAAGGTTGATAGAAGCGTTTGCTCGTGTTGCGAAATCAGAACACCACCTCGGAGGCGGAAAGTTAGAGTTGGTTGTCGTAGGAAAGACTAAGGGCAAGGGGAGACAAGGGTGGATGTATGAGGATACTTTGCAAACCCCCCTAAATTTAGGAATTGAAAGCAGTGTAAAGTTTTTGGGTTTTGTACCAACGGAAGATTTAAGTTTACTTCTCTCAGGAGCCTTGGCTTTTGTACAGCCATCTTTGTGGGAAGGGTTTGGGATTCCGGTGGTGGAAGCAATGGCATCGGGTGTACCGGTAATTGTCTCCAATGTCTCATCGTTGCCTGAAGTTGTAGGTAAAGCCGGACTGTTGGTAGATCCTTATTCCATAGACCAAATAGAGCAGGCAATTAGGACCATTGTAGCTGATAAAAAGCTGCGGCAAAAATACTCAAAAGAGGGGAATGTTCGAGCTAGAAATTTTTCTTGGGATAAAATGGCAAGAGAAGTTTTAAAAGTATTTGAGAGGACTACAAAGAGTTAAATTTCGGCAATAGCCTCTTTAAAGAGGTACGACAAATCTTTTTTTGAACTTTAAGCTAGCACACTTTTAATTAGGGATTTTCGAAGGCTTCGGGTGGTGATGGAACATAACCGCCACACATCCAAAGAAGTTTGGCAATTTTTGTCTTTGAATCAACGTAGCAAACAACACCACAATTACCTTTATTCTCTTTTGGCTTAAAACCAAATGACCAATTATTACCAGAAATGTTGCAACTAGCTGAAGAAATATCTACAGTTCCTTCGGCAGAGCAATTTGTCTCTTTGGCTATTACGGCTGCTTCATTGACGTCAAGAGTAGGTTGTTCGTAGCCTTCATTTACGGGACATATTATGCTTATCTTCTCTATTGGGGCAGGAGTAGATGAAATAGAAGGTGATGGAGAAGGAGAATGCTGGCCTGGCGGGGTGATTGAGGTAGGAGCTGATTGTGGAGTACGTATGGTAATCATTAAAAAATACGCCCCAAATATAGCCCCTGCCATTGATAGTCCAATTAAGATTCCAATTAGTAAATTACCTTTTTGATTCATTAGTTATAGAATAACATAAAAGTTATATGAGCAAGCGTTTGCTAATAACAAGTTTTACCCATATAATTACTTAATATATGGCTTTTTTTCAGGATAGGATGGGGCGACCTTTAACTACAACAGAAGCTTCTAAGAAAGCTGTCAATAGGGTATTTAATTGGGTGTTGGATTTGGAACTACTGCTAGTGACTTGGATTGGATTGGTGCCGTCTCATCTACTGCGTCTTTTTTTCTACACTTTGGCTGGAGTAAAGATAGGTAGAGGTTCAAGGATCCACATTGGTGCCAGGTTTTTTTATCCGGCTAATATAAAAATCGGTGAGGGAACCATTATTGGAGACAACATTTTTTTGGATGGTAGAGAGAAGTTGATAATTGGTAATCATGTGGATATTGCCTCGGGTGTTATGATTTACAACTCCGAGCATGATATAAACTCTGAAGATTTTCATGCAATTTCTGCTCCTGTTGAAATAGGAGACTTCGTATTTATTGGTCCGAGAGCCATAATTTTACCAGGTGTTAAAATTGGTAGGGGAGCGGTCGTTGCTGCCGGAGCAGTCGTTACCAAAGATGTTACTGAAGATGCAATAGTGGGTGGAGTACCGGCAGAGGTAATAGGGGAGAGAAAGGTAAAGAATCTTCATTATCGATTGGGCCGAGCGAGATTATTCCAATGATAAAGAAGCTTTTTATTATATTTTCTGGACTTTTATTGGTCTATATGATTTGGCCGGGGCCAAGCAAAATCTCCGATTTTGCTCCCCTCCCCTCTTCTGATAAATCTACACTTGAGGGAGATACCATCCAGGTTCCTAATGTAGCCGGTTATTTTTCCAATAACTTTAGAGACTTTGTAGTCCCTTTTTATTCAAAAGTTTATCAAGATTTAAACCGTTTCCCATTTCCTCCGCTTAGATTGAATCGTCCGCCGGAATATTCCTGGATAGCGATAAAAAAACACACAGACAGCACTTATCTTGAGGAGTTGGTTTATCCGTTACGGGACTCTTTGTTTGTTAATGGTTTTGAACCTTTTTATTCTGATGGACAACCTAAGTTCTGGGGAGCAACAAAAGTTGATGTAAATGGACATAGCTGGTATACCAAAACCACTCTACGTTACTACCCATCTAAAACAATTGTTAGGATTATAGTTTGGTTTGGGGTAATAACCTCAATTTATTTACTTTTTAAATTGGGGAAGAAAATATTAATCTAGATTATGCAAAGGCTTTTATCTTTTTATCAAAGTGTTTTATTTTATCTTGTTTTGTTTCTTTTTGTATTTATCCCCGTTTATCCAAAGTTTCCCTTGATTAACGTCACGGATACTTTTGTAGCTATCAGGTTAGAAGACTTAATGATTGGTTTGACCATTTCCCTTTGGGGAGTTTATTTAGTGTTATCAAACCAGATAAGAGCAATTTTGCGAGATAAGCTTTCTCTTGCGATATTATTGTTTTTCTCAATAGGTGCTGTTTCTTTGTTTTCAGCAAATTTTTTGACACACACAGTTGTCCCCCATATAAGTATTTTGCATCTATTTAGAAGAATTGAATTTATAATGTTGCTGCCGGTTGTTGTGACTTCAGTAAAAACAAAAAAACAATTTATTTGGGTCTTGATTTTTTTGGCATTAACTGTTTTGACTGTTAATGGATATGCCTTGGGACAGCAGTATTTAGATTGGCCGGTTATTTCTACAACTAATTCGGAATTTTCCAAAGGGCTAATTTTGCGTTTGACCCCGGGGGCTAGGGTTAATTCCACTTTTGCCGGACACTACGATCTGGCTGTATTTTTGGCAATGGCAATTGTAATTCTTACTGCCCTATTTTTTGCCGTTTCAAAAAGAATAAAAATACCGATTTTTCTTCTTGGACTATTGTCTCTCGGGGTTTTAATAATGACAGCAGCCAGACTCTCTTTTGTTGCGGCTTTCATAGGAATAATTGCTGCGTTAATACTAATAAGAAAAACAAAATATCTTCTACTTATTTTAGGGGTGATTGTCGTAATTTTGGTCTATCCTTCTCAGCTTCGAGATAGACTTATATCAACAGTAACAGTCAACCTACTTCAGCAAGGTCAAAGGTATGAAGGGAAAACTCAGGATCAAAAGGTGAGAAGCAAGTTGAATATTCCCACACTGGCTATACAAACTTCAAGTGTATCAGCATCAACATCTTCGTTTGCCAGTCCTTCCGGACAAACAGCAACAGATATCACCCCGGGTGAACCTATTGATACGACACAGCTTGGTGTGTATAGGTCTTTCCAAATTAGGCTTCAGATCGAGTGGCCCAGGGCAATTACCTCTTTCACTAAAAATCCTCTCTTGGGTACAGGCTATTCTTCTTTAGATATAGCAACCGATAATGACTTTTTAAGGTCTTTAGGAGAAGTTGGAATCTTGGGAACTCTTGCCTTCATTTTAATTATAGTTGAAATTGTAAAAAGAGTATTCTACTCCATCAAGAATGGAAGTAAGTTAATTAGGTTTTTTTCGGCAGGAGTCTTGGCGATGCTTATTGCTTTTATCGTTAACGGACTTTTTATAGATGTATTTGAGGCATCCAAAGTGGCCTCTCTTTTTTGGATGATATTAGGATTAAATTTAGCAGTATTAAGATTTGATAAACAAAGTTAGATTAATGAAACTATTGAAAGTCTTTCTAAATCAATATTTTTGGCTAACACTTATAATTTTTTTTGGCCTTTTGGTTAGGCTTTATAAAATAGATGCACCCTTAGCAGATTGGCATTCATGGAGGCAGGCAGATACTGCAGCAGTCACTAGAAATTTTATTAAGATGGGTTTTAATCCCTTTTTTCCAAAATATGATGATATGTCGGGAGTATCGGAAAATCCGGTTATCAATCCTGCCACATTTCGATTCGTTGAATTTCCAATTTACAATATGCTAGTTTATCCTTTGTATCTTTTGTTTGGAATAGACGATAAATATCATCGTTTAGTTTCCGTGATTTTCTCCGTAGCCTCAATAGCTTTGATTTTCTTCATCGTTAAGAAATATGCAAACACTACTGTTGCTTTGATTACTTCATTTACTTTTGCTTTTTTACCATTTAATGTTTTTTTCGGAAGGACAACTTTACCAGAGCCAACTTTTGTTTTTTTTGCACTGGGTATGGTTTATTTCGCAGACAAATGGATTTGGGAGCGGGGTTGGATTTTAGCCAGCTTAGGTTTTATTTTTACGGCGATTGCTTTTTTAATGAAACCTTGGGCGATATTTTTCTTTTTACCGCTCCTATATTCAATGTACCGTAGGGCTGACAAGAGATTTTGGGGGAAATTTATTATGCTAATGGCATCAGCACTCCTACCTTTTGTTTTATGGAGGCTTTGGATGCTTCAACAGCCGGAGGGGATACCTGCTTCCAATTGGTTACTTAATGGTGATGGAATACGTTTCCGGCCGGCATTTTGGTGGTGGATAATTTCTGAGAGAATTGGAGGAGAGATTCTCTCCGCAACAGGAATAGTATTATTCTTTATTGGAATCATTAGTAGGCCTAGAAACGGGAATTACTTTTTACACTTTTGGGCTTTGTCCGCATTCTTATTTATGGTTATTTTTGCAACAGGGAATGTTCGACATAATTATTATCAAACCCTTTTTGTGCCTGTAGCTTCAATATTTTTCTCACTAGGATTTGTTGCTCTTTTTAAAGGTAGTAATTCGTTTATACCGAGAATAGGGACCATTATAGTGGCATTAGTTTTATTTCCTCTGTCATTTTATTTTGGATTTAAAGTAGTTAAAGAGTTTTATAAAATAAACAACCCTGTTATAGTAGAGGCCGGCAAAAGAGCTGATCAAATACTACCAAAAGATGCAATCGTTTTAGCGCCTTACAATGGTGACACTGCCTTTTTATATCAAACAAACCGCCAGGGATTTGCGGCAGAAATGTTACCTTTGACAGAGCTGGTGGCAGATTATGGAGTAACACATTATATATCTACGACTAGAGATGATAGAACTAATTGGGTGATAAGGCATTTTGAAGTATTGGAGGATAATCCGCGTTTTGTGATAGCAGATCTAACGAAAATTAAAACTTCTCTTGATAAGTAATAAAGAATTTGAAAGGATTCAAAAAATATGAAGATATTAATGCTTACTCCGTATCTCCCTTATCCACTACTCACTGGTGGTCAAACGCGGTCGTACAATTTAATAAAGAGACTTGCGTCGCTTGGGCATGAAATTACCCTTTTTAGTTTAGTAAAAAGTAATGATGAAAAAAAATATGTTGGACAGCTGAAAAAGTTTTGTAAAGAAGTTCAAGTATTCAGGAGATCAGAAAAACCGTGGACTATTGAAAATATATTGAAGACCGGCTTTAGTCTTTACCCCTTTTTGGTTATTAGAAATTGGGCTGGAGAGGAAAAAAATGCAATAGCCAAGAAGCTAAAGACAGAAAAATTTGATCTTATTCATGCAGAAACTTTTTATGTCATGCCACATATCCCGGAAACGAGTATCCCAATACTTTTAGTAGAGCAAACTATTGAGTATTTAGTTTATAGCCATTACGCAGACAGCCACCGCAATATATTTTTAAAGCCTTTCTTATACTTTGATGTACTGAAAATGAAATATTGGGAAAAAAGATTTTGGGGAAGGGCAAATAAAGTCGTTGCCATGTCTGAAGGGGATAAAAGAAGAATGCTCTCTCAACTGTCTAATTTGGATGTAG